>NZ_JAUJWZ010000012.1:0-196083 GCF_031931925.1 Pseudomonas sp. rhizo66
CATTTATCTCTACCCGTTTACTCTCGCTATTTTTACGCCGCCCGCCCCTAGATGATATCTAAACTCACTTATCCAGGTAACCTTGCACAAGTGTCCTGTCATATAGGATCCAGAAATTCTTCGCCCTCTAGTTTTTCAAAATATCGAGAATTCCGAGCGAATATGTTCTGTCAGCCTGGCCAAATCCTTGTATGCCAACGGACCAAGTAAAGGCTCGTGAATAGATAAATACACTGCGGCAGAAATATTCGATTTAAACGCGCATTCTTCCACCTCCCACAGCCTGGAGGGCGCGATCATCCAATTAATCCCAGGTAGTCCCTCGCGCGACCGCCCAACAAGAGACCATGACAACGCCCCCTTGTAGCCTTCCACTGTGGACCTCAATTTATCAATAGCATCCTCGCTAATAAACTTGAATCTGAAAGCGATAAATGGAGGAAGCCCAGAATGATCTTCACGCCGTATTTCATTACCAATCTTCACTTCAGGAAATCGCTGCTGATATTTCCGCCATTCCAAGACGCCTATATCAGCAATAACATTGAGAAGAAGCCCTTCTTGATTCTCAATCTTCATAAACTAAAGACCTTTTAAGTTATCTGAAATCTTAACACCTTCGGGATTCATCCCTTTGATGTGCTGCTCCCAATCTCCTTTTGGAATCGGGTTCGAAGACAGACGCGGATCATATACATAGCGGCCATCTGTATAAACCTGATGGTATATCTGATCTGCTTCGATTTTGCCATTTTCAAATAGCGTTAACTTCCCAGACTGCACGGGCCTAACTTCTATAATTTTCCCTTTGCCTTCAGCGGCGTCAAAGAGTTTTATCGCAATTTCCGAGCAGTCGACGCTATCGCACGCTACCATTTTTTTGATCAGTGGGCTTTCCATTGCATCAACCACAGATTGGATAGGTGGATGTTCGGGATTTACTGGCCTGAATGGTCGATCCATTCCTGGTGGAATAAATTCGTCAGGGACCTTTTCAGGAGGTGGCGGCTCAACCTCCGAAGGCTTGACGCCATCTTTAGGAGGCAGATCGCCATCCTTAGGGACTGTCGTATCTACCTTCGGAGGCGTGACGTCAGTTTTTGGCGGGGTTACCGGTTTAACCGGATCAATGATCGGTACATCTGTGTCCCGTACGACGCTTGGCAGCTTAGTGATTTGAGTTTTAACAACGTCGAGATCAAACGAAGCTCCAATTTTCTTGACCGTATTCACCGAGACGTCGATACCCATTCTCGACAAGATCAATGCACTATTTGCAGAGCTGCTGCCTCCGCCAATCAGAAGCTGGATAACAAGCGCAACGGACTGGCCCATCTGCCGTCCGAGGTTTTCAGCGTTGGCATCGCCGCCTTCGACAGTTGCCTGCTTAATCTGGTCGATTTGAGATTTGAACGCGTCGGCAACAGCCTTACCCAGAAGCGCTTGGGCTTCATCGGAGCCTGCGAATTCCTCGATAGCCTCCCAGCTTTTCATAGGATCCCGCATAAGCATGACGGCGCTATCCAGAGTTCCCAAGCCCGCTCCGGCCATGCCATCTGTGAAACCCTTCATGACTCCAGCCGTTGTCAGGAGATCTTGACGCAGTGACGTCACCCCCCACTTTTCGATGATCGCCAACTTCTTGAGCACATTAGGCTCAGCATCAATTTCTTTCTTGGCCTGCACATACTGCTGCGTCGCTAACCAGTTGTTATCGACGTTTGCCGCAGCCGCGTTGTTCGCGGTGGCGGCACCATTCGGAGTACTCATGGCCGCAATGCCGGTCACGATGCTGGTGATGATGTTGCGTTTGGCCTCTCTCGATTCAGCGGTTTCGTTCGGATCGGCGTCAGCGAACAGGCCGGCCAGCAGACTGGCGGCAGATCCGCCCAAGGCACCTGCCGCGCAGCTCTGGCTGCTTGCGGCGGCGCCGGCACAACCGAGAATTGCATGCAGCGCTGCGTGTTCAGGGCTGCCTTCCTTCAAGCCTTTTTTCACGAGGTCGCCGATGTACGCCGAGCCTTGTTGCTGGACGTAGTTGACCACCATGTTTTGCGCGAACTGAGCGCCGCTCCCAGCCACGTTGCCGCTGATACCGGCGACCAGCGCCGTTGCGATTTGCCGGTAAGTTCCACCGGCGCCCCAGTTATCGCCAATCTCCTTGATCTGCTGATTGAGCTGTAAATAATTTTCGTGGTGCGCTATTCGATCGCTGAGAGACAAACTCTCATTGTCAGCAGCGGCTTTTTCAGCGTTGGCCTGCTCCTTTTTCTGATCGATTTCCCGCGCACGACTATCGATATACTGGGAAACGTTTTGCACAAACTTGCCGACGATCTCGAAATCCACGCCGATTTCCTGGGCGTCGAAAATCGGTTTTAGTTTGTTGCTGCCGTCACGCTCACTGGAGACATCGGTATTGATCGCGGCGATGGCCTGCTCCGCCGTCTGACCGGTCAACTCCTGCTGTTTGGTGCCATTGGTAATAGTAACGGCCGCACCGCTAATGCCACTGTGGGTGGTGCTACTGGAACTGTCTCCGGCGTATAGCACCACCGGCGTGGACATACTGACGCCACCTTTATTGGGCACCTTGGGACCATTGGGGTTGGCCGTAGCGCTGGCATTACCGTTGCCGTCACGACCGATACTGCCACCATAGCCACCGCTCAGGTTGATGCTGGTTGCGTCGTACTCAGCCTTGTTCTTGATGTCAGACGTGGTCAGCGTTCCAGTACTCAGGGTGTTCTTGCCATCGGCTACCGCTTTGTCGGTGCTGGCAATGACCGCACCCACAAGGTCGGTATTGCCTTTGACCTCAACCTGGAAGCCGCCATTACCGGCCTTGATTCCTGATTGCTCGCTGACACTGGCGTACTCACTGTTCATGTTCTGCGCAGCGATGCCTCCACTGATCGTGCTCATGCCTGCACAGATCGGTGGAACGCAAATATTGACGCCGATGTTTGCGCTCAATTGTTTGGAGGTGTAGGTACTGGTGTCCTGCTGGCTCTCAATATTGAGATCACCGCCCACGTTGACCTTGACCTGATCAGCCGAAACGACGCCGCCTTTGATGTTGGTGTCGCCACCACTCTCCAGTTTGACGCTGTTGCCGCCCTTGATATACGTGTTGGTATGGGTGACATCGTCCCCATCTGCCATACCACGTCCCGCGTTGGCAGCCAGCTCAAACGAGACACCGTTTTGTGCCCCGCCAAAGCCGATGCCGATCCCGGCGCTCCAGCCAGAATTGCTGTTGGTGCTTTCCTGATGCGCGGTGTTTTGTGCCGACAGCAGGTTGATCTCACCGTCGGCTTTAAGGCTGACGTCCCCGCCACCTTCAATCCGGCTGCCGATTACGTTGATATCACTGTTGGCACCATCACCTGTGGCAACGATTTTTACATTGCCGCCTGCCACGACATCGCTGCCCACCACGTTGCGCCCACTTTGACTGCTTTCGCTGTGGCTGCGACTGTCGCTCAGGTTGACACTGATCTTGATCCCGGCGTTCGGCGAGTTCATCAACGCCTTGCCCGCATCAACCGCCTGGTTGGCACTCATTGCCGCATTCACGGCAGCCAGCGCGACCATCCGGTCATCACTGGTTTTCTGCGCAGCTTCGCCCATCTGCTGAATACCCCGCAGAGCATCAAGCAATGGAATACTCACCGACCCGCCAATCGCGGTACGGCTGGTACTGGCGGTTCTGCTCGAATTGAGGGTATCGAAACCGGCCTCAATATCGACATGCTTGGCAGTGATGCTCACATCACCCAATGGGGTGACTAACTGGCTGGCGGATTGGGTGTAATGATCGCCCGCTGTGAGGCTGACATTGCCGCCCAGCGAGGCGATCTGACTACCCGATTGCCGAGTAGAATCATACTTCTCGCCTTCTTTTTGCTTGATGACACCTGTCGCGCCCTGCCACCAAGAGCCAATTTCACCAACCTTTTTGCTGCCGGATTTGGCGCTTGAACTCTCAGTGTTTTCAGCGCTGATAATTTCCAGATTGCGACCGGCATCAATCCCGATATTTTTGTCGGCAACCAGCGTGCTGCCCTCGACAACTGTATCGCGGCCACTCTTGATCTGAATGCTGCCGCCACTGATATCGCTACCAACCATTCGCGTCGAGGTCGTTTGCCGCTCCTGAGATTTCTGCGCGGAAGTCAGGTAGCCGGTGAGATTCGCACTGGTTTTGCTGGAGCTCTTCGATTGAGCTGTTGTTTTAGTTTCCTCACTGGCGCCTACCAATATGTCGTTGGCGGCCGTAAGTTTTATCTCCTCCTTTGCACGCAATGCCGCAGCCGCCAGCGAAATATCATGGTCAGCCTTCAGTTCGATATTTTTCGCGACCAGCTCCGTACTGTTCAAACGGGATTCAGTGACTTTCGATGAGCTGGACTTGCTAGAAGTCCAACCCTTCTTGGACGAAGCACTAGCGGTACTCGCGTAGTCTTCCGCAGCATCAAGATTGATATCGTGACCCGCAGTGGCGAGCAATGTGCCATCGCTTTTCAGCTTGGCGCCGGTGGCGTTGAAATCCTCTCCGGCAGAAATCGCCAGCTTGTTGCCTGCTTGAACAACGGAGCTGACCGAAACGGCGCTTTCGCTTTCAGACATCGTCGACTTTTTCTTGCCGAACGAGCCTTTTTTGGTCTTCGAGTAGTATGAGTGATCGAGGTTATCCGCGGTTTCCAGATTTACATTGTTGCCAGCAAACAGATAAGCCTCATCCCCGGCACTGACTCGACTGGCAATCAGTTCCAGATCCTTGCCGGCATTCAACGTCATGTCACCGCCGGCAGTAATACCGGACATCACCTGTCTGACCTGATCATCCTGACGCGACATTTTCTTGTTTGCAGAACGCGAATGCTCCTCGTCAGCCGCCGAACTGATCACCAGATTCTCAGTCGCCGACATCGACACATTTCGTTTGGCATCGATCTCACTGGCAATCACACTGATGTCACGCTTGGCATCAGCCTTGAAATCACGCCCGGCATCAATATCGGCGCCGAGTTGCGTAACGCTGCTGACAGCTCCCCTCCAACCCAGCGAGGCACTGTCGTTGACCTGCACGGAGGCCACGTTGACGTCGCGACCGGCGTTCAACGCCATGTCCTGGCCGCTTTTCAGGACGCCACCGATGACGTTGATATCCTTGGCCGCGTTAACGGTCAGGTCATTGGCAGCCTCAATCCGCGCTGCGTTGTCGGCAAAGTCCTGATGCCGGGTGACGGTGCCGTACTGGTCGTCCATCGAGGTGATGGTTCGTTCGTTGATCACATCGCCGGTGCGGGTCGTCAGGCTGACGTCCTTGCCGGCAATGATGCCGCCGGCCTTGTTGACGATGTTGTTGGTGGCCAGCAAGTCCAGACGGTTGCCCGCCTCGATCGAACCGCTGTTGACCAGATCCTTGCCCGCCGTGGCGGACAGATTATTGGTGGCCTTGAGCGTCCCGACGTTATCGAGGTTTTCACCGGCGATCAGCGTCACATCATTACCGGCAATCAACGCCCCGGTCGGGCCCAAACGGCCATTGGCTTGCGCCAGATACACCACCGGCACCAGGACTTTTTCGCCATTCACTTCGTGCTCTTCGAGCCAGACGATGTCGTGGGTCAGCGCGGCGACTTGCTGCGATGTGAGGCCGACGCCGACCGACAGGTTGAGCGCGTCCTTGCTGGCGATGGCGTTGTTCATCAGGTACTTGAACATGCCCTCGTTGGAGGTCTGGCCGTCGAGGAAAGCCTGACCGGTGCGGGCGGTGACGGCTTGCTGGATCAGTCGCTGTTCATAGAGACCATCGCCCAGGCGTTTGGCGCTCTGGTCGGGGTTGTAGCCGAGTTTTTCCAGCAGGTAATCGGAACTCATGAACGACTTGAGGTCGGTGAGTACCGGGTTGGTTTCGATCAGGTATTTGTGCGGATTCGAGGGCGCAGTGGTGTCTGGCAGGCCAGTGACACGCGTGACCGGACGGGTGTCGATCGACTCTTTGATGTCGTTACCGCGGCCGGGCTTGCCCGTGCCGACAGAGCTCTCCGGCACTTTTGCATCGACGTTACTGGCGACTGCCTGAACCATGCTTGGCGTGCGGTGGAATGTATCCACGATGCGGGTGCTGTCGGACACCTGCGCAGGTGCATCGATGAACAGGTTGCGCGGTCCGCCGCTGCTGGCGGCGACCATATGGTCCTGGGCATTCACCGACTCACTGCCGACTGTCCACGTCGGTGCCGGTCCAATGTTGCCGGCAGTGACGCCACTGCTGCCCTGCCCGCTCAGACGGAACAAACCGTTCTCGCCCGTCGGCAGAGAGAAGCCAGGCAGGCTCAGCGGATTGACTTGCTGTTGCGCAAGGTCCGGCGGCAACTGGCTGTTGATGCGCACAACGACGGTGCCGCTGTTTCCGACCGAGGTATTTGCAACTTTGTTGGTGCCACCGGTTGAGCTGTAGTCCTGATGGATAACGCTGTTTTCAACTTCTCGGGTGGCGGTGATCGAGACGTTGCCGCCTGCCTGAATCACTGCGTTGCGCGAGTTGGTGGTATCGGCAGCACCGGTGCTGTTGACCGGTTTCTCGACAGCAAGGCCTTTTTCGAACGGTGCCAGTTCACTCGGTATGGCCATCAGGTTATTCGGGTCATACAGCGATGGCGTTGAGGTTTCGAAGCCCGCGGTATACCCAGACATGGCTCGGCCATATTTGCGACTACCGACGTTTTCGCCCGTCTCGGCGTCGACGATAACGATGCCATTGCCCACGGTTTTGGCGATCGCTTTACGGATCAGGCCTTCCGGCGCGATGACGTAATACACGAAAGGGAAATCAGGGTTGTTGCGCTGGTTGTACGGCAGGATCACGTTGGCCATGAATTGCGCCGTGGTGCCCGTGCCCATCTCGAAGTTGTATTGGCGCGTGACTTCGACGGTCCCGCTTTTGGCACCGATATTCTTCAGGCTATCGGCGGTGATGGTGATGTTGCCGCCCGCCGCTACCGTGCTTTTGCTGTTGAGGAACGTGCCGCCGGTGAACGTAAAATCCTTGCCGACGTTGAACATCGCCGAGGCGCTGGTATCGGTGTCAAAGAATTGGTAGGTCTCGCGAGTGGCGAGGAAGTTGTTGAAGGTGCCGCCAACACAGTCGCCACAGCTGGCTGCAATCAACCCGGAGACCAATTTGCGTTCGACCGACGCCGTCGGCCCTTCTGTGCGGTTTTCAAACACATCGGCACTCAGCGTAAACCCGCGCCCGCTCTCCATCGAGCCGGAAATGTTGTACACCCCCGCTGCCCGTGCAGCGCCGCCATACCCGCCCATCACCACATCGCCCAGACCGTAGAAATCACCGTGCTGGTTGGTCAGCGTGCTGACGCCGAGGGTCATGTTGTTGCCGCTGAAAATCAGCCCGCGATCGTTGAGCAACGAAGGCGTGTTGATGATGAGGTTCTGCGCCGCACCCAAGGTGCCGTAGTTGGCAACGCTGCCCGCGTTGATCGTCAGGTCTTCGCTGGAGGTCATGCGTCCGGCGTTGCTGAGTTGCCCGCCGATATTGACGGTCGACGTGGCGCCCACCGCGAAGCTGCCGGCCGCCGCGACGTTCATCTGCGCGACGGAAAGGTAAGCGCCGCGCTGACTGGTCAAGCGGCCGCTGCCTGCGTAGGTTCCGCCGATTTGCATATCGAGGATGCCGTCACTGGCGATCAAGCCATCGTTGGTCCAGTTGCCGCCACGGATCTGCAGAGAATCGGAAGCCAGCAATTTGCCGCTGGCGGTCTGGCTGAATTGGCCGACGTTGACGTTCAGGCGACCGGCCTGAATGACGTTGGAGTTGCTCCAGCTGTCGGCATTGAGTTCCAGCAGCCCGCCGGTGACGATGCTGCCGCCAGCGCCGATGACATTGGCGGTGGAGATGTCGAACTTGCCGCGCCCGACGTGGTTCAGTTGCCCGCCGGCATTGAGCAGACCGCCAACGGCCAGGGTCATGTCGACGTTGGCGGTTTCCAGCACGCCGTTGCGGTTGTCGAGCACACCGCCGATCTGGAACAGGGTCTTGCCGGTATTGCCCAGCGAACGCAGGCGACCGTTCTGGTTGTCGACACTTGCAGCTTTTACGCTCAGTTGGGTATCGCTCTCGATGACACCCGTGCCGTTGCGCAACGCGCCGCTGAGACCGAAATCGATGCGGTTGGCAGCGATCTGCCCGCCAGCATTTTCCAGACTTGTGCCGGTAACGCCCAGCAGTCCTTTCGAATACAGCACTCCACTGCTGTTGTCCAGCGCCGCCGTGGTAATGCTGCTGTCGGCCGACTGCGCGGAAATGCGTCCGCCATTATTGTTCATCCCAGCCAATGCAGTAAGCGTCAGGCTCTGCGCCTGAATGATGCCGCCCTGGCGATTGTTGTTCAGGTCGAAACCGTTGCGCAGCACGCCGACGGTGCGCGCTTCCAAGGCGCCTTTGATGCTGGAAAGCGTGCCGCCACGGTTATCGATGTTCGCCGCTGTGACAAATACATTGCCATTTTGCGCGATGACCTTGCCGCTCTGGTTGTCGAATTCACCGCTAACTTCAAGGGTCAACGCGCCTTCGCTCTGGATCGAACCTTTACCGTTGCGCAGGCTGGCTGCGTTCAGTTGCACGCCGGCTTTCTGGCTGTAGATCAGACCGTCGGCGCTGTTGTTGACGGCGCCCGTTGCGGTGATCTGCAATTGGTCGTTCGCCGCGACGGTGCCCTTGTTGCTGTTGTCCAGAGAATCGGTGTGCGCTTCCAGTGTTTTCTGGCTGGCGATCTGGCCGTTCTGGTTGCGCAGATCGCTCACGCCTTTAATCAACATCGCGCCGCTGCTCGCCAGTTTGCCGGCGTTGTTGTTCAGCTCTCCGCTCAGGTTGAGGTTGATCGCAGCGTTGCTGGCGATCTGGCCGCCGTTGTTGTCCAGACGAGTGGCCGTGGCCGTGAAGGCCTGTTCGGCATTGATTGAGCCGCCAGCATTGGTGAATGCCGTGCTGACGAGATCCAGCGCCGCGCCACTGAAAATCAGGCCTTGGCTGTTGTTGAGTGCGCCGCCCAGCGTCAGGATTTGCCCTGCGCCACTGCTCAGGTTGCCCTTGTTGCGGTTGTCGAGACTACCTGCCTTGACGACCAGATTGCCTTGAGCAACTACAGCCCCGGCGTCGCTGTTGAGCAGCGCATCCTTGAGGTCGACCGAGACATCGGCGAACTTGCTGGAGAGCGTGCCGCTGTTGCGGTTGTCCAGGCTGTCGGCGTTGACGGTGAGTCCTTGCCAACCGGAGATCAGGCCTTTCTGGTTGACCAGCTCGGTGCCACGCAACAGCAGTTTTTCACCGCTGATGATTTTGCCGGAGCTGTTGTTCACGGCTCGGGCAATCAGCTCGAAACCGAGGTTGCTGGAAATCTCGCCGCTCTGGTTGTTCACCTCACGCAGACGTTTGAGCGTCAATGGCCCTTGCGCCGTGAGCACGCCGCGCTGGTTGTCGAGAACACCATTGGCCAGATCAAGGGTGACGCCTTTGTCACCCACCAGGCGTCCGCCGTTCTGGGTCAGGGACGTCAGATTCAGGTCGATGTCACCGCTGGCGGATACTTCGCCGCCATCGCTGGAATTCAGCCCACTGGCGTTCAGCGTCAGGTTGCCTTGGCTGTTGATCAAACCACCGTCACGGTTGTTCAAATCGGCACTGGTGATCTCAAGGGTTTGCGCCGCACTGATCAGCCCGTGGCCGTCATTGCGTAGCAGACCGTCCACGGACAGGCCGAGGTTGTCCCGGCTGACCAGGTTGCCGCTGCTGTTGTTCAGGCTTGCGGCATGCGCGTCGATGGTCGCTGCGCCGATCATGCCTTTGACGTTATCGAGGGCAGCTGCGATGCGCAGGGTCAGGCCTTGATTGCTCAGGAGCTTGCCGTTGCTGTTGTCGAGGCTTTGCGCGGTCAGGGTCAGCGCTTCGGCACTGGAAATGGTGCCGCCCTGATTGTTGACGCCGTTCAGTTGCTTGAGCAGCAGCGTGCCCGGAGCGTTGATCAAGCCACCGATGTTGTTCAACTGGCCGTGGTTCAAATCCAGACTCAGTAGCGTGTTGCTGAACAGTTTGCCGCCCTGTTGATCGAGGCCGCTGACCGAAGCGGTCAGCGCGTTCTGACTGCCGATACTGCCATCGCCACTGTTGGTGACCTGGCCGGCAGTGAGGTTGAGTGTGTCGGCGCTGCTCAGGCGACCATTGCTGTTATCAAAGGCACCGGTGGTGACCGTGACGGCACCTTTACCGCTGAGCGTACCCTGCTGGCGGTTGTCGAGGCTGGTGCTGTTCAGTACCAGCACGCCGTCGGTGACGATCTGGCCACCCTGGTTGTCGACGCTGGCCTCGCTGTCCAGCGTCAGGTCCGCAGCACTGGACAGGCTACCTTTGACGTTGGTCAATTTCGCGTTGTTGACCGTCAGCGTGCCTTCGCTGCTGACCTTGCCCGAGGTGTTGTCAAAGGCGCCGGTGAGATGCAGCAGCATGCCTTGCTGACTTAGCAATTGGCCGCCATTGTTATCCAGCGAGCGCCCCTGCAGGTCGAACTGCGAGCCCGCATCGAGCAGACCTTTAGTGCGGTTGAGCACTTCGTCGACGGTCAGCGTCAGGGCCGTGCCAGTGAAGACTTTTCCGCCGTCGCTGTTATCGAGTTTGTTACCCGTAACGCGCAAATCGCCTTTGCTGCTGATCTCGCCGCCACGGTTGTCCAGGTCAGCGACAGTCAGTGTCATGTCTTCGCTTGAACCCAGCAGACCGTTCTGCCGGTTATCGAGTTGATCACCCTCAATCTTGAGCACACCGATGGCGATCAACTGACCCTTCTGGTTGTTGACGGTTTTTGCCTGCACGCTGGCATCGGCCTTGCCGGTGATATTGCCTTCACGGTTGTCCAGTTCGTCAGCGCTGACGGTGAGTTGGCCGTCAGCGATGACGGTACCGAGCTGGTTATCCAGGGTCTTGTCGGTGGTGAGCAACAACTCGCCGCGACTGCTGATCAGGCCTTCGTGGTTGTCCAGACTGCCACTGTGGCTGTCCAGCGAGGTGGCGGAGATGACGCCATTGAGGTTGTTCAATGCCGCCGCAATGCGCAACGTCAGACCCTGCTGGCTGAGCAGTTTGCCGTTGCTGTTGTCGAGGTCGTGCGCGGCGAGCGTGAAGGCTTGCTGGCTGGAGATTTCCCCGCCCTGGTTGCTCACGCCGTTGAGGTTTTTCAACAGCAGCGTGCCGGGCGCATTGATCAAACCGCTCTGGTTGTTCAACTGGCCGTGATTCAGATCGAGGGTCAGATCAGTCTTGCTGAACAGCTCACCGCCCTGTTGATCCAGCCCGGTGAGCGAGACATCCAGCGCTTGCTGGCTGGCGATGCGGCCAGTGGCGTTGATGACCTGCCCTGCCTTGAGCGTCAGCGCCGCGCCGCTGGTGAGTTTGCCACCCTGGCTGTTGTCGAATCCGCCGGTCTCGACCCGGCTGCTGCCTTGGCCGTAGATCACGCCTTTGCGGCTGTTATCAAGACTGCCGCTGTTGACGGTCAGCAGGCTGTCGCTGTTGATCGAACCGGCCTGATTGAGCAAAACGCCAGTGCTGGTCAGTTTCAGGTTGCCGGCACTGCCGAGGCTGCCGTTACTGTTGTCGATGCGCGCAGCATTGACGGTCAGCGTGCCGTCGCTGCTGATCGCGCCGAGCGAATTGATCAGCGCGTCATCGAGGGTAATCACCAGACCGTTGAGGCTGCTGAGATTGCCGCCGCTGTTGTCCAGCGTAGTGCCGGTAACCGTTACCGCGCCTTTGGCGGCGGCGATCAGGCCTTTGCTCTGGTTGATCAGTTTGGCGACGCTCAGACCAAGGTTACTGCCGGAGAGAATTTTGCCGCCGTCGCCGTTATCCAGACGCAAGCCCTTGACGTTCATCAGCAGGCTGCTGGAGATTTCGCCACTGCGATTGTCGACATCGTCTACTGAGAGTGTCAGCGCTTTTGTCGTGCCGACCAGCCCGCCGTTGCGGTTGTCGAGGGTCTTGCCAGTCAGGCTCAGATTGCCTTGGGCAACCAGCGCGCCGCCCTGTTGTTGCAGCAGACCGATGGTTGCCAGCAGGTCGCCCTGGCTGGAAATCCGTCCGGCCGTGTTTTGAATTTCCTCAGCCGTAAGGTTGACGGGGCCGACCGCACTGACCAGGCCACCACTGTTATCCAGCCGGGTGCCGACGTAAGTCAGGCCAGCCTTGCCGCTGATCACGCCTTTTTCGCGGTTATCCAGTTGCGCAACATTCAAGGTCAACTGCTGGTCGGCTTGAATCAGCCCGCCCCGGTTGTCGACGACATCACTGCGCACGGCCAGCGTGCTTTTACCGATGACTTTACCGTCGCTGTTGAGCAAGGTGCCGGCCTGCAGATCGATGGCGCCTTTGGCCGAGGTATCACCCTTGTTGCGGTTGTCGAGCGTGCCACTGATGCGTGCAGTCAGGCCGCCATCGCTGACCAGCGCCCCGGCTTCACGGTTGTCCAGGCTGGCAGCTTTGAGAGTCAGCGAACGCCCCGAACCGAGCACACCGTCGCGGTTATCCAGCGCACCGCCGAGATCGATATTCAGGCCCAGGTCACCGAGAATCTGCCCGCTGCGGTTATCGAGCTTGCCGCCGGTTATAGTGATGTTCTGACCGCTGAGCGTGCCGCCCTGATTGTTCAGGGTTTGCGCGGTGCTGACCGTCAGGTTGCGGCTGGCGGTGAGGCTTTTGCCGGTGTTGTCGAGGTGCTGCGCAGTGAGGCTCAGGTCGCCACTGGCATTGCGGCTGCCGTCGGCATTGACGCCGGCTTCGATGGTGCCGGCGTTGGTCAGTTGGCCGCCGGCGCTGAGGATGAGGCTGTCGCGGGCCGCGAGGGTCTGGCGGTTGGTCAGGTTGCCCTGGGTTTGCACGTTCAGCGCGGTGCCGGCGTAAACCGGGCCGCGTGCGTCGAGGCTGGCCGCCTTGACGTTGACCGCGCCGGTGGCCGAGGTATCGACCAGACTCAGTTGGCCATTGGCGTCGAGCTGAATATCGCCGCCACTGGCAATCAGTTTGCCGTCGAGTTTCACCCCGACCCCAGCCTCGGTGCCGACCAGTTTGATCGCGCCGGCGTACATGCCGCCCAGCGCCGAGGAGTCGATGGCCAGTTGCGGCTTGGCGCTACCGTCATCGGCGCGGGCGGTGGCATTCAGGGTTTGTGCGTTGACGTCGTTGCGACCGGCGACGATCGTCAGGTTTTGCGCCTGAAGTTGCGCGTTGATCTTTGCGCTGCGGGTGATGATTTCAAAGCGGTCGACGTTGGTCGCGTTAAGGCCCGCGCCTTCGATGGCCACCGAGCCCTGATCGACCTGAAAACGATCCAGCCGACCGTTGTCGAGCACCGGTTTACCGGTAGTCAACGTCACACGCGGGGTGTTGATGAAACCGCACCCGTTGCAACTGATGCCGTAAGGGTTGGCGACGATGACCCGCGCCGACTGCCCCGCCACTTCGGTGTAACCGCGCAACTGGCTCGGGTTGCCGCTGATGACTTCGTTGAGAATCGCCTGTGCCGAACCGCTGTTCTTCAGGTTCGGGTTGCCAATGACGTGCCCGCCCAACTGCGTGTTCGAACTCTGCGCCGCGCCGTTATTGAGGATGACACCCTGCGCACCGACGTTGTAATCGTGAAACTGGTTATGCGACAGCCCGCTGGCATTGGGCGTGGCGATGTTGATGATGGGCACGCCATTGCCGGCGCGATCCAGCGAGGTATTCGGGTTGGCCACCACAATGCCGTCGGCCTGCGCCCACATCGGTTGCCAGAACATGACGTTCGCCAAGAGAAACGCCAGCCCGCGTTTCGGCATGCCCAGGAAAAGTTCGCGGTTTTTTAGGGCAGCAGCAGGCTGGCTGGCCAGAGGGGCCAGTTGACGAATGTCCATTTCAGAATCTCGGGGCGGGCGGTATTAGAGGAAGAAATCCAGACGGAAGTAGATCGGCGCTTCACGCTCGGTCAGCGCATCCGGGCGTTCCAGGGAATGGGCAAAGGTCACGCTGGCGGCAACGTGCTGACCACGGGCAAACAGATCCAGCGAACTGCTCGACATACGCCCGTGCTGATCGCCGTTATAGCGGCCGTTCTGGATAACACCCTGGTCATAACCGAGGCTCGTGCCGTATTCGGAGAACACCGGTTGCAACCACTCGACAGTCACCGGACGCGACCAGCGCAGATCGTTCCGCCAGTAACCACCGCTGTCACCGGACAATGATTGGTCCTTGTAACCACGAATCGACGACGAGCCGCCAAGGCTGGTGCGCTGCGGACTGAACAGCACGTCTTCACTGCGCTGGCCGGTCATCAGGCTGCTGAAGCTGAAGGACTCGCCCCACAACTTGAACGGCTGCAGGTAACTCAGGGTGGCGGTGTATTTGCGATAGCGCGCATTCGGCTCACCGGGACCCGGATCATGGCTGCCTTGAGCGTCGAAGGCGCCAATGCCCTCTTGCATACCGGCGTCAAAGTTGACGAAGGCACTGCCAACACGGCGACCATGGTTGAAGCCAAACTGCGCTTCGCTGATGCGGTTGCTGCTCAACTTGAGCTTGCTGTCTTCGATGAAGTTATTGGTGCGCAGGTACGACAGGCCGGCGCTGAGCGAGGTTTTGCTGACGGCGTCGCGGTGGATCACCCGCTCGGCGCGCAACTGATGGTTTTCGCTGTCGCCGGTCTGCTTGAAGTTGTAGCCGTTGGCGGCGATCTGCGAGCGGTATTCGCTCTGGCTGTAGGTGTAGCTGAAGGTCCACCAGCCCCACGGCAAGCTGTAGTTGAGCATGGCGTTACGCGAGGTGTGCTGATGATCGGTCATCGCATCGTGACCGCCGCGCAGGCTCAACTGATCAGCCAGGCCGAGCGGGCTGTCCCAGTCAAACGTGGTGCCCCACTGCTGCTCACCGGTGCTGCGCTGGCCGTCGTTGTTGCGTGACAGCCCGACTCGCCATGGCTTTTGCGGGGTGTTGTTGACCAGCACTTCGCTGCCACCGACGTTCTGGCCGGGCGCCAGCTCCATTTTTGCCTGGTTCGAAGGCAGACGATTGAGTTGATCGACCATTTGCTCGATTTCGCGCAGGTTGACCAGTTCACCGGTTTTGCCGGGAAAGGCCATTGCCAGTTCGCGCTCCGAGAGCTGGCTGTTTTCCGCACCCTTCATGCCTTCGAGCTTGCCTTCGACCACCAGCACTTGCAGGTGGCCGGTGGACAGATCCTGCTGCGGCAAGTAGGCGCGGCTGGTGACCAGACCTTTCTCGATGTAGTGATCGGTGATGACTTTGAGCAGCTCGTTGAGCTGAGGCACGCCCAGGCATTCGCCGATGTAGGGTTTGAGCAGGCGGGTTTTATCACGCTCGGAAAGACTGTCGGCGCCCTTGAGCTCGATGTCTTTGATCGGGAAACAGCGGGTATCGGTGGGGGCTGTTGGCTGCGCAGGCTTGGCGTCTTTGCCGGGCAGGTCCTTGAGTTCTTCGAGACGCCGCTGCTGCTCTTCGAGCAGGCGGTTCTGGCGATCACGGATAAGGTCAGTGTCGCCGGGTGTAGGGGCCGCAACGGCAATCTGGAGTGGAGACAGGCACAGCAACGCTACGCACAACCTCGCCACGAGGGCGGGTGAGGACATGTTCGATCCCTCGATACGAAAGTGACATCAAAATAGTGGCGCGATATTAGATGGCCATCATTTTGACGTCAAACAATCGTTTCAACCTTTTGTCGGGTTTGTATCAAGGATTGAACAAACGGGGCCGTTGCAGCCCCGCAATGCTTCTGACTGGCTTACCCGCGAATACGGTGCTCATCAAAGGCATAATCTTCCTGGCAATCCGCCGAAGGACCTTTCTCCACATTGACGTAATGCACCGTGTCAGCATCAGTAAGCTTGTAGGTGTAAACATCAGGCGCAGCGACGCCATTGGTTCTCAGCACACTCTTGCCATTGGTAGCTGTCCAGGTGCCATGCTCGGTTTGCACCTTCTGTGTCTGCTTGGCGTCGCGGAAAAAGGTTATGGAGAAAGTACCGTCGGCGTTGAACTGGTTTTTCCAGGACATGAACTGGCATTTGCCGTTTTCGTCGCGCTGACCTTTCCATGAACCGACCAGCGATGGGTCAACGACCGGCTTATTAGTGGCGCAGCCAGACAATGTGGCGGCCAGAATGATAAGTGCCAGGGAGAGATTCCGTTTCACAGAGTATTTCCTTTTTTTCGATAAATTCAGTGCGCTGTGCGTGCCGACTCAACTCTTTACGAGCGTGCGCTGCCGGGGCTGAGTAACGTCATAAACATGCTGTTCGCAATGCTCACCGCTGAACTGGAACTCCACCTGGTAGACCTTGCCACGCTCAGGAGTGAAAACAGTGGTCAGCGGCCCACAGGTATAAATACCCGCCGTAACCCGGCTGTTCGAATACCCCGAAACCTCAAAGGGCTTACCGGCATCCGCTTGTGCCTCCACTTGCGGGAAGCGCTTGACCGTGGCGCTGTTGGCCACTTCATTGAGTTTGGCGATCCAGCCGAAAACGTGGCCCCGACCTGAATCGACGACGGTGCCAAGCACTTCCATTCGGCGGTCAGGGTCATCCGCACGCCGGATGGAAAACTCCACCGGATTGGTGCCACCGGAGGCTTTCATGATGACCTTGGCGTGCTGGTCATCCGTTGCCACTTTGTTCTGGCCCAGTTGAACACCATCTTTCAGCAGGCTTGGAGAGGAATCCCGAACATTGGAATGGCAGCCTGCAAGCGTGAAAATCACAGTCAGAGGCAGTAATGCGCGTTTATTCACGGACGAAGTTTCTCGATTAAGGACAGGAGCCAGGAATGACATTAAAATAGTGGCTCGATATTAGTTGGCCATCATTTTGGCGTCAAACCTTTGTTCGTCAGTGCTCAACACCCCGTCGCGTCGCGACGCCATCGGGTGCAAGCAGGCGACCATCGGCCGACATCAACTCCAGCTTGCGAATCGGCTGCCGGTTTTGCGCATCAACCATCACCGACCCCGGCTCACCCGGCGCGTACATGAATTCACCGCCCCACTGCGACAGCGCGACGATCACGGTCTGCAAGGCTTTGCCGCGCTCGGTCAACACGTATTCCTTATAGGCGCCGCCATCGGCCGCTGGCAGCGCTTGCAGGATCCCCTGCTCCACCAGCCCTTTGAGGCGCGCGCTGAGCATGTTCTTGGCGATATCCAGACTCTTCTGGAAATCATTGAAGCGGCGAATCCCGTCCAGCGCATCACGGATGATCAGCAGCGACCACCAGTCACCAATCAGGTCCAGTGTCCGGGCAACCGGACAGGCATTGCCCTGCAGACTTTTGCGTTTCACGTAAACGTACTCCCTCGATTCAGTGCGCGGCCGGGCGGCTTTGAGTTGCATCATACAACTCTGCAGCCGATCGACGATTGCAGCGACACAAAACCAGCACCTGCATACAAGTAGCCGGCGCGCTTTGCGCTGATAGTGAATGTCGCCATTTCGGCATCACGTGCGATCCCTGACGCAGGAGTTTCCATGAGCACCTTCACCACGCAAGACGGTACCGAGATTTACTACAAGGATTGGGGCAGCGGCAAACCTGTGCTGTTCAGCCACGGCTGGCCGCTGGATGCCGACATGTGGGAATACCAGATGGAATACCTGAGCAGCCGTGGCTATCGCACCATTGCGTTCGATCGTCGCGGTTTCGGCCGGTCCGATCAGCCGTGGACCGGTTATGACTACGACACCTTTGCCGATGACATCGCGCAACTGATCAACCACCTGGACCTGCGCGAAGTGACGCTGGTGGGCTTCTCCATGGGCGGCGGCGATGTCAGCCGCTACATTGCCCGGCATGGCAGCGAGCGTGTTGCCGGTCTGGTGTTGTTGGGCGCGGTGACACCGCTGTTCGGCAAGAAAGCCGACTTCCCGCAAGGCGTCGATACCTCGGTGTTCGACGGCATCAAGGCCGGTCTGCTGCAGGATCGTGCGCAGTTCATCGCCGATTTCGCCGCGCCGTTCTACGGCACCAACCAAGGCCAGAAAGTCTCTGACGGCGTGCTCACGCAGACGCTGAATATGGCCCTGCTCGCTTCGCTCAAGGGCACCGTGGATTGCGTGACCGCGTTCTCGGAAACCGACTTCCGCCCGGACATGGCCAAGATCGATGTGCCAACCCTGGTGATCCATGGCGACGGCGATCAGATCGTGCCGTTCGAAACCACCGGCAAACAGGCGGCAGCGCAGATCAAGGGCGCTGAGTTGAAGGTCTATGCAGGTGCGCCGCATGGGTTTGCGGTAACGCACGCGCAAGCGTTGAATGAGGATCTGCTGGCGTTTCTGAATCGCTGAAACCAGCGCAGTGGTGAGGGGAAGATTCTGCTCACCACTGCACGTCACGCCATCCTGTTTTTTTACCTCGCAACCCCGAACCGATGCTCTGAAAGCCCCGTTTTTCAGGAGTTTCCCGGCCCTGCATCAGAATTTTATCTTCACATCCCAGCTTAATAATATTTTACCGATAACCCCCTCCTCCCTAGTCTGACCTCAAGCCAAACGGACAAGCCAACAGCGGCCCGAATCCCACTGCCTTGCTAGGAAGGATGTAGAGATGACCCCTGAAATAATAAAAACAGACACGCTGATCGTGGGTGCCGGCCAGGCAGGCGTCGCCATGAGCGAGCACCTGAGCAAACTCGGTGTGCCGCACCTCGTGCTGGAGCGCAATCGCATTGCCGAACGCTGGCGCACCGGGCGCTGGGACTCGCTGGTGGCCAACGGCCCGGCGTGGCACGACCGCTTTCCCGGACTGGAATTCGATGACGTCGATCCCGACGGTTTCGCCCCGAAAGAACGTGTGGCCGATTACTTCGAAGCCTACGCGAAGAAATTCAATGCACCGATCCGCACCGGTGTGGAAGTGAAAAGCGTGGTACGCAATGTCGGTCGTCCGGGGTTCACCGTCCAGACCTCCGAAGGCGTGATCGAGGCCAGCCGTGTGGTCGCCGCGACCGGGCCGTTTCAGAAACCGGTGATCCCGGCGATTGCCTCGCAAGACGAACGACTGTTGCAGATCCACTCCGCTGACTACCGCAACCCGCAGCAACTGCCGGCAGGCGCAGTGCTGGTGGTCGGTGCCGGCTCTTCCGGCGTGCAGATCGCCGATGAGCTGCAACGTTCCGGCAAGCAGGTTTACCTGTCGGTCGGCGCCCATGACCGCCCGCCGCGCGCTTATCGCAACCGGGATTTCTGCTGGTGGCTGGGCGTGCTCGGCGAGTGGGATCAGGCGGCAATGAAACCCGGCCGCGAACACGTGACCATCGCGGTCAGCGGCGCCCATGGCGGTCGCACTATTGATTTTCGCGGTCTGGCCCATCGCGGCATGACCCTGGTCGGCGTGACTGAATCGTTCAAAAACGGCGTGGTGACCTTCAAGCAAGACCTGCTCGGCAATCTCACTCGCGGTGACGAAAACTACCTGGCACTGCTCGATGCTGCTGACGCCTACATCGAACGCAACGGCCTCGACCTGCCGGAAGAACCGCAAGCGCGCGAAACCTATCCGGATCCTGAGTGCGTGAAAAACCCGTTGGTCGATCTCGATCTGGCCAAGGCTGGCGTCACCTCGATCATCTGGGCCACCGGGTTTGCCGTGGATTATTCCTGGCTGCAAGTTGCGGCGTTCGATGACAAGGGCAAGCCAGTGCATCAGCGCGGCGTGTCGAGTGAGCCGGGGGTGTATTTCCTCGGTCTACCGTGGCAGTCGCGCCGTGGCTCGTCGTTTATCTGGGGCGTGTGGCACGACGCCAAACATGTCGCCGACCACATCGCCACGCAGCGCAAGTACCTCGACTACCGCGATGCCGAACAGCGCGAGGCCGAGTTGCACCAGAACAGCCACAGCAAAGCCGCCGACACCGTCGACGCTTGATAGCCCTTTTCGCCCCGGCGCCGATTGCGCCGGGCAAACCTTCTTCAGGAGCCCTTCATGAGCCAGCCCACCCACACCCGTATCCGCATGTTCAACACCAAGGACACCTACCCGAACCAGACGCTGGACAACGATCTGTGCCAAGCCGTGCGTGCCGGTAACACCGTGTATGTGCGCGGTCAGGTCGGCACTGATTTCGACGGCAATCTGGTCGGTCTGGGTGATCCGCGTGCGCAGGCTGAACAGGCCATGCGCAACGTCAAGCAACTGCTCGAAGAAGCCGGCAGCGACATGAGCCATATCGTCAAGACCACCACGTACCTGATCGACCCGCGTTATCGCGAGGCGGTGTATCAGGAAGTCGGCAAGTGGCTCAAAGGCGTGTTCCCGATCTCCACCGGGCTGGTGGTGTCGGCGCTGGGGCAGCCGCAGTGGTTGATGGAGATTGATGTGATTGCGGTGATTCCTGAGTAAGTCAGGAAACCGAGTCGCGGCGATCGCTGGCAAGCCAGCTCCCACAGGGATTTGAGTTGTTTGCAGATTTTGTGATCAACCCAATACCTGTGGGAGCTGGCTTGCCAGCGATGAGGCCCTCAAGGACAACATCTTCCTAGAAAGGAGTAAGCAGATGACCTTTTCAATCACAGCCCGCTGCGCCGAAACCGGCCAGTTCGGTGTCGCCATCAGTTCCTCCAGCATCGCCGTCGGCGCCCGTTGCCCGTGGCTGCTGCCCGGCGTTGGCGCGGTGTCGAGCCAGAACATCACCCTGCCGTCCCTCGGCCCGGAAGTCCTCGCGCTGATGGAGCAAGGCCTGGCGCCGGACGATGCGCTGGACAAAGTCCTCACGCGCAATGGCTACAGCCAGTACCGCCAGATCACCGCGATCAACCACCTCGGCCAGACCGCGCATTTCAGCGGTGCGCAAACCCTCGGCGTGCACAATGCCGTGACCGGCGAGCAGTGCGTCGCCGCCGGCAACATGCTCGCCGGGCGCTCGGTGATCGAAGCGATGGTCAGCGCCTTTGAGGACGGCGAAGGGCAACTCGCTGATCGCCTGCTCAGAGCCCTGCACGCCGCGCAAGCCCTCGGCGGTGAAGCCGGCCCGGTACATTCGGCCGCTGTCGTGGTGGTCGGCGAGCAGACCTGGCCGATCGTCAACCTGCGCGTCGACTGGGCCGATGAAGACCCGATCGGCCAGTTGCAAAAGCTCTGGGACGCCTATGCGCCGCAGCTTCAGGATTATATCGACCGCGCCCTCGATCCGGCCAAAGCGCCGGGCTATGGCGTGGCTGGGGATGATCGATGAACAGTGTCGAGTTGCTCAAGGCGCTGGTGGCGTTCGACACCACCAGTCGCGAATCCAACCTGCAACTGATCGAATTCGTCCGCGATTACCTCGAAGGTTTCGACGTACCTTGCGCGCTGATCTACAACGATGAGCGCAGCAAAGCCAACCTGTTCGCCACGATCGGCCCGGTGGATCAACCGGGCATTGTGCTGTCCGGGCATACCGATGTGGTGCCGGTCGATGGCCAGCCGTGGACGTTGCCGCCGTTCGAACTGACCGAGCGCGACGGCAAAGTGTTCGGGCGTGGCACGGCGGACATGAAGGGCTACATCGCCTGCGTGCTTGCCCTGGTGCCGTCACTGGTTAAAACGCCGCTGCGCATGCCGGTGCACATTGCCTTGTCCTATGACGAAGAAGTCGGCTGCCTCGGCGTGCGTTCATTGCTCAAGGTTTTGCAGCAACGCCCGATCAAACCGTTGTTGTGCATCATCGGCGAACCGACCGAACTGAAACCGGTGCTCGGTCATAAAGGCAAACTGGCGATGCGCTGCGATGTGCAGGGCCATCCGTGCCATTCGGCGTATGCGCCGCTCGGGGTCAATGCGATTGAATACGCCGCCGAACTGATCGCCGAACTGGGCCGCCTCGGTCAGCAACTGAAAGCGCCGGAGCATCACGATACGCGCTTCGATCCGCCCTACAGCACGGTGCAGACCGGGGTGATCAGCGGCGGCAAGGCCTTGAACATCGTGCCCGCCGATTGCCGTTTCGATTTCGAGATCCGCGCCCTGCCCTCACAGGATCCGGCCCTCGTCGCCGAAGCGCTGCAAGCCTATGCCGAACGCGAAGTGCTGCCGCGTATGCGCGCGGTCAGTGCGCAGAGTGATATTCGCTTCAGCGCCCTGTCGGCGTATCCGGGGCTGGCCACCGATGCGCAAAGCCAGGCCGCCGAGTTGATCTCTGCGTTCTGCGGTTCGAAGGATTTCGGCACCGTGGCGTTTGGCACTGAAGGCGGGTTGTTTGATGCAGTGGGCATTCCCACCGTGGTGTGCGGCCCCGGCAGCATGGATCAGGGTCACAAACCCGATGAGTTTGTCAGCCTCGATCAACTGCAGGCGTGCGATGACATGCTTCAGCGCTTGCTGGCGTTTATCAGTCTTTGACAGGCGGCTCGGCGGCACTCACGGGTGCAGTCGGGCCAGCTCTTCGCGGCAGTGATCGACAAACAACTGCGCCGGTTTGGTCAGTTGCACGCGACGCAGCCAAGCCGCCGACAATCCCGAACCGGTGACGTCTTCCGCCAGCGGCACACAGACGACTTGCTGACCATCGTAGGTGTAGTCACTGAACGGTTTGGTCACCAGAATCGAAAAGCCGAAACCGTTGCCGACCATGCCGCGCACCATCTCGATCGACGGTGAGCTGAAGACAATGTTCGGCGTCAGCCCGCGCTCTTCGAAGATGCTCACGAAATAGGTTCGGCTCGGCACCACGTCGAGCAGGATCATCGGTTCCAGCACCAGATCATCCAGCGAGACCTTGGCCTGTTGCGCGAAGCGATGGCTGGCCGGCAGCAATGCGTAAGGCTGTTGCGGCGGCATCAGTGGTGTGGTTTCGATGGTGCTGTCCAGGTCGTGTTCGAACATCATCGCCACGTCAATGCTGCCGGCGGTGAGGGCCTGCACCAGTTCTTGTTGTTCGCCATCACGAATGCGGATTTCCACCCCCGGCCAGCGCGCCTTGAAACCGGCGATCAGGCGCGGCAGGTACAGCGGCGCGACGGTTTCGAAACAGCCGATATCGATCTGCCCCGCGACCACATCGTTATCGGCCAGCGCGTTCTGCTCGAACTCGTGGGCCACCCGCAGCAGCTCCAACGCCTTGCGATAGAACCGCGAGCCACTGGGCGTCAGCGAGACGCCCTGGGCGTGGTGGCGGATAAACAGCTGCACACCGAAACTTTCTTCCAGGTGCTTGATGGCGGTGGAGACCGACGGTTGCGCGATGTAGAGCTTGCGCGAGGCTTCGGCGACGCTGCCGCAGTCGGCGGTGGTGACGAAGTATTTGAGCTGGCGCAGGTTGTAGGCGGCCATGTGAGTCTCCCAAAGAGCGCGGGTGTTCGCCCTGTTTCCCTGGCGCACGATCAAGCTTGAACATACCGGAGGCTGGCGCCAGCCCAAGCATATTTTTTTTAAGGTCTGTAGCAACAAACTTACTAATTTATCTATCCCGACGCTTTGCACATGATCACTTCAACAAGAAATGCGCCGCCCGTGCCGGCGCTTGCCGAAGTACGTCCACGTACTCATCCTTGCCTTGGAGTTCGTCATGGCTACCCCTGCAGCATCCTCCGCTCCGCTGATTGAAAAACACACGATAGGCTACGTGCCCCCCGAAGATCGCCATGGAAAGGTCAGGGATCTGTTCACCCTCTGGTTCGGCGGCAACATCGCGCCGTTGCCCATCGTCACCGGTGCGCTGGGCGTGCAGTTGTTTCACTTGAATCTGCTCTGGGGCATCGTCGCGATTCTGGTCGGCCATCTGGTCGGTGGTGTGCTGATGGCACTGCATTCGGCACAGGGCCCACAGATGGGCATCCCGCAGATGATCCAGAGCCGCGCGCAATTCGGCTCCCTCGGCGCGTTGCTGGTGGTGCTGATTGCCGGCGTCATGTACATCGGTTTCTTCGCCTCCAACATCGTGCTGGCCGGCAAGTCGCTGCATGGCGTGGTCGACAGCGTTCCAGTGCCGGTCGGCATCGTCATCGGCGCGGTTGGCTCGGGGATCATCGGCATCATCGGCTACCGCTTTATCCACGTGCTCAACCGCATCGGCACCTGGGTGCTGGGGATCGGCATCGTTGTCGGCTTCGGCTACATCTTCACCCACATTCAGACTGACGACTTCCTCACCCGGGGCAGCTTCAACCTCTCCGGTTGGCTGGCCACCGTGTCGCTCGCCGCGTTGTGGCAGATCGCGTTTGCGCCGTACGTGTCCGACTATTCGCGCTACTTGCCGGCGGACGTGAAAGTCTCGTCGACATTCTGGACCACGTATCTGGGCTCGGCGCTGGGTTCAAGTCTGGCGTTCATCTTCGGTGCCGTCGCGGTGCTGGCCACGCCCGTGGGCATGGACACCATGGACGCGGTGAAACTCGCCACCGGTTCCATTGGCCCGCTGATGCTGGTGCTGTTCCTGCTCAGCGTGATCAGCCACAACGCCCTCAACCTCTACGGCGCGGTGCTGTCGTTGATCACGCTGGTGCAAACCTTCGCCTACCGCTGGATCCCCACCGCCAAAAGCCGCGCAGTGATCTCGATCATCGTGTTGCTGGCCTGCTGCTTTGCCGCCGTCGGTGCCTCGAAGGACTTCATCGGCCACTTCGTCGACATGGTGCTGGTATTGCTGGTGGTGTTGGTGCCGTGGACGGCGATCAACCTGATCGACTTCTACGCGATCCACAAAGGCCAGTACGACATCCAGTCGATCTTCCAGGTCGACGGCGGCATCTACGGGCGCTACAACCCGCAGGCGTTGCTGGCCTATGCGATCGGCATCGCCGTGCAGATCCCGTTCATGAACACGCCGCTGTACGTCGGCCCGGTGTCGGCGCATATCAACGGTGCGGATCTGTCCTGGCTGGTGGGACTGCTGGTGACCTCGCCGTTGTATTTCTGGCTGGCCAACCGCGACACGTCCTATCGCCGGCGGATGATGGGCGGGAAACTGGCGAGCAGTCTGTGAGATTGATGCGCTGAAAAACGAAGGCCCGCACTGTGCGGGCCTTCTCTGTTGCGGTGTGGTATTTCTTTACACCTGACAACGATTGGGTAAGGGACATCCAATGCTGCGAATACTCGGTAAAGCCTCATCGATCAACGTGCGCAAGGTCTTGTGGACATGCGCTGAATTGCACATTCCTTTCGAGCGTGAAGACTGGGGATCGGGGTTCAGATCGACCAACGATGCGGAATTTCTCGCGCTCAATCCCTGCGCCATGGTGCCGGTGATTCAGGACGGCGATTTCACGTTATGGGAATCGAACACGATCATTCGTTATCTGGCGTCGCGCTATGACGGTTCGCAGCTCTATCCGAGCGAACCGCAAGCCCGGGCGCGGGTTGATCAGTGGATCGACTGGCAAGCGTCGGAGCTGAATCGCTCGTGGTCGTATGCGTTTCTGTCACTGGTGCGCCAATCACCGGAGCATCAGGACAACGCCGCACTGGCAGCCGGTTGCCGCGACTGGGCGCGGAACATGGCCATCCTCAACCGGCAACTGGACAAGACCGGTGCCTACGTCAGCGGCGCAGAGTTTTCCCTGGCGGACATTCCCATCGGGCTGTCGGTAAACCGCTGGTTCGAAACGCCATTGGCTCACCCGGACTTTGCCGCGGTGACAGCCTATTACGAACGCTTGAGCCTGCATCCCGGCTACAGGCTGCACGGTCGAAACGGCACGCCGTGATCAAGGTTACTTGCTTTTGAACGCCTCACGCCGCGCCTGCCGTTCGGCGGCGTAGGCTGCCTGTGGCTGGCTGATCAGGTCTTCCCGACGCAACGGTTCGCCGCAGTGTTCGCACAGTGGCCCGAGGCCGGCGCCGTGGTTGCAGCTTTTGTGGGTCATGTTCACCGCCAGCCCCTCCTCCGGTGATTTGCACCAGGTCTCTCCCCACGCACGCAACGCAATGATCACCGGGTAGAACGCCTCGCCTTTCGCGGTGAGGTGGTACTCGTAGCGTTTCGGCCGCTCGTTGTATAACCGGCGTTCAACCAGCCCATCCGCTTCCAGACATTTCAGACGCGCGGCGACCATTTGCGGCGTACCGCCGGTCTGCGCCTGGATCTCGTCATAGCGATGATTGGCCATGAACAACTCGCGCAAAACCAGCACGGTCCAGCGGTCGCCGACGATCGTCTCGGCCCGTGAGATCGGGCACAGCGTGTCGGGAAGACTATCGTTTACTGCCATCAGGGCTTGCCTCTTTTACAGTTACTATGATTATCATATCTACAGGATGCCGGGACAAGCCCTGTGCACCGATAATCCCATTGCCGGAGCAAGCCGCCATGTCGAATACCCCCTATCCGCTGGACAGAACCGCCTACCTGTTGGTCGATCCGTACAACGATTTTCTTTCGGACGGTGGCAAGATTTTCCCTCTGATCAAACCGATGGCCGAGCAGAACGGCCTGCTCGACAACCTGCGCAAACTCGACCGCACCGTTCGCGACTTGAACATTCGGGTGGTCATCGTACCCCATCACCGCTGGGAAAAAGGCGACTACGAAACCTGGGACCACCCGACCCCGACCCAATGCAAAATCATGCACATGCATCATTTTGCCCGTGGCGAATGGGGCGGCGAATGGCACCCGGATTTCGCCCCGAAGGATGGCGATATCGTGGTGCAGGAACACTGGGGGTCCAGTGGTTTCGCCAACACCGACCTGGATTTTCGCCTAAAACAGCAAGGTGTCACCCACGTGATCGTCGTCGGCCTGCTGGCCAACACCTGCATCGAAGCCACCGCCCGCTATGCCTCGGAACTGGGCTACCACGTCACCCTCGTCCGCGATGCAACAGCAGCCTTCAAAGCGGAAATGATGCACGCCGCCCACGAACTCAACGGCCCGACATTCGCCCACGTCATTGCCAGCACCGACGAACTGATTGCCAACCTCAAATCACAAGGTGAAGCGCAATGAATCTGACCGGCCATTTGCTGATCGGCGAGACGGATGTCGCCGCCACCGAAGGCACGATGAAAGCGCTGAATCCGGCCACTGATCAATTGATCGAACCGGACTTCGCCTTCGGCGGTGCCGCACAGGTTGATCAGGCTGCAACACTCGCCGATACAGCGTTCGACCACTACAGCCACACCTCACTGGCCGAACGTGCCGCATTTCTCGAAACCATCGCTGACAACCTTGATGAGGTGCGCAGCGAACTGGCCGTACGCGCTGCGCTGGAAACCGGACTGCCCGAAGCTCAGCTTGAGGGCGAAGCGTTGAGAGCCGCCACCCAGTTCCGCCAGTTCGCGGATGTCGTGCGCAAGGGCCGCTTCCTGCAACTGGCGATCGACCCGGCGCAGCCCGAGCGTCAGCCGCGCCCACGGATGGATCATCGTCTGCAAAAAATCGCCATCGGCCCGGTGGCGATTTTCGGCGCGAGCAACTTCCCGATTGCCTACTCGGTGGCGGGTGGCGATACCGCGTCTGCACTGGCGGCCGGCGCCACCGTGATTCTCAAGGCCCACAACACACATCCCGGCGCCTCGGAAATCCAGGCGCGGGCCATTCGTAAAGCCGTGCAGGCCCATGGCTTGCACGAAGGTGTTTTTTCGATGGTGCGTGGCGGCGGTAATGCCATAGGCGAAGCGCTGGTCGATCATACGCTGATCAAGGCGGTGACCTTCACCGGCTCCGAACCCGGTGGCATGGCGCTGTATCGCCGCGCGCAATTGCGCCCCGAGCCGATCCCGGTGTTCACCGAGATGACCAGCGTCAACCCGACCTTCATCCTGCCCGATGCGCTGGCGGCTCGCGGCGCCGAGATCGGTGACGGCTTTATCGAGCGCATGCTGGTCAACGTTGGTCAGGCCTGTTTGTGTCCTTCGATCCTGATCGCCATTCGCGGTGCGGGGTTTGAGGCGTTGCGCAGCACCATGCGCAAACGGGTCGGCGAAGCACCGGCGCGGACAATGCTGACGCTGGGTATTCATGGCGCCTACGTCGAGGGTCTGATGGCCTTGGAACGTGCCGGCGCGCAGGTGATCGCGGCAGGCACGCCGGCCGAAGCCACGCTCGCCGGACGTGCTGCGTTGCTGGAAGTCGAGGGACAGCAATTGCTCAGCGAACCGGCATTGGCCCATGAAGTGTTTGGCCCGTCGGCGCTATTGGTTGCGGTCAACGATGAAGCCGAGTTGCTGGCCGTCGCCCGTTCGTTCAAGGGTCAGCTCAGCGCGGCGATTCACCTTGAAAGTGTCGATCTGGAATTGGCGCGGTGCCTGCTGCCAATCCTCGAACGCCGCACCGGACGCATCGTGGTTAACGCCTTCGCCCACCCACAGGAAGTGACCTTCGCCACCGTACACGGCGGGCCGTTTCCGGCTACATCGGACAGCCGTTTCACCTCGGTCGGCATGACCTCGATCGAACGCTTCTTGCGTCCCGTGGCGTATCAAGGGTTTCCCGATGAGTTGCTGCCAGAGGTGTTGCGCGAAGGGAATCCGCTGAATCTGCCGCGCAGTATTGACGGGGCGTTTTTTACTGCCCTCATCCACGCCTATAAGTAAACCCATGCATCAACTCCAGACTTTACTGGAAAAACGTGCCGGGAATCTCGTCCGCCGGGTTGCCGCTGATGTGAATGATCGGGTAATGGGTTTAAAGCGGGTAGCGAGCACCGTGGGATAGATGATCTCGACCATCTCCTATTTATAGCCCGGCAGATTGTCGAGGAATGACTTTGCAACTCGCGGCCACGATTGGATAGTTGCACAGCGCGATCCTGCAAAGTGCCGTAGGAAAACAACACGGCGTGTAATGTCAGGGTGGTCATGGCGCATCGTTACTTGGCCAACCGCGTTCATATTTTTTACGAAAAAACAACTGTCACTTATGACAGTTACGAATAGAAAATCCTTTGTTAATCTGTGGTCCGGGTAAATACCCATTACAGAACATTTTTCATTTAATCAATCAAGGAATTTAAAAATGAAAACTTCCGACCAGAAATTAGAGTTTGCTGCTAGCAATCCGACCCATAAAAAACACCCCAACGACTCATTCACGGCAACTTTAACGCCTCCACGAAGATACACAGGCGAACACTTTGAAGCCGACTGGATTCAATGCATCCCCTCTACTCAAGACGGGACCTTCCTTATCACGGGTCGCTACGATGAAGGAGGTGGTGATGCTTATGTAGGCATCCAAATTATCTTCCAGAAAGACCTACCAGACGGTGAACATGAAGTGGGACCAAAGGGAAGCGCCGTCAGTGGAAACCTCGCCTTCCTGTCATCATGGTCTATCAATACCGAAATCCTCAGGGCAAAAAAAGGAAAATTTCATTTACAGAGAATCGCCCATAACTCTATTAACGCAACCATCGATATGGAGTTCGAGTACAACAACGAAACCATTAAAGTTTCAAATGGGAAGGTATTCGTTACAATCGACACTCCAGTTTAATTTTAGTTGATAGTTATGCAGCCCAGGTGGTTTGAAATAAACGTGCTGCCAGTCGCGATTTTAAGTATTCACCGCGACTGGTACGCACGTTGCTAATCGAAAATTTTTCCACCACAGAAACACTCAAAAACCTGCCTCATTCCTCAGCCCGCACCACCCCGCGCTCTTCGAGCAAACGCACAAACATGCTCAGGCTGCGCGACACCGTGCCCCGCCGCCACACCAGCCATGTAGTCAAATAGCGAAAATCCGCCGCCAATGGCCAGACGCTGACGGTCGCACTGCCGGGCATGCTCTGGAGCATTTTGCGCGGCATCAGCGCCAGGCCGGCACCGGCGCTGACGCAGGCGAGCATGCCGTGGTACGACTCCATTTCGAAAATCTTGCCCGGTACGGCCGCGTCGGTGCTGAACCATTTTTCGAAGTGATGACGATAGGAGCAGTTGGAACGGAAGGCATAAATGTTCTCGCCGTTTACGTCCGCCGCGCGCTTGACAGGCGCGTGGTTGATCGGGGCGATGATGACCATTTCCTCCTCGAATGCCGGCACGCCCTCCAGCGTCGGATGCAACACCGGACCATCGACAAACGCTGCGGCGAGGCGCCCAGAGAGCACGCCGTCGATCATGGTGCCGGACGGTCCGGTGGACAGGTCCAGATCGACTTTCGGGTGCAATTGGTTGTACGCCGCCAGCAACTCGGGAATGCGCACCGCTGCCGTACTTTCCAGTGAACCCAGCGGAAACGCGCCCTGCGGTTCCTCGCCCGCCACCGTTGCCCGGGCCTCTTGCACGAGGTCGAGAATCCGCCGCGCGTATTCAAGAAAACTCCACCCGGCCGGCGACAAACGCAAACGACTTTTCTCACGGATAAACAGATCAACGCCCAGATCCTGCTCAAGTTGCTTGATCCGCGTGGTCAGGTTCGACGGCACGCGATGGATCTGCGAGGCGGCGGCGCTGATGCTGCCGTGCTCGGCAACGGCTTTGAAGATTTCCAGTTGCACCAGATCCACAGTCATTCTCCAATCGTGAAAGAAACGATCTTTATTATTCAGTTTCCAGAAAACAAACACCACCCTACTCTAGGCTCATCCGACGAACCTGCAGGACGATGCCATGAGCCAGATTTCCAGCCAGACCCACGCCATCTCGATCAACCCCGCCACTGGCGAGCAGATCGGTCACTACGCGTTTGAATCCGCGCAAGCGCTCGACGCCGCACTGACCCGCGCCGCTTATGGCTTCGGCAAATGGAAGCGCAAGCCGTTGCAGGATCGCTCGCGTTTGTTGACCACCCTCGCCGGTGCGCTGCGCGAAACCAGCGAAGCCATGGCCACCATGATCACCCTGGAAATGGGCAAGCCAATCGCCCAGGCCCGTGGTGAAATCGAGAAATGCGCCAAGCTCTGCGAGTGGTACGCCGAACACGGCCCGGCCATGCTTGACGCTGAACCGACCCAGGTTGAAGGCGGCAAGGCGCGCATCGAGTACCGTCCGCTCGGCCCGATCCTCGCGGTGATGCCGTGGAACTTCCCGATCTGGCAAGTGCTGCGCGGTGCCGTTCCGGCGCTGATCGCCGGCAACACTTACGTTCTCAAACATGCGCCGAACGTGATGGGCAGCGCCTACCTGTTGCGCGATGCCTTCACCCGCGCCGGTTTCGCCGAGGGTGTTTTTGAGGTGATCAACGTCACCCCGGAAGGGGTTTCCACCGCGATCGCCGATCCGCGCATTGCCGCTGTGACCCTGACCGGTAGCGTGCGTGCCGGTATGGCGATCGGCGCTCAGGCCGGTGCCGCGTTGAAGAAATGCGTGCTGGAACTGGGCGGCTCCGATCCGTTTATCGTCCTCAACGACGCCGATCTGGATGAAGCGGTACAAGCGGCAGTCATCGGTCGCTACCAGAACTCCGGTCAGGTCTGCGCCGCAGCCAAGCGCCTGATCATCGAAGCAGGCGTGGTCGAAGAATTCACCCGCAAGTTCGTCGAGGCCACGCGCAAGTTGAAGGTCGGTGATCCGCTGTCTGCCGAGACCTACATCGGCCCGATGGCACGTTTCGACCTGCGTGAAGAACTCGACCAGCAAGTGCGCGACACCCTGGAAGAAGGCGCAACGTTGTTGCTCGGCGGCGGTAAATCCGAAGGCACGGGCAACTACTACGAGCCGACGGTGCTGGCCGATGTCACCGACCGCATGACCTCGTTCAAACAGGAACTGTTCGGCCCGGTCGCGTCGATCATCACCGCCCGCGATTGCGCGCATGCCGTGGCCTTGGCCAACGACAGCGAGTTCGGCCTGACCGCCACGATCTACACCGCCAACGTGGCACTGGCCCAGCAACTGACCAGCGAACTGGACACCGGCGGCGTGTTCATCAACGGCTACTCCGCCAGCGACCCGCGCGTGACCTTTGGCGGCGTGAAGAAGAGCGGTTTCGGTCGTGAACTGTCGCACTTCGGCGTACGTGAGTTCTGCAATGCACAGACCGTGTGGCTGGATCGCAAATAATCCAGACACCGGAAAACCCTGTAGGAGTGGGCCTGCTCGCGATAGCGGTGCATCAAGCGATGAAGATGCTGAATGCACCGGCCCCATCGCTGGCAAGCCAGCTCCCACAATGACTGCGGTGTAACCACTGATGCTGCAGACGCCTTTGGACCCTGTGGGAGCTGGCTTGCCAGCGATAGCGGCGCATCAGTCAACACTTATGCCGACTGATACTCCGCTTTCGCCAGCAGGTTCGCTCCCACATTGGGTTTATGCGGCAGTCTGTTGTGGCTCGGCGACGCTGCGATCTTTGCTCAACAATCCCAGCACCACCGCCGCCGACACCAATGTGATCACCGTCAGAATGTGCAGCAGATACTGAAACGCCGACGCATAACCTTGCACCAAACGCTCGTTGGCCAGCCCCGGAACGCTGTTGATCGCATGGGCCATATCGCCCGTGGTCACCCGGTGCGCGGTCTCGGCGATCAGCGACGCCTCGGCACTGCCTGTCACCACGTGCACGGCACTCGACAAATCAGCGTGCAGCAATGACGCCAGCACTGCCGCGACAATCGCCAAGGCAATCCCCTCACCCGCCACGCGCACGGTGCTAAAGATACCCGCCGCCATGCCAGCGCGTTCTTTCGGCACGACACTGACCGACAAACCATCCATCAGTCCCCAAGGCAAACCGGCGCCCATACCGATCAGCAACATCGGCACCAGCAGCGCGAACTTCGGCTCACCGACGTTGTACAGACTCAGCCAATGCAAGCCCACGGCGGCAATCAGGAACCCGGCACCGGACAAGATACCGGCGGAAACCAAGCGCGCCAGCGACGCGGCCAGCATCGGCACCACCAGCATCGGCGCCGACAACGCCAGCAACAGCAGACCGGCATCGATCTCGCTCAGACCCTCAACGCCGATGAAGCGCAGCGGCAACATCACCACCAGCACGATGTAGCAGAAACAGGTGCCGATCGGCAGCATCTGCACGCCAATGAAGCGCGGATAACGAAACAAGGTCAGGTCCAGCATCGGCCGTTCGACACGCATTTCGACGATCACGAACGCTGCCAGCAACACGGCCGAAGCGCCCAATAGACCGAGCACCAGCGGACTGTCCCAACCACTGTCCGGCGCCTGGATCAGGCCAAACGTGAACAGCGCCAGCATTGCGCTGAACACCAGCGTGCCCGGCCAGTCCAGCCCTTTGGCCTGCGGGTCGCGGGTTTCGCGCATGCGCGGCACCCCGAAAACCAGCGCGATGATTCCAATCAACGCGGTGAAGATAAAAATCGCCCGCCAGTTGAAGACCTCGATCAGCGCGCCGGCGACCAGCGGACCGAAGGCCAGACCAATGCCAAACGTAGTGCCGAGCACGCTGTACGCCCGGGTCCGGGCATGCCCTTCGAACTCTTGCGCCAACGCCGCCGAACCGCTGGCCAGCGCCGCCGCCCCCGCGACACCTTGAACCGCGCGCAACACGTCCAGCCAGAACACCGAAGGCGCCAGACTTTGCGCGATCGACGCAACGGTGAACAGCAGCATGCCGAAGGTGAACAGGCGTTTACGTCCGTATACATCAGCCAACGCCCCGGCGGCCATCAGCAAACTGCCGAACGACAACATAAACGCATTGGTGATCCAGGTCAGCGCCACCGGGCTGCCGCCCAAGGCCCGGCCGATGGCCGGTGTCGCCACCGCACCGCCAGTAAAACTTAACGGCAGGACCAGTGCCGAGAGACACACTGCGGCCAGTATGAGCAACTTGTCTCGCGCTCCGTGCGGCTGAGTCATAGAAATCATTCGTTCCATCCTTTGAGAAATCACAAAGCTGCGTTGCGCAGCGAATAAGGCGCGAAATACACAGAAAAATCCACCGAAGTTTGCGCACGAAAAAGATGAGAGCGAGCAGCCTCGCTCTCACAGCTCCGGCGTTCAGTTGGCGAAATCGGTAGACAGCGCCAGCTCATTCCACTCGGCCAGTTCTTGCGCCACCCACCGATTCTTCGCCTCGATCCGCGCAACCGTGTCACTGCCCAGCGCCAGGCGCAGCGGCGGATTCGGCGCATTGACCAGCACCAGCATCGCCTCGGCCAACTTCAACGGATCACCCGGCTGCGCATGGTTGGCCGCCTCGGCGAAAGCACGCATCTTGCCAACGGTTTCGTCATAGTCCGCCAGCTCAAGCCGGGTTTTGATCAGCGACTGTTCATCAAGGAAATCCGTGCGGAAGAAGCCCGGCTCGACCACCGTGGCTTGAATGCCCAGCGGCGCCAGTTCCTGATGCAATGCCTCGGTAATGCCCTCGACGGCAAATTTGGTCGAGCCATACACGCCCCAGCCCATATAAGCCTGGTAGCCGCCGATCGACGAGATGTTGATCACCCGACCACTGCGTTGCGCCCGCATATGCGGCAACACCGCGCGGGTGACGTTGAGCAGGCCGAACACGTTGGTGGCAAACAGACGCTCGGTCTCGCTGGCACTGGTTTCTTCGACGGCGCCGAGCACACCAAAACCGGCGTTGTTGATCAGCACATCGATACGGCCAAAACGCTTGATGCCTTCGGCAACCGCTTGGTGCGTTTGCTCCTCACGGGTGACGTCGAGACGCACCGCCAGCAGGTTCGGCTGATCGCCGAGGCGGTCGGTGATGTCTTGCGGGTTGCGCGCGGTAGCGATGACCGCGTCACCGGCACGCAAGGCCTGTTCAGCGATGAGGATGCCAAAACCACGGGAAGCGCCAGTAATGAACCAGGTACGCATATCAACTCCTCCGGTCTGCAAGCCCGGCAACGGTGCCGGGTCTTGTTAATGAGTTGATGCGACTTTAAGGCCGTGCTACTGATGCGATAATCCCAACAAATTTGCATGACTTTGTGAAAGGCATTCACAGATGAAATCACCTTCAGCGGCAGATCTGTCCGTGTTCCTGTGCACCGCGCAGCACTTGAATTTCAGCAAAGCGGCCATCGAACTGGGCCTCACGCCCTCCGCTTTGAGCCATTCGGTAAAGGCCCTGGAAAACCGCCTCGGCGTGCGCCTGTTCAATCGCACCACCCGCAGCGTGGCGTTGACCGAGGCTGGCGAGCGTCTGTATGCGCGGCTGAAACCGGCGTTTCGCGACATCGACGACGCCTTGGAAGACCTCAACCATTTCCGCGATAAACCCTCGGGCAACCTGCGCATCACCTGCGGGCGGCAAGCCTGCGAACTGGTGTTGCTGCCGATTGCCAGCGAGTTTTTGCAGGCATATCCGGACGTTCATCTGGAAGTGGTCGAGAGCGATGCACTGTTGGATATCGTCGCCAGCGGGTTCGATGCCGGCGTGCGCTTCGGCGATCGCCTCGAAGCCGATATGGTGTCGTTGCCGATTGGCCCGACAATGCGTTCGGTGGTGGTCGGCTCACCCGCGTTTTTCCAACGCCATGCGGCACCGCAAAAACCTGCGGACCTGCACGGTTTGCCGTGTATCCGCCACCGTTTCCCGAGCGGCTCGCTGTATCGCTGGGAACTCGAACGTGGTGGCGTCGCCCAGGAAATAGAAGTCAACGGGCCGCTGACCCTCGGCGATGTCAGCCTGATGGTCGGGCCCGCACTGCAGGGGCTGGGACTGGCTTATGTGTTCGAAGACATGGTCAGCGAACACCTCGCCAGCGAGCGGCTGGTGCAAGTGCTGGCAGACTGGTGCCCGTACTATCCGGGTCTGCACCTGTACTACCCGAGCCGGCGCCATGTACCGGCGCCGCTGAAGGCGTTTATCGACTTCGTGCGCAACCGGCGGTAGGCATCTACAGATATTTCAACCAGGCCATGTCGCGGCGCCGGGCCTTCAACGCCGAGAACCAGCGCACGGCCGGGAACAGCGCAACCGCCAGAATCACCGACGCCAACCAGATCGCCGCCACCGACGAAAAGCCGAAATAGCTGCCTTGATTCAGCCCGAACAGGGCCACACCGATCAGGTACAACACCTTCAACGTGTACAGATGCAGCAGATAGAAAAACATCGGCGCCGAACCGAACACGGTCAGCCAACGAATCCAGCGACGATCCTGTACACGCTCGAACGCCAGTAGCAGTAACAGCCCGGCGCTCACGGTCAGCGCGATAAACAACAACGACGGTGGGTACTTGGTGATGTTGAAAAAGCTCATCAGGGTTTTCACCGACGTGTCGCCCACGGCCCATGGTTTTTCGCCATAGCCGTTGATCAGCCGTAGCCCGACAAAACCCAGCAGCCCCGCGCTACCCGCGATCAGCAGGTGGCACTGACGCAAACCCGCTTCAAAGCCGCGAGCAAACCATGGCCCCAGCGCATAACCCAGACCGATCACACCGATCCATGGCAGCAACGGATAGGAAGTGCGCAGGCGCAGATTTTCGCTGATTTCGATCCAGCCGCGATCATGCAAAATCGCCCATGGCACGTGCAGCGCCGACTCCACTGGAAAATGCACCGCGTCGAGCAGGTTGTGTCCAGCGATGATCGCCAGGCTCAACGCCAGCAACAGCCAGCGCGGCAGCCAGACCAGCAGCGACAGGGCGATCATGCTCAAGCCGATCGCCCAGATCACTTGCAGATAAATCACGCTCGGCGGCAGCTGGAACGTCCAGGCGAAGTTCACCAGCGTGAACTCCAGCACCACCAGAAACAGGCCGCGCTTGAACAGAAACGCACTGACATCGGCCTTGCCCGCGTACTTTTCGCCGAACAACCACGCCGACAATCCCGTCAGCAGCACGAATACCGGCGCACACAGATGCGCCAGGGTGCGACTGAAGAACAGCGCCGGCTCGGTGCTGGCAATGTCCATCGGATCAGCGACCTGGCGATGCAGCAAAAAGGTTTCACGCACGTGGTCCAGCAGCATGAACAGAATGACCAGGCCTCTGAGGGCATCGATGGACAGCAACCGGCCAGTCAACGGGGCAGAACGGGGAAGCACAATCGTCATAAGCGTTTCGCAATCGAAGGGATAACAGCGGGCGCCGACAAGGACTGCCCTGAAAAATTTGCGTTACCTTATAACACCAAAAAGCAAATTCCCAAGCCCAATCGATAGCAGTTCTCAGAAAACCCTGCCGATCACGCCGCCCGGGTTGCCCTCCGGCCTCAGGCTTCTATAGTGATCAGGTCCCCCTGCCCTTGCGGCGTGCTGTCGAGCGTTGTCCATGGTCAACACCGAACACCTGATCATCTGCGAGCACTGCGACTGCGTGTACGAAAAAGCCGTGCTGGGCAAACACCAGAAAACCTCGTGCGTGCGTTGCGGCGGCGTACTCCAGCGTTTCAACGGTTTGACCGTCGAACAGCGTCTGGCCCTGACCTTCACGGCGGCGATGCTGTGGCTGTTCGCCAACTTTTATCCGGTGATGAGCATCAGCCTCAAAGGCCTGAAAAACAGCGCGACGCTTTGGGATTCGGTGCTGGCGCTGAGTCAGGGGCCGATCACGTTCATGGCGATGGTCGCGGCGATCTCGATCATCATTGCCCCGGCGTTTCAACTGGTGCTGCTGGTCTGGGTGTTGAGCTTTGCCTTGGGTGAAAGGCGCGCACCGGGCTTCAAGTTGTGCATGCGCTGGCTGGAAACCCTGCGGCCGTGGAGCATGCTCGAAGTGTGCCTGCTGGGGGCGATGGTGGCGGTGTTCAAACTGGCCGGATTGCTCGACGTGTTGCCCGGTATCGGCCTGTTCGCGCTAGCCGTGCTGAGCTTGATGATGATCAGGATCGCCGGCCGCGACATCCGCGACCTCTGGGACATTCCATGAAACGGCCACCGACTGCCAGCGAACTCAATCTGTGCCTGTGCCACAGCTGCGGACTGGCTTGCGACATGACCGACGAGCCGCACGAGTGCCCGCGCTGCGATGCGCCGCTGCACCGGCGCAAGACGAACTCGCTGACGCGCACCTGGGCCTACATGCTCGCGGCACTGGCGTTTTACGTGCCGGCCAATCTGCTGCCGGTGATGAACACCACCATGCTCGGCAGCGGCGCCGACAGCACGATCATGAGCGGCGTGCTGGAGTTCTGGCAGCACGGCGCGTGGGACATCGCGCTGATCATTTTCATCGCCAGCATCGCCGTGCCGGGCGTCAAGTTCGTCGCCCTGTCGCTGTTGTTGATCACCGTGCAACGCGACAGTGGCTGGGCACGCCGGGAGCGCTCGAAAATGTTCCGCTTCGTCGAGCTGATCGGCTACTGGTCAATGCTCGATGTGCTGGTGGTCGCACTGGTTGCAGCGCTGGTGAAATTCCAGACACTGGGCGATATCGAACCGCGGCCGGGCATCCTGTTCTTCGGCATGGTCGTGGTGCTGACCATGCTCTCGGCAATGAGCTTCGACCCCCGGCTGATCTGGGACAACGCTCCAGACGATGAACCACTCAGCGACGCAGAACCGCCAGCAGCACCTGTAACGGATGACGCAGTGCCTGATCCGACTGGCGCTTGACCTGACTGCGGCAGGAATAACCGGTCGCCAGTGCTTCGCCCTGCTCCGCCGGCGCGTCGACCTGACGGGCCCACGACTGCTCGTAGATCACCGCCGAGGTTTCACGATTGCGCGCTTCGTGGCCGTAAGTGCCGGACATGCCGCAGCAACCGGTGGCTTGCGTGGCCAGTTTCAACCCTGCGCGCTCAAACACCTGTTCCCACTGGCGGGTGGCGGCCGGGGCGTTGGTTTTCTCGGTGCAATGGGCGAGCAGTCGGAACGATGCAGTTTTATCCTGCGCCGCCTGCTCTGGCATCACCTTCAGCAACCATTCCTGCACCAGCGCGACTTCCGGGCATTGCTCCATGCCGGGGACTTTCAGGTATTCCTGGCGATACACCAGCGTCATCGCCGGATCGAGGCCCAGCAACGGCACTCCCACATCGGCCAATTCGCGCAACTGCCGAGCATTGCGCAACGCCGCGCGGTTGAACGCCGAGAGGAAGCCCTGCACGTGCAGCGGCTTGCCGTTGGCGCTGAACGGCGCCAGATAGACCTGATAGCCCAGACGTGAAATCAGCTCGACCAGATCGGCCAACAGCGGCGCTTCGAAGTAGCGGGTGAAGGCATCCTGCACGATGACCACACTGCGTTCGCGTTGCGCTGGAGTCAGCGCCGCCAAGGTCGACACCGTCGCCGGTTGCACCTGCCAGCGGCGCATCGCCGCGTGGAAATCGAAGCGACTGAGCAACGGCACGTCGATCATGCCGCCGACGCGCTCCAGCAGACGACGAACCCACGCAGCGCCCATCAACCCGTTGTACAGCGCCGGAATCCGCGCCATGTACGGGATGCTGTATTCCAGCGAGGCGATCAGGTAATCCCGCGCCGGGCGCAGATAACGGCTGTGATACAGCTCGAGAAACCGCGAGCGAAACTCCGGCACATTGACCTTGACCGGGCACTGCCCCGCGCAGGATTTGCACGCCAGGCAACCGGCCATTGCGTCGTAGACTTCGTGGGAAAAGTCTTCGGCCTGCGCGCGGCTGTTGCGCCAGCGCTGCCACAACGTGCTGAAAAACGCTGGCTTGCGAATCGCATCCGACAACACATCGACACCCGCCTCGCCCTGCAAACGCAGCCACTCGCGAATCAACGAGGCGCGACCCTTGGGCGATTGCGCACGCTCACGGGTGGCTTTCCACGACGGGCACATTGCATCGTCGGGGTCGAAGTTGTAGCAGGCGCCGTTGCCGTTGCAGTGCATGGCCGCGCCGTAGCTCTGCCAGACTTTTTCGTCTATCTGCCGATCCAGTTCACCGCGCAAAGTCACTTCGTCGATTTTCAGCAGCGCAGCGCCAGTGTTGGCCGGGGTGGCGATTTTGCCGGGGTTGAACTGATTGAACGGGTCGAACGCGGCCTTCAAGGCTTGCAGCGCGGGGTACAGTTCACCGAAGAAGGCCGGTGCGTATTCGGAGCGCAAGCCTTTGCCGTGCTCACCCCACAACAGGCCACCGTAACGCTGGGTCAGCGCAGCGACGCCATCGGACACCGGACGCACCAACGCGGCTTGCTGCGGGTCTTTCATGTCGAGAATCGGCCGCACGTGCAGCACGCCTGCATCGACATGGCCGAACATGCCGTACTGCAAACCGTGGCTGTCGAGCAAGTCGCGCAACTCGGCGATATATTCGGCCAGGTGTTGCGGCGGCACCGCGGTGTCTTCCACAAACGGCTGCGGCCGCGCTTCACCGGCGACGTTGCCGAGCAGGCCCACCGCACGTTTGCGCATGCCGTAGACCTTGTTTACCGCGGCGTGCCCGACCGCCAGCGTGTGGCCCAAACGCTCGACCGTGCGGTCGCTGCTCAAGTGCTCGACAAACGCCTCGACCCGGCGTTGCAACTCTTCGGGATCGTCGCCGCAGAACTCCACCAGGTTGATGCCAAGCGTCGGCCGCTCGGCGCTTTCCGGGAAATACTCGGCGACGCCATGCCAGACGATGTCCTGCATCGCCAGCAGCAAGACTTTCGAGTCAACGGTTTCGATCGACAAGGGTTTGAGCGCCATCAAGGCGCGGGCGTCGCGCAGTGCGTCCATGAACCCGGCGTAGCGGATATTCACCAACATGGTGTGCTTGGGGATCGGCAAGACATTCAGCCGCGCTTCGACGACAAACCCCAGCGAGCCTTCGGCACCGCAGAGCACGCTGTTGAGGTTGAAACGGTTGTCCGCCTCACGCAGGTGCGCCAGGTCATAACCGGTCAGGCAGCGGTTGAGGTCGGGGAAACGCTCTTTGATCAGCTCACCCTGCTCATCAATGATTTGCCGGGCGCAGCGATAGACTTCGCCGACGCGATCTTCGCGGGCGCACAGGGCTTCGAGTTCGCTCTCCTCAAGCGGCAGCCCGTGCAGGCGCTCGCCACCACGCAGGACCATATCGAGCTCAAGCACATGGTCGCGGGTCTTGCCGTAGGTGCAACTGCCCTGACCGCTGGCGTCGGTGTTGATCATGCCGCCGACGGTGGCGCGGTTGGAGGTCGACAGCTCCGGGGCGAAAAACAGCCCGGCGGATTTCAATGCGGCGTTGAGCTGATCCTTGACCACCCCGGCCTGCACGCGCACCCAGCGTTCTTCAACGTTGATTTCCAGAATGCGGTTCATGTGCCGCGACAGGTCGACGACGATGCCATCGGTCAGCGATTGGCCGTTGGTGCCGGTGCCACCACCGCGCGGTGTGATCACCACTTGCTGGTACGCCGGTTCGGCGATCAGCCGCGCCACCCGCGCCACGTCCTCGGCGTCCCGCGGAAACACCACCGCTTGCGGCAGACGCTGATAGATCGAATTGTCCGTCGCCAGCACCACGCGGCTGGCGTAATCGGCGCTGATTTCACCGCGAAAACCGCTGGCTTTCAGGGCTGTCAGGAACTGCTGGTAATCGCTGGTCAGGGCTTTGGCGGGGGACAGCTGGGCAATCATCGGTCAGGTTATCTCGGTCAAATCGGGCCGCGTGGCGGTAAACAGTTGTACGCAACGAATGATTGCGTCAGGCTCCGCCATCTCATGGTGCCCATGTTCATTGCTGGCGAACGTCGGGACAACCGTAAATTCGACCCGCTATTGATGACTTTTACGAATGAATCCGCGCACGCTCACCCCTTCCATGTCGTTATTGCTGGCTTTCGAAGCAGCCGCACGCCACGAAAGCTATACCCGCGCCGCCCATGAACTGTCGCTGACGCAGAGCGCAGTCAGCCGTCAGGTGCAGATTCTCGAGAAGATGCTCGGCATGCGCCTGTTCACGCGCGAAGGCCGGCAAGTGGTGCTGACCGACGTCGGGCGCATGTACCAGCGTGAACTCGCCGAAGCGTTGGGGCAGATTCGCAGCGCGACGTTGCAGGCGATGGCGTTTGGTTCGGGCATTCACAGCCTGCGCCTGGCGACGCTGCCGACCTTCGGTTCGAAATGGTTGCTGCCACGGCTGAAGGATTTCTACACCGCGCATCCGGGCATGACCGTGCACTTGCATTCGCGAATCGAAGCAATCGACTTCGACACCAGCGAAATCGACGCAGCGATCTGCGTCGGCGGCGGTGACTGGCCGGGATTGACCGCCCTGCCCCTGCACACCGAAGAACTGGTGGTGATCGCCAGTGCGCAGTTGTCCGACGCTGAACGCGATGACGCCAAACAGCACATCGCCGGGCAACTGCTGCTCAACGTCAGCAGCAATGCCCAGGCCTGGGCGGAATGGTTCAGCCATCACGGCTTGCCGCACCGCAGCATGCGCATCGGGCCGAGCTTTGAAATGACCTCGCACTTGATTCAGGCAGTGCGGGCCAATATTGGCGTGGGATTGGTGCCGCGGATTCTGGTTGAGGATGAGTTGTTGAAAGGTGAGCTGTTGCAACTGGGCGAGCCGATTACCAGTCGTCGCAGCTATTACCTGGTGTATCCGCCGCGTAATGAAAATCTGCCGTCGCTGAAAGCGTTTCGGGATTGGTTGGTGCATACACTCTGAAAGAATGAGTTGCTGCCATTCGCGAGCAGGCTCGCTCCCACACCTTGGAATGCATTTCCCCTGTGTGCGAGCCTGCTCGCGAAGAGGCCGGCAATGGCAACCTCAAAATCTCGGTTTAACCGCTTTCCAGTCAGGCTTGTAGCGCTGCATCTGCCGCACATCATCGCGCTGACGAATTCCGCAGGTCAGGTACTGATCATGCAGCTTGCCCAACTGATCATGATCCAGCTCCAGCCCAAGCCCCGGCGCACGGGTGATTTTCACGCAGCCATCGACAATCGGCAGCTTGCCACCCTTGATCACCTCTTCATCCGGCTCCTGCCACGGGTAATGCGTGTCGCAGGCGTAATCCAGATTCGGCACGGCCGCCGCCACATGCGCCATCGCCATCAGGCTGATGCCCAGGTGTGAATTGGAATGCATTGACACGCCGAGACCGAACACATCGCACATTTTCGCCAAGGTCTGGGTGTCGCGCAGACCGCCCCAGTAATGGTGATCGGCAAGCACGATCTGCACGCTGTTCTGCGCGACGCTGCGACGGAACTCGTCGAAATCGGTAACCACCATGTTGGTCGCCAGCGGCAGACCCGTGCGCTTGTGCAGTTCGGCCATGCCGTCGAGGCCCGGCGTCGGGTCTTCGTAATACTGCAGATCATCACCAAGCAATTCGGCCATGCGAATCGAGGTTTCCAGCGACCAGTTGCCGTTCGGATCGATGCGCAACGGGTAACCGGGAAAAGCCTTTTTCAGCGCCTTGATGCACGCCACTTCATGCTCCGGCGGCAACGTGCCGGCCTTGAGCTTGATGCTCTTGAAACCGTACGCCTCGATCATCCGCGCAGCTTGCGCCACGATCTGCTGCTCACTGAGCGCCTCGCCCCAGTTGTCTGGCTTGTAGGGTGAATCGACATGCTGCGCATACTTGAAGAACAGGTACGCACTGAACGGCACTTCATCCCGGATGGCTCCACCCAGCAGATCCACCAGCGGTACGTTCAGGTAATGCGCCTGCAAATCGAGGAACGCCACTTCGAATGCCGAGTAGGCATTGCTCACCGCTTTGCTGGCGTGGGAACCGGGCGCCAGTTCGGCACCGGCAAGGCTCGCCGGTTTGTTCGCGGCAACAGTGGCCTGGACGATGGCGCGCAACTGGTTGAGGTTGAACGGGTCGAGGCCGATCAACTGCGCCTGCAACTGCTGCTGGATCGCCAGTGCCGGGGCATCGCCGTAGCTTTCGCCGAGGCCGATGTAGCCATTGTCGCTTTCGATCTCGATGATCGAGCGCAGGGCAAAGGGTTCGTGGATGCCACTGGCGTTGAGCAGCGGCGGATCGCGGAAGGCAATCGGAGTCACAGTTACGCGGGTGATTTTCAAGATAACGCTCCTGACAGATCGACAATCAATTCAATGGCTCGCGGCCGGGCTGGCCGTCGCAACGACGGCGGTCTTGTCATGGGGCTTTGCCGGGGTCTGACCTTTGCCGGCCGGCGCTGTGCGAGCGAAGAAGATCACCACCGCCGCAACCAGCGACGTGCCCGCCAAGCCATACAACCCGCCCTCGATCGAGCCGGTGGTTTGCTCAAGAAAACCGAACGCGGTCGGCGCGACGAAACCGCCGAGGTTGCCGATGGAGTTGATCAGGGCAATCACCGCTGCAGCGATGCGCGCATCCAGGTAGCTTTGCGGAATAGGCCAGAACAGCGCCGAAGCAGCCTTGAAACCGATAGCGGCGAAGCAAATCGCGACAAAGGCGAAGATCGGCCCGCCGGTGGTCGACATGAACATGCCGATCGCCGCGATCACCAGCGTCAGCGCGACCCAGGCCTGCTGGAATTTCCACTTGCCAGCCATCGCCGCAAAGCCATACATGGCGACAATCGAAATGATCCACGGGATCGAGTTGAGCAGGCCAACCTGGAAGTCACCGAGGTTGCCCATTTTCTTGATCATGCTCGGCAGCCAGAACGTCGCGCCGTAGATGGTCAGGGCAATGGAAAAGTAGATGAAGCAGAACAGCGCAATCTGCCGATCTGCCAACAGTTTGAACATCGACGGCTTGGCCACCTGCACCGCCTCACGGGCACGCTGCTCTTCGGCAATCGCCGCCACCAGCGCATCACGTTCCTCTTCGCTCAACCACTTGGCCTGACGCGGATGCGATTGCAGCCAGAACCAGACGAAGGCGCAAAGCACCACCGAGGCGGCGCCCTCGATCAAGAACATCCATTGCCAGCCATGCAAACCCAGGCCACTGATGTGCAGCAGTGCGCCGGACACCGGGCCGGAGATCACCGAGGCAATCGCCGAACCGCTGAGGAACACCGCCATGGTCTTGCCACGCTCGGAGGCTGGCAGCCATTGGGTGAAGTAATAAATGATCCCCGGAAAGAACCCTGCCTCGGCCGCACCAAGAATAAAGCGCAGCACATAAAAACTGGTTTCACCTCGGACGAACGCCATGGCCATCGCGGCCGCGCCCCAAGTGAACATGATCCGCGTCAGCCAGACCCGTGCGCCGTAGCGTTGCAGGAGCATGTTGGACGGCACTTCGAACAGCGCGTAGCCCACAAAGAACAAACCGGCACCGAGGCCGTAAGCCGCCGCGCCAATGCCCAGATCGGTTTCCAGGTGACTGCGTACAAACCCGATGTTGACCCGATCAATGTAATTGACGATGAACATCACCACGAACAGCGGCAGCACGTGGCGCTTGACCTTGGCGGCGGCACGGGCAAGAACCGTGACATCCAGCGGACTCTGGAGGGTTTTCAAGGGCGACTCCCGATCTTGTTTTTTTAGGGATGGCGTGAAGCATTGGGCCGATCATGGACGGGGGCATTGATCCCGTCTAATCTAACTTGGCATTCGATTGATACCCGGATTAGATCAATGTTCGAACTGACCCAACTGCGTTGCTTCACCACGGTCGCCACCGAACTCAACTTTCGCCGCGCCGCCGAGCGACTGAACATGACTCAGCCGCCGCTGAGCCGGCAGATTCAGTTGCTCGAGCATCACCTCGGTGTCGAATTGTTTACCCGCAGTACCCGCAGCGTTGCGCTGACGGCGGCCGGGCGCGCGTTTTTCATCGAAGCACAGAACCTGCTGGAGCGCGCACAGCAAGCGGCAGTCACCGCCAGGCGGTTTGCCGAGGGTGATATCGGTTCGGTGAACATCAGTTTTGTCGGCAGCGCGGTGTATGAGTTTCTGCCCAAAGTCATCGCTGAGGCACGCCTGAAACAGCCGCAGGTGAGAATCGATCTGTCGGAGATGAACACTTACCAGCAACACGAGGCCCTGCGCGCGCGACGGATTGATCTGGGCATTGCCCGCGCACCGTTACTGGAGCCGGGGTATGCCACCGAATGCCTGGTACGCGAGCCGTTTGTACTGGCGGTGCCGAGTGGACATCCATTGGCAACGGCGGCTGAGGTGGCGGTCAGAGACCTGGATAAACAACCGTTTCTGATGTATTCCCACGCTGCGTATCCGCCGTTCAACGAACTGCTGACCGGGATGCTGCGCTCAGCTCGGGTCGCACCGGATTACGTGCAGTGGCTGGGTTCGTCGCTGACGATTCTGGCGCTGGTCAACGCCGGCATGGGCCTGGCACTGGTTCCGCGTTGCGCCACCAGTGTGGTGTTCAAGAATGTGGTATTTCGCGACATTGATCTGGGTGAAGGCGTGCAGAGCGAGCTGCATCTGATCTGGCGTGAGAACAACGACAACCCGGCGTTCGCGATGTTGCTGGAAGCTATTCGCCGGGCGGTGGCTGAGGGTTGGGGGTGAAGAAATACTAATTCTTCAGCGGTGGTGGAGCACTGGGTGCCTTGGGCTGCGCATTTGCCACTGGCTTGCCATCTTTCGTGTAGCGACGCGCTACCCATTCCGGCATTGGTTGCGGTGCTCTGGCTGTCATAACGAAACCTCCAATTTCGGGCCGAATTCGACCCACTTGACCTTGCCGGAATCTATCAGCAAAAACTCGGCACCAAAAGGCACTTCCACCCCTTCGGCATCCAGCCAACAGGGATTTTGCATGACGAACTGGCCACTGCTGGACTCCGGCGGCCACTCCACCGGCCAGCCAAAAACGCGCCTTTCATCGTTCAAATGCAGTGTGACCAGACGATGGTGCTGGGCAAAAACGCTGAACCATTCGCTGGGGTAGGAAGTTTGTTTCGTGACATTTCGACTGCGTAACCAGCCATGCAATTTGTCATTCGTGGCCAGATAGCAGGAAAGCAACCCGAGCGTCACCGACACAACGAATGCCCATATCGTTTCGGCCTTGGCATCCCAACGTCCTACAGAAAATCCTTTCGAACCCACCCACAGACAAATTGCCCCAATCCCCAATACCGCGCCCTGAATCACAAACGTAAAAATCAACGCCTGCACAATCTGCCCAAACGTATCGGGTCGCTTGAATGCCGTCAGCGAATAAAAAATCCACGCCGACAAAAAACCGGGAATCAGGTACTGCAACAACGGAATAACTTCTTTGACCAGATCATCCATGATCCGCGACTCCTTGAAAGACCGGCCGACCTGACTATCGACCGCCCCGCAAAAGCCTAGTGCACACGGAGAAAACCCTTCGTGCGCAACTGTCACCGCTCATTTCGCCAATCAGACCGACACCTTGCAGCCTCCAGGCAGCCAAAAAAAAACAGAAACCGACGATACGGTTTCTGCTTTTTTTGTCTCTGCGAGCGTCGTTACAGGCAATCACGCACCGATTGACGCAACGACCCGGACTTGGCCCACGGTGGCCCCTGATACAACGAAACCCGGCTGCCATCCTTGTATTTGACGATATCGAGGATCTCGTCAGCCGTGATGATGCTTGGCGCCGTGATGCGGTAGCCGTTGGAAATCGATGTCTGCGAAGTCTTGGCCACATCCTTCTGCCACAACGGTAATAAACACGCAGCATAGTCCTTGGGCGACTTGGCGCTGGTCTTGCTGATATTCGGCTCACCCGGCACCAGCGATGCCGGCAACGAGCAACCCGCCAACAGGGTCAACGCCAGACTCCCGATCCATATCCGCATGGGGTATTCCTGATCTGAAAAAAGGTGAATGTAGCGTGTAAGCGGCTCTACATCCATCGTGGCACCGCGCCTTTGGCATATTCTGCACAAGTTTTCACAACCGTTCAGCGTGCTGACGAACAGGCTTTGCCCATCGACGAAAAATGCGACTACTCTTTTCTACCGAGAATGTTCTGGAGGTGATCATGCGGCTTAATGAATACGAACACGAACTTCAACGCGACCTGCAAAGCGTTGCATCGGACTTGAGATGGTCGGCCGTCGACCTGAAACGTATCGCCGAACAACTGCGCAAATCCGGCAACGAAGCAGACGCGCAAAGCGTGCTGAGATCCTGTGAGGTGCTGCAAAGCGATGAAGAACGGCTGCAACTCTATGCCCGGGAAGTGAAAGCCCGCGCCATCAGCCGGACCAAGGTCCACTGAGACACCTCCCCCAAAACAGAAGCCCCGACAATCGCCGGGGCTCTTTCATTACAGCCTGCCTGTCAGTGCATTTTGTGACTTTGCGCGCGCGCCGAGCGTTTTTTGTAGCCAGGCAGTGCGGCCGCATAGGCCAGCGCCTCCTCCCGGCTGCCAAACGACGCCAGCCGATCGCCCTGGGTGCAAACCCGCCAGGGGCCATTGTTCACCCTAAGCACGTCATAGCCGTTCATGTGCATCTTGTTCAACATCGGCATGCTCATGGACACCTCCATTTTTGCTAACGGTCAGATCCAGTTTCACGCTTTTACCTTACACCCTCATCCGCCCGAAATGCCGACCGGATGTCGCAAGCCGCGACCGTCATGGCTTTGGCACTTTTCGCCGCAGCGAACGCTCCAAACTCCAATGAAACCTTTGCCGCAGGCTTCGGCTCAAATATTGCAGTTTTATTTCTAATTTGTGACAGACAGTAAACAGGTAACAGATGAAAGTACGCGCAACCGTTATATGCGAGCAGGATCGCCACGTTCTCCTGGTACGCAAACCCCGCTGCCGCTGGACATTGCCCGGCGGCAAGGTCGAGCCCGGGGAAACCCGAGCGCAGGCTGCCGTACGTGAACTGCAAGAAGAAACCGGCCTGGACGCCGACGATGTGTTGTATTTAATGGAATTGCAGAGCGGCAGCACGCAGCATCATGTCTACGAGGCATCCGTGCTGGACTTCGAGCAAGTGCGGCCGCAGAACGAGATCATCGATTGCATCTGGCATCCGCTGGACGCAGTACGCAATCTGCACACCAGTGAGGCGACGTTGCGCATTGTTGAAGCGTTTCAACGACGTTTATGAGGCGTCAACCAGCAAAGGCCCGGCGCCCGGCGCTCATTTCGGTGCGTAACTCACCGATGAAGTTGGAAATGTCACGGATCGTGACGAGATGTTCCGGGGAAACGCCATTCAACAACAATTCAACGCGCCCGCTGTCAGCCTCATAAACCTTGATTTGCAGCAGGCCCTGCGTGTCTTGAATGCACTCGCACTTGAACGCAGGAAAGCCGGATTCGACAATCCGGCAAATATCGTCAATGGCAAGCATGATTGAACGCCTCGCAGGCGATGGGTCGGTCGACTCGTTGAGCATAGACGAGCAATTTGTGGCTCACCCGATACAAAATGCCAACCCGATCACAGCATTTCATCCCCGCCCTCAGTGCGCGTCGTGGTCCCAAATCCAGTTCCACATTCCCGGCAAATTCACCGGCTCCGAGCTTTTTTCCACGGTACGCGCCAGTGCGGCTTTCTCCAGTTCGGCGTGATCATCATAGAAAGGCTTGTCCGCCAGCTTCACGCCCGTCGAGGCGGCGCTATCGAGCAAAATCTGCAGGTATTCGCGCGTGTGCCGCGCGGTATAACGGTTGAGATCATGAAACGTCACCACCACCGGAATGACCCCGTCCACGGTCGGCAATTCGCCGAGGGCAACACGCTCACGAACCTCCGATAACTGCCGCAGCAGGTTGGCCCGACGTCGCGGGCTGGCATTGAAGCCCCAGATCTTGCCGTCGTTGGCACTTAAATCCGTAAGCAACACATGCAAGCCATGCTGTTGATAAGCGGCAAAAGTGCGTTTGTCGTAATTCCAGAACGGCGGGCGCAGCAACTTCGGCGGCGCCCCGGTGATGGCAGCGATATCGGCGGTACCGTTAGTCAGCGATTCTTCAAGTTGTTGCGGGTCGAGCGAGCGGTGATTGGTGTGCCAGTGAGTCGCCGTGTGAAACGCCAGTATGTGCCCCTCCTCATGCTCACGCCGCATGATGCTGCGACCGATGTCACTGTTGCCCGCTCGCGGTGCACGGGTCTGCACGAAGAACACCGCTTTGATATTCGGCTGCAGCGGGTTGTCCTTGAGGCTGTCGAGCACCGTCGCCGACGGATTCCACAAACCGGATGCACTGGGGCCGTCATCGAACGTCAACAGAAAGCGCACCGGCGCCTGGGTTTTCAGGCGCGTTTCAGTTTGCGCGGTCATTTCTATCGGGGCGGCAATACAACCGGCCAACCCGAGGGCGATGAGCGCTGCACAGAGAAGCTTGAATCCGGATGTCATGTTTTGCCTTGGGCACGGCGACTGCCGTCATGTGGTCGATTGGCAAAACTCCCTCGCCCTTATCCATCCCTGCGCTGCGATACGCGAGCGGTGGTTGGATAAGGTACACAGGGTTTGGTTCCGGCGCTCGCTCAGTGAGCCAATGCCTGTTGAAAAGACGTGTCGATAATCCCGGCGGTGGCCAACGGTGCCGGCAGCGCTTTGACTTTGAACAGGAAGTCGGCGGTGCTTTGCAGGTCCGTTGCCGCTTGCGTGTCGACGGGGCCGACAGTCATGTGCGCCTGACGCAACCAGTGGCGAGACCTGCTGATCGAGATTGGCTTTCTTCGCCCACAGATCGGCGTATTCATCCGTGTGGCTGTCGACCCATTCCCGCGACTGCTTCAAGCGCCCGAGAACACGATCTGTTGGGAATTCGATGAATGCATAAGCTCATCACTGTCGATTACCACTGTGCGTACAACAACAGTGGCAATCCAGAGTGTTGCCCCAACAACAGTAGAAATTCTCCATCACGCCTTTAAACCCTTACAAACCGGTACTTTCAGGCACATGGCACAGAGCCTGCAATATTCCATTCATGCAGGAAGCATTCGATAAAAATATCTTTTTGGACATAAGAAACCTGTGCCTTTGTCGGAGTGCCCATGACATCGTTCTTTCCCGGATTCAAAACCCTGCTGGCGGCCAGCGCCATGGTGCTGAGCCTGCAACCGCTCGCCCACGCGGCTGAAACTGCGTCGGCGGAAATTCATCTCGACTACGCCTATTACTCGCCAGTCAGTCTGGTGCTCAAGCACTTCGGCTTCCTCGAAAAAGCCTTGCCGCAAACCAAAGTCAGCTGGGTGCTAAGTCAGGGCAGTAACCGCTCGCTGGAATACCTCAACAGTGGCGGTGTTGATTTCGCCTCCAGCGCCAGCCTTGCTGCGGTGCTGAGCCGCGCCAACGGCAGCCCGATCAAATCCGTCTATGTCTATAGCCGCGCCGAATGGACAGCCCTGGTGGTGCGCAAGGATTCGCCATATCAAAGCGTCGCCGACCTCAAGGGCAAAAAGATCGCCGCCACCAAGGGCACCGACCCGTATCTGTTCACCCTGCGCAGCCTGCAGCAGGCCGGGCTGAAAAAAGACGAGGTGGAACTGGTCCACCTGCAACATCCGGATGGCCGCACCGCCCTGGAAAAAGGTGATGTCGACGCCTGGGCCGGGCTCGATCCGCACATGGCCGCCAGTCAGGTGCAGGCCGGCTCGCGCTTGCTCTACCGCAACCCGGCGTTCAACAGTTACGGCGTGGTCAGCGTCACCGAGCAATACGCCAAAGAACATCCGCAGACCATCGACACCGTGATCAAAGCCTACGAACAGGCCCGCGAATGGGCGCTGAAAAACCCTGATGAATTCGCCGCCCTGCTCGCCAAGGAGTCCGGCTTGCCGCTGGACGTGGCCAAGTTGCAACTGTCGCGCACTGACCTGAGCAGCCCGCAACTCACCCAGCAGGACATCAGCGCCTCCAAGGCTGCGGCGCCGATTCTGGTCTCCGAAGAACTGGTGCGCCGTGGGGTGAACGTCGATCAAGTCATTGACCAACTGCTCGACAGCGGTGTGCAGCAAGCCGTCGCCCGCCAGTAACCGATCAGTCTCACGACCAATCCGCGCCCGTCGCGGATTTGTTGTGAGCGGAGCCAAAAACCATGACCACTCACAGCAAAGACCTGCCCGCGCCACTGGTCGTCGCGCGACAGCAACCGACGAGCCACAATCCGACGTGGCGGCGCCGCTGCAAAAGCCTGGCCCTGCCGCTGCTGATCATCGTCGCGCTGGAAATAATCGTACGCATAGGTTGGCTGCCGTCCTACCAGATGCCGGCACCGAGCGAGATCGCCCTGACCCTCACAGACCTCGCCGAAGGCGCACTGTGGAAACACATCGGCGCCAGCCTGATTCGCGTGCTGCTGGGATTTGCCATTGGCGCCAGTCTGGCGCTGGTGTTTGCCGCCTGGGTTGGCTTGAGTCGCGAAGTCGAGGCTTATCTGGAACCGACTTTCGCCGCGTTGCGCTCAATCCCGAGCCTGGCCTGGGTGCCGCTGCTGCTGTTATGGCTGGGCATCGACGAGACCTCGAAAATCGTCTTGATCGCCATCGGCGCGTTCTTTCCGGTGTACGTCAATGTCGTCGCAGCGATTCGCAACATTGATCGCAAACTGGTGGAGGTCGGCCGCATCTATGGCTTCAGCCGCTTGCAACTGGTACGGCGGATATTGCTGCCGGCCGCCCTGCCCGGCCTGTTCACCGGACTACGCAGCGGCATGAGTCTGGCGTGGATGTTTCTGGTGGCGGCGGAACTGATCGCGGCCACCAAAGGTTTGGGGTATCTGCTCAGTGACGGCCGGGAAACTTCGCGGCCGGACATCGTGCTGGCCGCAATCATCGTGCTCGCCTTGCTCGGTAAACTCAGCGACGGCTTGCTGGCCATGCTCGAACGCCGCTGGCTGAGCTGGCGTGACACTTTCACCGGTCAAGGCGCCAGCGACTAAGCTGAAAGCTCCAACCGGAGATTCAGCCATGTGCGGAAGACTCTCGCAGTACCGCGGCATTCACGACTTCGTCGCCGTGCTGAGCATTCCCGACGCGTTGATCAATCACGTCGGCGATGCACCGCTCGACCGCTACAACGCGGCGCCGACCACCGCGCTGGCCGTCCTGCATCAACAAGGGCAACACCTGCAGGCCGACAATCTGCGCTGGGGCTGGCGCCCGCACTGGGCCAAGGATCGCCCGCCACCGATCAACGCCCGCGTAGAGAAAGTCGCCCACGGACCGTTCTTCCGGGCGATCTGGCGACATCGCTTGATTGTGCCCGTGGACAACTGGTTTGAATGGGTCGATAGCGAAGACAAAACCCGACAACCCTGGTTGATTCGTCGGGCAGATCATGGCGCGGTTTTCTGCGCTGCCATCGGACAATTTCCGACGGCCGAAACGCCGGCCCGGGACGACGACGGTTTCGTGATCATCACCGCCGATGCTGTCGGCGGCTTGCTCGATGTCCATGATCGCCGACCGGTGGTGTTTCGCGCAGAGTTGGTGCGCGAATGGCTCGACCCCGCGACGCCGGTTGAGCGCGCCGAGCAAATGTTGCTGTTCGAAGGTGAAGGCAGTGAAGTGTTCGAATGGTACAAAGTCGGCAAAGCGGTTGGTAACGCACGTAATCAGGGGGCCAGTTTGATTATCGAGCAGCGTTAAACATTTACCGCCTTGAAGCGTTTATCAAATATAGGAGCTGCATGATCGTTACAACGACTGTTTCATCCTTGAAACGCTGCAGATAAAACACACGTTCGAATGAACTAACCGCCTGTCTGACATTTCAACCGTCATACATACATTTAGATGCACTACGGCTAGCATGCGCGCCGCCTTTCCGATTGGTATACCGGTTGACCAAAGAGTCAACAAACCAGGAATCCCCCACAACGTCTACAAGCCTTGCAGAGAAATAAGTTGCGCGACGATTTTGCAATCAAACAGGTCAGCGGCCTGGAGTGTATTTATCTGTCCATGACAGAACGCTTTGAACTCGACTGTTTTATCGGCCACTACATCAAGACTCGAAACCTGCGTGGCGTTGCCGATATCGAACGCACCCTGCGCACCACCCTCGAAGGGTATCCCGGCCACGCGCCGGTGATGGTCAACGAGCTGAATGCGTGGATTGATCGAACCTTGGGATATCGGGCCGCACACCCCGATTTCACGCAGCTGGACGATCTCTGAACCGAAAAAGCCCCGCATGCGCGCGGGGCTTTTTCGTAAAAATCATTCAAAACTTGCGGTCAGGATCCGAAAGCTCTCTGCCGTCATCGTGCTTCCAGGTTTGTTCCTTGTGTTTCTCCCGCTCTATTTCTTCTTGCGTCGGCTCATCCGCGCCTTCGTCATCCGTCTCTGGCTGCTTTTGCTCAGTCGTCATGGACACCTCCCGTCATCAGTTACCCGTCATCCTTGAAGCGTAGATCAGTTTCAAACGGACAACTTACAACCACCACCGCAGCAAAAAGAAGAACGCCATGCTCAACAACATGCTGAGCAATGTACTGCGCGTGTATATCACCAAAGCGATCGCCACCAGCGAACTCAGCAGATAAGGATTATCCCACTGCAGATTCAGCTGTTTGTCCGGCATGAAGACAATCGGCCCGCAGATGGCCGTGAGCATCCCCGGCACCGCAAAACCGAGAAACTGCCGCGCATTGCTACTCAAACGCACCGGCAACCGCGGTTCGAGAAACACGTAGCGATTGAGAAACACCAGAATCCCCATACCGAAAATCACTGCCCAAATCATCATGTGCGCCCCCGATACAGCTTGTTGCAGATAAACCCTGCGGTCATTCCGGCCAGCCCCGACAACACCAGGGCCGAGCCCCATTGCCAGTAACTGAACAACACCGAACAAAACAGCGACACTGCCACGCAAACCACCGTCGGCACGTTGCGTACCACCGGTGTGATCAAAGCGATGAAGGTAGCGGCAATCGAGAAGTCCAGCCCCAGATGCTCAAGCCCCGGAATGCTGCTGCCGAGGACAATGCCAGCCAACGTGAACAGATTCCACGCGATGTAAAACGTCAGACCGACACCCAGCGCATACCAGCGGTTGAACTGCTGACGGTCATGCTGGCTGGTCAGGGCAAACAATTCATCGGTGAGCAGAAAACCCAGACCGATGCGCCAGCGCCCCGGCAGTGGCGAAATCACCGAACGCATGCTCATGCCATAGAGCAAGTGCTGCGAAGTCAGCAGCAGCGTGGTCAGCAGAATCGAGAAAATCCCCGCGCCACCCTTGAGCATGCCGATCGCCACCAGTTGCGCCGCACCGGCAAACACGATGCTCGACAGGCCCTGGCCTTGCAGCGGCGTGAGATTGGCTTCGATCGCCATGGAGCCGGCCAGCAGCCCCCAGGGCGCGGTGGCCAGAGACAACGGCATGATCGCCGCAGCGCCGCGAAGGAACGCACTGCGCGGCATAAGTGAGTCAGACATATCGCTCTTCAACAGTGGAAACAGCAACAGACTCTGCCAGCAAATCCCCTTGCCCGGCTTGAACAATCTTGCGCAATTGCGCCAAATCGCGCCGACTGTGGACAGCCAACGGCGTACCATGTGAGCCATTCACAATCGCGTCAGGGAGACGACATGCTGTACCGAATCGCAGCCGACGGGCTGGTGCTGTTTCATTTGTCCTTCATTCTGTTTGTGCTGTTTGGCGGGCTGCTGGTGCTCAAATGGCCACGCTTGATGTGGCTGCATTTGCCGGCGGCCGCCTGGGGCGTGGCGGTCGAGGTGCTGCATCTGACCTGTCCGCTGACCTACTGGGAAAACCTCATGCGCCACGCCGCCGGGCAGACTGAATACGCCGGCGGCTTCATCGAGCATTACATCTGGCCGATCATCTACCCGGCCGGGCTAACCCCGCAGATTCAACTGGCGCTCGGCAGCGTGGTGCTGGCGGTCAACCTGCTGGTTTACGGTCGTTTAATCCGTTCGTGGAAAATGCGTCGAGCCGTGTAATCAACGCGAAGTCTTCAAGGTTTCCAGCCAGACCGGATCCAGGCGCGTCTGTTCGGTATCGAGTGCCAGCGCCTGCATCCGCTCCTTATGCGTTTCAACTTCTCGCCACAGTTGCCCGTGATCGCTGGAGTTGCCGTCCAGTTCGTGCATTTGCATCAATCCCAGATGGTAGAAGCGCAGAACCTTCATCGCCGTCGGATCGTTCTGTTCTACCGCCGCCGTTACCTGATGCATCACATTGGTGATGCTCATCAGGCTGCGCTTGAGCCGCCAGCTGTACACCGCTGGCGCCATCCAGCTCTGATTCCAGAAGCGCCCGCGCAGTAACGCTGCGGTCAGCAGAAATGCCACAAACACCCCGCCGACATTGAAGCGCAGGTTATCGCCACCCGGCTCGCCGAACAGCGCCACCGCTACGCTGGAAAACAGCATCGCCAGCACCAGGAACAGCACGGCGATGATGATCGTGCTGCGTCGCGTCTGCTGGCGAAAAGTGGCGGCATCCATCGGCTGAATCTCGAACATCACAAATGACTTCCTTGAGCGACAAAAGGGGTAACTGAAAAAACCGGCCGGCGCATTATCGCCTCTACCGCGGATTTAGCTATGCTGGGGCTCCTTTTCATCTTTTCAGCGTCCAACGGGGACATGGCGGTACAGCGCAGATCGTGCCATCTTCATTCATGGATACACACTATTCGGATGCCATCGCCTAGTCTTGAGATGACATCGTTTTAAGGATCATTGCATGACCCAACGACACGTAATCAATGCCTCGGTCAGCCCGAAAGGCAGCCTGGAAACCCTTTCTCAACGTGAAGTTCAGCAACTGAGCGAAGCCGGATCCGGCAGCACCTACACCCTCTTCCGCCAGTGCGCCCTGGCCATCCTCAACACCGGCGCCCATGTCGATAACGCGAAAACCATTCTGGAAGCTTACAAGGACTTCGAAATCCGCATTCACCAGCAAGATCGCGGCGTACGCCTGGAGCTGCTGAACGCTCCGGCCGACGCGTTCGTCGACGGCGAAATGATCGCCAGCACCCGCGAAATGTTGTTCAGCGCCCTGCGCGACATCGTCTACACCGAAAACGAACTCGACAGCCAACGCATCGACCTCAGCACCTCGCAAGGCATCAGTGACTACGTTTTCCACCTGCTGCGCAATGCGCGCACGTTGCGTCCGGGCGTCGAGCCGAAGATCGTCGTGTGCTGGGGCGGCCACTCAATCAACACCGAAGAATACAAATACACCAAGAAAGTCGGCCACGAACTGGGCCTGCGCAGCCTCGACATCTGCACCGGCTGCGGTCCAGGTGTGATGAAAGGCCCGATGAAAGGCGCAACCATCGCTCACGCCAAGCAACGCATTCACGGCGGGCGTTATCTGGGTTTGACCGAACCGGGCATCATCGCCGCCGAAGCACCGAACCCGATCGTCAACGAGCTGGTGATCCTGCCGGACATCGAGAAACGTCTGGAAGCCTTCGTCCGCGTTGGCCACGGCATCATCATTTTCCCGGGCGGCGCCGGTACGGCTGAGGAATTCCTCTACCTGCTGGGCATCCTGATGCACCCGGACAACAAAGGTCTGCCGTTCCCGGTGATCCTGACCGGGCCGAAACATGCCGCGCCGTATCTGGAGCAGCTTGACGCGTTCGTCACCGCGACCCTCGGTGAAGCGGCCAAGCAGCACTACGAGATCATCATCGACGACCCGGCCGAAGTGGCTCGGCAGATGACTCAGGGCCTGAAAGCCGTGAAGCAGTTCCGCCGCGAGCGCAACGACGCGTTCCACTTCAACTGGCTGTTGAAAATCGACGAGGGCTTCCAGCGCCCGTTCGATCCAACCCACGAAAACATGGCCAACCTCAAACTGCATCGCGACCAGCCACCGCACGAACTGGCGGCCAACCTGCGCCGGGCGTTCTCGGGCATCGTCGCCGGCAACGTCAAGGACAAGGGCATTCGTCTGATCGAAGAACACGGGCCGTACCAGATCCGTGGTGATGCGGCGATCATGCAACCGCTCGACGCACTGCTCAAAGCTTTCGTCGCCCAGCACCGGATGAAACTGCCGGGCGGCGCCGCGTATGTGCCGTGCTATCGCGTGGTGGCGTAATCCACAAGCATGAAGATCCGAAGATGATGCTTCGGGTCTTCATGACGGCTCGACCTACTCAATCTGGTTTGAAACGTATTTCCCGATAGCGCGGTACCGACAGATGCCAGCCGATGTTGCCAAGCCATTGCACTCTGAACGCCTCGGCGCATCGCAATGCTTGCTCGCGCACGTCGGTTTCACACCCAATTTGATCAAGCCCGTCGGGTAGTCGCGCCTGCAGTTCGAGAAACTGTCGCATCCACACCTCAATTCTCTGATTCACTTCAGCCGCTGCCTGATCCGGACTCAGTCCATGATGATGTCGAAGGTGAGTCAGGAGGTTGTAAACGTCCTCATCAGGATTAATTAAGATGCAGAACGACAGCACATCGTTGACTGCTTTCATTAAATTCAGTGATAGCCTGCGCAATTCCTGCCATAGCGAACAGTAATAAACCGTTGCGGGAAGATTTATCTGATGGGCAAAGTACGTAAACTCAAAGCACACCTGAAAACCTCCGGCATTGCGCCACACACTTTCATAATCGGCCAGTCCAGGCTGGGTTCCGCCGAGGCGATGCGTCGAAGCACTGACGCAGCAAAACAGATAGCTGCTGTATTGATCCAGTGTTCGTCGTACCCACTGCTCAGGCATTGACGCCCCCGCCCGACGAATAATGTCTCTCAATCCCCCAGGCAGTCCTGCGCACTGACCTGCGCCACGCTCGCTCGCAACTTCGTGCACTTGTCGCAACGCCCTTTCCAAAGCATCAGGAGAACAACTCAGATCTTCATCGGCCAAATCATCCTGACAACTGAACCACCCGGTCAGATCAGAGAGAACATTCAGCGTCTGCGCATTTGCATGGGGCCACATGAAGGCAGCGTATTTGCCTGGTAGATAAATATTCAACTGGTGTATCGCCCGTTCGGAATCTGTCAGCCCCAGACTTTCAAGCCAGGCACGCGTCTGTTGTTCGGCCTGATCGGCCATAGGACTGGGTGCAACATCAATCAATTGCAAGGCCGGTGGCAGTGAGTAACTCATGCGGCAACTCCATGATTATCGGGTGAAATATCCCGCAGCATGCTGAAGAAGACCGGAGTAAACATAACTTTACTTAGAGAACCAACATTGCTCCAGGCGCAGCGAACTCAGACAGTCACACCAACCTTAGTTCAGCAAAACAAGGTTTCAACTCTCCGCGCTACCGTCCATCGACTATCACGGCCAACCTGATATAGAACGCAATCGCGAAAACTCTATAATTAATAATTCCTAAAAAAGTCAAACACCCAACGATCTTCACGCTACTTTGTAGAGACGCTGATTGCGACACTCTGGCAAGTAGACAATGAAACGCAGCGCTGATTGACACGGGGAGTTATCTGTCATGTTCCGTTCAAACCCTCAGCAGCATTCGGCTGCCAAAAAAAGCTGGTTGGGTGCGTTCGAATATCAGGAGCAGCATGCGGGCAAGAAAGTCAGAACAGACCTGACACAGGCATTGGCCAGTGTATATCGACTTCCTTCCGACAAAACCCGAATAATTTGCGACTGTGTCGAACGCTTCAACACTGCCTCTCTGATACACGATGACATCATTGACCAGGACCGGATTCGTCGTGGAGCAGACTCCGTGTGGGTCAGATACGGAGTGGCCGCAGCGCTGATTTCAGGCATGTATGGTTACACTCAAGGGCTGAAATCACTCAGTGAATCAGGAAGCATGACATTGGTTCAAGCAGGCCTCGATAGCCTGGAGGAATTGCACAGCGGCCAGCAAATCGACACCTTGCTCAGCGAGGGAACGGACTTACCCACCATGGAGCAATACCGCTATGTTGCTCAACTGAATACCGGGTGTTTTTTCATATTCATCCTGAAAGCCTGTCAACAACTTAAGCCTCTGCCCGAACAATGTTACAGCTCTCTGAAATCAATGCTTCTTGAACTTTCCGTCTACTATCGTTTTATTAACGACTACTGCGACATCAATCACATCCCGCATTATGCAAAAAAAGGATTTGCGCCAGACCTTGAAGGAGGCCCCAAATCATTCCTGATGATTATTGCAAATCAGCCATTGCAGAAACGCAATAGAAACGAAATGCAGAAACGACAGATAATAATTAATTGGGGAAACGCTGATGTATTCTTCAAAGCTTTATCGATCATGGAAGGCAGCTATGCAAACCTGCTAGGCTTTTTCCAACTCGCACAGCAACAGTGCAATGAGCTGGATTTCAGTCAACTTGAGAGTTTTCTCAACGACCTGCACTTCCAACAAAATCCGGAGGATAATTTCTATGAATCCCTTCGGTTGAATACTTGAAAGAATCGTTTTTTCGAAAAAACCATCTCTCCGTGCACTGCAAGCAGAATCGCCTCAACCACGGCCCGACAGTCGCACAGCCAACGCTTTCGCCTGCAACGCCACATCCGTCACCGCCGTGCTCTCCCACCACATCCCGCGCAATGGCGGCCCCATGGCAAATAACCGGTCAGCCGCACATCCCTCGGCATCCAGCACCGCGCCATCCACCGCCGCTGCGATTCCCAACGCCAACGGTCCCGGTTGCACCAAACCGCGCGCCAGTACCTGCTGCGGCAACGGCCTTGCCACCCGGCGCCAGTCGTATTCGATACCAGTGGAGTTAATCAGTGCAGCGCCCTGCACCAGGCAAGTTTCAGACTCACCGCGATGTCGAATGCGAATGCCGACACCACCTCCCGGACTCGGCTCAAGCCCTTTGAAAGACGCCGCCTGAATACGCAACCGCCCTTCTGCATGCAACCGTTCAACCAGCGCCGCACTCAACGGCGGCGAACGGTGATGATGACTTTCCCACCACGGCCGTACATGCCGTACGAATTGTCGACGCTGCGTGTCAGTCGCCTGACTCCACAACCGGGCGATGTGCACGCGAACCGTGTCCAGCGGCGCCTGCCAATCGATGCCTTGTGCAATGGCTGCCTGGCATTGCCGACGCAATTCGCGCAACAGTTGTCGTGGCGTTCGAATGCTGTGATCGCTGCCAAGAAAATCCATCCAGGCCGGCGGTTGTCGGCGCACGTGGGGCAACAAGCCGTGCCGGGAAAACACTTCGATTGGCCCGCGATGCCCGGCCTGCTCCAGCGACACCACGGCATCGACCATGGTCAGGCCGGAGCCGATGATCAGCACCGTCGCTTGCGGGTCGAGTTGATGCATCGCCGCGACATCCCACGGATCGAGCGCGGCGGCGTTGAGGCCACTGGAGGTTTTCTGCGGGGTTCGCGCGGCCGGGAACATTCCGGTCGCCAGTACTGCGCGGCTTCCGCGCAATGACTGACCATCGCTCAACGTCAGCTGCACCGAATCGGCCTCGACTTGCAGGTCAACGACCTCAGCGCGAATGTGGTCAACGCATGAGCCATTTTGCGCCCCGACTCTGCGCGCTTCGGCCAGGCGCTGCCGCACATAGACCCCGAACAATCCACGCGGCGGAAACAGTTCGCTGACCGGCACATTCTGCTCGGCAGACTCCGGCCAGCCCCCAGCGGTAATGTGCTCGGTGAGCCATTGCGTCAGATCATCAGGATTGTCCGGATCGACGCTCATGCGCGCGGCGTTGCCGTTGAGCGTGTGACCCAACTCGACCGCGCTATAGGCCTCGCCGCGTCCCAGTTCCGCACGCGGCTCAATGATCAGGACCTTGCGCCGGCCAGGCAGACGCAACAATTGCACTGCCAGCATCGTACCGCTAAGCCCACCGCCGATAATCAAGATGTCTGCACACTGACTCATTCAAATCACCACGTTCCGAACAAACCGCGCCGGCACATCTCCGTCATTGCGATAGGAATGCGGCTGGTTGCTGGCAAACATGAAGAACTCGCCGGTGCCGATGCGCTGCGGCTGATCGCCGAGCATCAAGGTGAGGCAACCCTCAAACACGAAAATCTGCTCGCTCCAGCCATCGGCATCCGCTTGCGAGGGGTAGACCTCACCCGGTTGCAGACACCATTCCCACTGCTCGACTTCGCGGGTCGCGCTGGCTTTCGACAGCAATACCGCTTTGCTGCCGGGAATCACGCCGGCCCAGGCCAGCTCGTTGATGCGGCTCGGATCACGGGCATCGGGGGCCTGAATCAAGTCGCTGAAGGCAACGTCGAGCGCTTCGGCCACGCGATCAAGGGTGGTCAGGCTGACATTCTTTTCTCCCGCCTCGATCGCTACGAGCATGCGTCGACTGACTCCGGATTTTTCCGCCAGCGCGGTCTGGCTCAGGTCGGCGGCATGCCGCAGACGCCGGACGTTCTGGCTGACGTGTTGCAGGACGGAGGCCCGTTGCGTTGAATCTTTGTGCACTATATTGCTCACTCGGTGAGGTTGGGCAGTATACTGCGCAACGTTGGGCGCATTGTGCGGCCTCCTTTTTATAGTGCGCAAGGTCATGACGTCGCAGAACAGCTCCCCCACTCCCGTCCGCTTGTCCCGTTTCAGTAAAGCCGAGTGCGTGCTGGTGCTGATCACCATGATCTGGGGCGGCACGTTCCTGCTGGTGCAGCACGCGATGACCGTCAGCGGCCCGATGTTCTTCGTCGGCCTGCGCTTCGCCGCTGCGGCAGGCATCGTCGCGCTGTTCTCATGGCGTCATCTGCGTGAACTGACGCTCTTCGAATTGAAGGCGGGCGCTTTTATTGGCGTGGCGATCATGCTCGGTTACGGCTTGCAGACAGTCGGTTTGCAAACGATTCCGAGCAGTCAATCGGCGTTTATCACCGCGTTGTACGTGCCGTTTGTGCCGTTGCTGCAATGGCTGGTGTTGGGGCGACGGCCGGGACTGATGCCGAGCATCGGTATCATGTTGGCGTTTACCGGTTTGATGTTGTTGTCAGGGCCATCCGGCGCGGCACTGAATTTCAGTCCCGGTGAAATTGCCACGTTGATCAGTGCCATTGCCATAGCCGCCGAGATCATTCTGATCAGCACCTATGCCGGGCAAGTGGATGTGCGTCGGGTGACCGTCGTGCAACTGGCAACTACCTCCGTGCTGTCGTTTCTGCTGGTGGTCCCGACTGGGGAAATGATTCCCGACTTTTCCTGGACCCTGCTGGTGACCGCGCTGGGGTTGGGCGCGGCGAGTGCGGCGATTCAGGTGGCGATGAACTGGGCGCAGAAGAGTGTGTCGCCAACCCGGGCGACGTTGATCTATGCCGGCGAGCCGGTGTGGGCCGGGATTGTCGGGCGGATTGCCGGGGAGCGCTTGCCGGCGATCGCGCTGGTGGGCGCGGGGTTGATTGTGGCGGCGGTGATTGTCAGTGAGCTGAAGACCAAGGGGAAGGTTGCAGAAGCCGAAGCAGAGCTGGAGCAGGAAACCCAGGGTTAACCCGCATCACCTTCAGCGTCTGACCCAACGCTTTCGCGAGCAGGCTCGCTCCCACATTTTGAAATACATTCCAATGTGGGAGCGAGCCTGCTCGCGAAAGGGCCACCTGCCACAACATCGCTGCCCCTGAAACAATGCCAAACAGAAAATCCCAGACTACTTTGTAGGATTCTGAGACATCCTGGCGTTTGGTGATCGGGGAGCTGGCACGTATGATGCTTCACAAACTTCCGCAGATTAGAAGCCTATGTCCCTGATAGTTCTACTGCTTCTGCCATTCATTGGCAGCTGTCTGGCAGCGGTGCTGCCACACAATGCGCGTAATACCGAATCCCTGCTGGCAGGTCTGGTCGCTTTGATCGGCACCGTCCAGGTCGCGATGTTGTACCCGCAGATTGCCCATGGCGGCGTGATTCGCGAAGAATTCATGTGGCTGCCCAGCCTCGGTCTGAACTTCGTCCTGCGCATGGACGGCTTCGCCTGGCTGTTCTCGATGCTGGTACTCGGCATCGGCACGCTGGTTTCTCTGTATGCCCGTTATTACATGTCGCCGGACGATCCGGTGCCGCGTTTCTTCGCGTTTTTTCTGGCGTTCATGGGCGCCATGCTCGGTCTGGTCATCTCCGGCAACCTGATTCAGATCGTGTTTTTCTGGGAGCTGACCAGCCTCTTCTCGTTCCTGTTGATCGGTTACTGGCACCACCGCGCCGACGCCCGTCGCGGCGCTTATATGGCGTTGATGGTCACCGGTGCCGGCGGGTTATGCCTGCTGGCGGGGGTCATGATTCTCGGCCATGTCGTCGGCAGCTATGACCTCGACAAGGTCCTGGCCGCCGGCGACATGATTCGTGCACACGCCCTCTACCCTATTCTTTTACCCCTCATTCTTGTTGGCGCACTTAGCAAAAGTGCGCAGTTCCCCTTCCACTTCTGGCTGCCCCACGCAATGGCGGCGCCGACACCGGTTTCGGCTTATCTGCACTCGGCCACCATGGTCAAGGCCGGGGTATTCCTGCTTGCGCGGCTGTGGCCGTCGCTGTCCGGCAGTGAAGAATGGTTCTACATCGTCAGTGGGGCCGGCGCCTGTACGCTGTTGCTCGGCGCCTATTGCGCGATGTTCCAGAACGATCTCAAAGGTCTGCTCGCGTACTCGACCATCAGCCACCTCGGCCTGATCACCCTGCTGCTGGGTCTCAACAGTCCGCTGGCGGCAGTGGCGGCGGTGTTCCACATTCTCAACCATGCGACGTTCAAAGCCTCGCTGTTCATGGCCGCCGGCATCATCGACCACGAAAGCGGCACCCGTGACATCCGCAAACTCAGCGGCCTGATCAAACTGATTCCGTTCACCGCAACGCTGGCCATGGTGGCCAGTGCCTCGATGGCGGGTGTGCCGCTGCTTAACGGCTTCCTGTCGAAAGAAATGTTCTTCGCCGAAACCGTGTTCATCAATGCCACGGCGTGGGTCGAAGCAGCACTGCCGATTGTTGCGACCATCGCCGGTACATTCAGCGTTGCCTATTCCCTGCGTTTCACCGTCGATGTGTTCTTCGGCCCGCCGGCCACCGACCTGCCACACACCCCGCACGAACCGCCGCGCTGGATGCGTGCGCCGGTCGAGTTGCTGGTGTTCACTTGTTTGCTGGTGGGGATTTTCCCGGCGCAGATCGTCGGTCCACTGCTTGCGGCAGCGGCATTGCCAGTGGTTGGCGGCACGCTACCGGAATACAGCCTGGCAATCTGGCACGGCCTGAATGCGCCGATGATCATGAGCCTGATCGCCATGTCCGGCGGCATCATCGTCTATCTGTTGCTACGCAATCAGCTCAAGCGCGGGCGCTTCAAGTATCCGCCACTGGTGGGCCGCTTCAACGGCAAGCGCCTGTTCGAGCGCAGTCTGGTGGTGATGATGCGCCTGGCCCGACGCCTGGAGCGGCGACTCGGCACCAAGCGTCTGCAGATGCAATTGTTCCTGATGGTATTGGCGGCAGTGCTCGCCGGACTGATCCCGATGTTGCACAGCAGCCTGAGCTGGGGCGACCGGCCGAAGATTCCCGGCTCGATCGTCTTCGTGACCCTGTGGTTGCTGGCCATCGCCTGCGCCCTCGGCGCCGCGTGGCAGGCCAAATACCACCGTCTCGCCGCCCTGACCATGGTCAGCGTCTGCGGATTGATGACCTGCGTAACCTTCGTCTGGTTCTCCGCTCCCGATCTGGCCCTGACGCAACTGGCGGTCGAAGTCGTCACCACCGTGCTGATCCTGCTCGGTCTGCGTTGGCTGCCACGCCGTATCGAAGAAGTCTCGCCACTGCCAAGCAGCCTGCGCAAGGCACGCATTCGCCGTCTGCGCGACTTGCTGCTGTCGATTGCCGTCGGCGGCGGCATGGCGCTACTGTCCTACGCGATGCTGACGCGGCAAACGCCGAACGACATCTCCTCGTTCTACCTGAGCCGCGCCATGCCTGAGGGCGGCGGCAGCAACGTGGTCAACGTAATGCTGGTGGATTTCCGTGGCTTCGACACCCTTGGCGAAATCACCGTGCTGGTCGCGGTGGCGCTGACTGTGTTCGCCCTGCTGCGCCGCTTCCGCCCACCGAAAGAAAGCCTGCAACTGCCAGCCCAGCAACGCCTGCTGGCGCCGGACGTGGTCACCGATCTGGTCAACCCGCGTTCGGCCAGCGACACCGCGCTCGGCTTCATGATGGTGCCGGCAGTGCTGGTGCGCTTGTTGCTGCCGGTAGCGCTGGTGGTGTCGTGCTACCTGTTCATGCGCGGGCACAACCAACCGGGTGGCGGTTTCGTCGCCGGTCTGGTGATGTCGGTAGCGTTCATCCTGCAATACATGGTCGCCGGCACCCAGTGGGTCGAGGCGCAAATGAACCTGCGCCCATTGCGCTGGATGGGCACCGGTTTGCTGTTTGCGACCGCCACCGGCCTGGGCGCGATGCTGGTCGGTTATCCGTTCCTGACCACGCACACCTGGCATTTCACCTTGCCGCTGCTGGGTGACATCCATGTCGCCAGCGCGTTGTTCTTCGATATCGGCGTGTACGGTGTGGTGGTCGGTTCGACACTGTTGATCCTCACCGCCCTCGCCCACCAATCGGTGCGGGGTCACAAGACCGCATCGCTGCCCAAGTCCGTCGCCAGCAAAGGAGCCGTCTGATGGAAGAAGTCATCGCAATCGCCATCGGCGTGCTCGCCGCGTCGGGCGTCTGGCTAATCCTGCGGCCACGGACGTTCCAGGTGGTCATGGGCCTGTGCCTGCTGTCGTATGGCGTCAATCTGTTCATCTTCAGCATGGGCAGCCTGTTCATCGGCAAGGAGCCGGTGATCAAGGACGGCGTGACCCAGGATTTGCTGCATTACACCGACCCGCTGCCACAGGCATTGGTGCTGACCGCAATTGTCATCAGCTTCGCCATGACCGCGCTGTTCCTCGTCGTGTTGCTCGCCTCGCGCGGTTTGACCGGCACCGACCACGTTGACGGCCGGGAGCCTAAAGAATGATGGCGATGACTCACCTGATCGCCGCACCGATTCTGCTGCCGCTGCTGACTGCCGCGATCATGCTGATGCTCGGCGAACGGCACCGACCGCTCAAGGCGAAAATCAACCTGTTCTCCAGCCTCGTCGGCCTGTTCATTTCGGTGCTGTTGCTGCAGTGGACGCAAACCACCGGCGTGCCCGGGTCCATCGGCGTTTACCTGCCGGGCAACTGGCAGGCGCCGTTCGGCATCGTGCTGGTGGTCGATCGTCTGTCGGCACTGATGCTGGTGCTGACCGGGATCATCGGTGTCAGCGCCCTGCTGTTTGCCATGGCCCGTTGGGACGGCGCCGGTTCAAGCTTCCATGCGTTATTCCAGATTCAGTTGATGGGCCTGTATGGCGCATTCCTGACGGCGGACCTGTTCAACCTGTTCGTGTTCTTTGAAGTGTTGCTCGCCGCCTCTTATGGCCTGTTGTTGCATGGTTCGGGGCGGGCGCGGGTCTCGTCAGGGCTGCATTACATCTCGATCAACCTGCTCGCCTCGTCGTTGTTCCTGATTGGCGCGGCGCTGATCTATGGTGTCACCGGCACGCTGAACATGGCCGATCTGGCGCTGAAGATTCCGCTGGTGCCGGAAGCCGACCGTGGTTTGTTGCACGCCGGCGCGGGGATTCTCGCGGTAGCGTTCCTGGCCAAGGCCGGCATGTGGCCGCTGAACTTCTGGCTGGTGCCGGCCTATTCCTCGGCCAGTGCGCCGGTCGCGGCGATGTTCGCGATCATGACCAAGGTCGGCGTGTACACCTTGCTGCGCCTGTGGACGCTGCTGTTTTCCGGGCAGGCCGGAGCCTCGGCATTCTTTGGTGGCGACTGGCTGATCTACGGCGGCATGGCGACCATGGCCTGCGCCGCGCTGGCAGTTCTTGCCGCACAACGACTGGAGCGCATGGCCAGCCTGAGCATTCTGGTGTCGGCGGGAATTCTGCTGTCCGCCGTCGGTTTCGCCCAGCCGAACCTGATCGGCGCGGCGCTGTTCTATCTGGTCAGCTCGACCCTGGCGCTGAGTGCGCTGTTCCTGCTGGCCGAGTTGATCGAACGCTCGCGTTCGGCCAACGAGATCCCGCTCGAAGACGAAAGCGAACTGCTGCCGCGCCCGCAGGAGTCCCTGCAACCGCCCAAAGGCATCAACCTCGATGACGAGCAGAAAGCCGTGGTCGGTCAGGTCATCCCGTGGACCATGGCGTTCCTCGGTTTGAGCTTCATCGCCTGTGCACTGCTGATCATCGGCATGCCGCCGCTGTCAGGTTTTATCGGCAAACTCAGCCTGATCGGCGCCTTGCTCAATCCGCTGAGCCTGGGCACTGGCGCGCCAATATCCAACGCGGCGTGGGCGTTGCTGGCGCTGCTGATCCTCACCGGGCTGACGTCGTTGATGGCGTTCTCGCGCCTCGGCATCCAGCGCTTCTGGACACCTGAGGAGCGCCCTTCGCCGCTGCTGCGCAAACTCGAATGCGCACCGATCTTTCTGCTGCTGGGGCTGAGCATTGTTCTGACCTTCAAGGCTGAGCCGCTGCTGCGTTACACCCAGGCCACCGCCGAGGCGCTGAACAATCCGCAGCAATATGTGATGGCGGTGCTCGGCACTCGCGCCGTGCCAAGTCCGGAAGCCAAATCGGCCATGCTGGAGGTGCAGCCATGAAGCGAGTGTTTCCTGCACCGTTATTGTCGCTGGCGCTGTGTGCTTTGTGGCTGACCCTGAACCTGTCGATCAGCCCGGGCAATCTGCTGCTCGGCGCGATATTGGGTTTTGCAGCGCCATTGATGATGCGCAAGCTGCGCCCGAAACAAGTACGCATTCGCCGGCCGGGGACGATTCTGCGCCTGTTCCTGGTCGTCGGTCGTGACGTGGTGATGTCCAACCTGATCGTCGCGTGGGGCGTACTTAACGCCGCCCGCCGCCCTCCGCGCTCGGGCTTCGTCAAAGTCCCGCTGGACTTGCGCGATGCCCACGGCCTCGCAACGCTGGCGATGATCTGCACGGTGGTCCCCGGTACGGTGTGGTCAGAGCTGGCGCTGGACCGCAGCATTCTGTTGCTGCACGTCTGGGATCTGGATGACGAAGCGCAATTCATCGAGCACTTCAAGAGCACCTACGAGCGGCCGTTGATGGAGATCTTCGAATGAGCCCATTACTGTCGAACGCGATCCTGCTGACGCTGTTCCTGTTCTCGCTGGCCATGGTGCTGACCCTGGTGCGCCTGTTCAAAGGCCCATCGGCGCAGGATCGGGTCCTGGCGCTGGACTATCTGTACATCGTCGCCATGCTGATGATGCTGACCCTGGGCATTCGCTACTCCAGTGACACTTACTTCGAAGCGGCGCTGCTGATCGCGCTGTTCGGCTTCGTCGGCTCGTTTGCCCTGGCGAAATTCCTGCTGCGTGGCGAGGTGATCGAATGAATGCTGAATTGTCGCTATGGATCGAGATTCCGGTGGCGATCCTGCTGGTGCTCAGCGGCCTTTTTGCGCTGATCGGCGCGATCGGTTTGTTGCGCATGAAGGATTACTTCCAGCGCATGCACCCACCGGCGCTGGCTTCGACGCTGGGCGCCTGGTGTGTGGCGCTGGCGTCGATCATCTGCTTTTCGGCGCTGAAGTCCGGGCCGGTCATACATGCTTGGCTGATTCCGATTTTGCTGGCGATCACAGTGCCCGTGACTACCTTGTTGCTTGCGCGGGCAGCATTGTTCCGCAAGCGCATGGCCGGGGATGATGTGCCGGCAGAAGTCAGTAGCAGGCGGACTGAAAGCGGTAGCTAGTCCAGCGCTTTCGGTGTCTGGACTGGCCCTTTCGCGAGCAGGCTCGCTCCCACAGGAGAACGCATTCCAACTGTGGGAGCGAGCCTGCTCGCGAAAGCGACCTCAAGATCGCCTCAAAACCTGAAACCAAAACCTCAAACCCAAGCCACCGCCAACAACCCCGCCCCCAACACCGCACACAACGGCGAATACACCCAGGTGTCGAGCCGCGCAAACCGCGAATCCTTCACCTCCTTGAAGAACCCGACCAGATTCGAATCACCAATCGCCCGGGCGAACATCAACAGCGCAATCGCGCTGATCACCCATTGCAGCGCCTTGTGCGTCACCGCTGGCATTCCCCAGCCAACCCGCATGCACACCAACGCCGCAATCACCAGCAACGCCGCCGCCACGATCAACGTTAGCCATCCCGACGGGTTGAACGCCGGCCTCACCGTTGCGACAAAACCGCGCACGGGCACCTGCGGCACCACCACCGCAGCCGCCCACTGCCCACCCAGCGCCCAATACACGTGCATCAAGGCGATCACCGCGAACGTTGTCACCAGCCATTGAGCCAACACAAAGGTCATGGTTGAAATCCTTGGAAAGGGATTTGAACAAATCATCCTAGTCGCATTTTTTTCAAGTGCACGACCGATCAGCGGTACGGTAAAGTGCCGCCCCATGAAATTCTCCCGTTCCGATCGCTCACTGCTGGCCTGGATGCTCTATTGCTGCGTCCTGTTCAACGTGTTCGCCTGCAGCATCGGTCACGGACAAATGGTCGGCATGCAGCTCAACGGTATCGGCGGCCAGTTCTGTACCGTCGACCCGGCCACCCAAGCGCCGCTTGCCAGCAATCCCGGCGAAGAACAACTGCCCACCCTGTCCAAGGCATTTGGCTGCCCGCTGTGCTCGGTCGGCGGCGGCATGGGGCCGGCGTTCAACTCCAGCCTGACCCTGGCGATCCTGCCGGAACAACACAGCCCGCCACTGGCGCCCATCGTCAGCGCCGACCTCCCTGCCCGCTTCACCTGGCCTTCGGCCAACCCTCGCGCCCCACCGCTCGCCTGAGTGTCTCTGCCTTTTTGATTTGTCAGCCCACTGCGCCAACGCGCGGCGTTCGCCTGTGCGCTGACTCCTAGACAAGCATTCAGGATTCAATGATGAAACAACTCACTCTGCTGGCGAGCCTGTGCGGCTGCCTGTCCGTTAACGTCTGGGCGCAATCCACCGTGGATCTGGCGCCGATCACCATCGATGGCGAGTCCGGTGCCGAACCGGGCCTGAGCCTCGACCAATCCAGCGGCATGGCCTCGCGCCTCGGCTTGAGCGTGCGCGACACGCCGGCGTCGGTGGCCATCGCCAATCGCAATGACATCGAACGCCATGGCGCGCAGAACTTCCAGGACGCCGCCAACACCCTGCCCGGGGTCAACGCCAGCGCACCGCCGGGGTTCGGCGGGTTCGTTTCCTATCGCGGTTTCACCAGCAGCCAGATCACCCAGATGTTCAATGGCATCAACGTTTCCGGCGGCCTCGCGCGGCCGGTTGATTCGTGGATCTATGATCGGGTGGAACTGCTCGGTGGCCCGTCATCGCTGATCAACGGCGCAGGCTCGGTGGGCGGTTCGCTGAACTACGTGACCAAACTGGCCACCCGCGATGAGCAAGCGGTTGAAGGCCGGGTCAGCTACGGCACCTACGACACCAGCGAAACCGCATTCGGCCTCAACCACGCCCTCACCGACCCGAGCGCCGACGTGCAGCACTACGCGCGCCTCGACGTCAGTCACAACACCAGCAACGGTTACATCGACCGTCAGGAGCGCGATGCCTGGAGCGTGGCGTTCTCGCTGCTCAGCGACCTCACGCCCGACCTGTCGCACACGCTGGCCCTGGAATATCAGGACGAACACGAAGACAGTCCGTACTGGGGCACGCCCGTGCTCAATCCCAAGGCCGGAGAATTGAAGATCGATAAACACAATCGCTTCAACAACTACAACGTTGAGGACGGTCGCTACGAACAGCGGACGATCTGGGTTCGCTCGATCATCGACTACCGGATCAACGACAACACCACCCTGCGCAACACGCTGTATCACCTCGACAGCCAGCGCGATTACCGCAACCTCGAGACCTACCAGTACACCGCCGACAACACTGCGGTGAATCGCTCCACTGCGTATCAGGTGCGCCATCAGGGTGAGCAGAACGGCAACCAGTTCGAACTGCGTCACGACAACACACTGTTCGGCCTCGACACGACGTGGTCGGGGGGCTTCGAATACAAGGTCAACCAGACCACCAATTCGCCGCTGAACGTCAAAGGTGCGAGCACGGTGGACCCAAACAATTATCGTCCGGGGCATTTCTACGATATCCCCGGCACCAACCCCAAACTGATCAGCGACAAGACCAACGAGGTCACCACCAAGGCGTTGTTCGTAGAAAACCGTCTGGCGTTGACCGACAAACTGTCGCTGCTCACAGGTCTGCGTTACGACGATATCGACCTCGACGTGACCAACCATCGCACCGTCACCGCTGCCAACCCGAAACACCTCAAGCGCAGTTGGGAGCCGGTTACCGGTCGCGCCGGCCTGACGTACCAATTCATTCCATCGGCCAACGTTTACGTGCAATACAGCACCGCCGCCGAACAACCAAACGGCACACAGAACTTCGACGTCTCCACCGGCAAGCAATGGGAGATTGGCAGCAAATTTGATTATCTGAACGGGCGCGGCTCGGCGACGATTGCCGCCTACACCATCGAGCGAAAAGACTTCGCTGTGACCGATCCGCTGGACCCGACCAGCAGCATTCCGGTCGGTCAGCAGACGTCGAAAGGTGTAGAGATTGCCAGTTCTTTGCGGATCACCGACAAGCTGTTGGCCGAAGGCAACTTCGCCTGGGTCGATGCGCAATACGATGATTTCACCGAAAAGAATGCCGCCGGCGTGGTGGTGTCACGCAAGGGCAACACGCCGACCAACGTACCGGATCGGGTTGGCAATCTGTGGCTGACGTATGATTTTTCGCCGCAATGGCAAGGTGGGGTGGATGCACGGTATGTGGCGTCGGTGTATGCCGACACGGCCAACACCATGACGGTTCCGTCGTACACATTGTTCGGCAGTTTCCTCAGCTACAAGGTTGATTCGCACACCACCGTGACCGGGCGCGTGCGCAACCTGACCAATGAGGTGTATGCCGAGTTTGCGCATGTTTCGCCGGCGTATTACCTGGGTACACCGCGCACCTTCGAACTGGCGGTGCAGACGAAGTTTTAAAAGCATCGCGGGCAAGCCCGCTCCCACAGTGTTTGGTGTCGTACATAGAATTTGCATTCGACAACAATACCTGTGGGAGCGGGCTTGCCCGCGATGAGGCCGGGCGCTACAGCCTCTATTTCAGATCAGCGGAAACCTTCTCCGCCACATCCTTCGGCAACCAGGCTTGCCACACATCCGGGTGCGCCTTCATGAATGCCACCGCCGCGTCACGCGGCGCCGCGTGTTTCTCGCTCATGTCTGCCAACGCCTTGTTCAACGGTTCGATGGGAAAATCGACTTTGCTGAAGAACTCGGCAATCTGCGGATATTGCTTCTGGAACGGCGTAGACACACCAATCGACAGCTTCGACGCCAGCGACCGGGTTGGTTTTGGATTGGGATTATCGGCGTCGGTCAGGGTCTTCCACGCCTCGGCATCAAACGGCGGCTCTTCCAGCTGCACCAGTTTGAACTTGCCCAGCAGCGGTGTCGGTGACCAGTAGTAAAACAGCACAGGTTTGCCGCGACGAATCGAGGAGCTGATCTCAGCGTCCAGCGCCGCCCCCGAGCCACTGCGGAAATTGGTGTAGTCATCCTGCAGCCCGTAAGCCGTCAACTTCTGCTTGTTGACCACTTCCGAGGTCCAGCCAATCGGGCTGTTGAGGAAGCGTCCCTTGCTCGGGGCTTCCGGATCCTTGAACACGTCCTTGTACTTTTTCAGATCACTGACGCTGCGCAGATCCGGCGCCAGCGGCTTGATGCCCTTGGCCGGGTCGCCCTTGATCACGTACTCCGGCACCCACCAGCCCTCGGTAGCACCTTTGACGGTATCGCCCAGACTGACGACTTTGCCTTCCGCCTCGGCCTTGACCCACACCGGACTGCGCCCGGCCCACTCCTCGCCAATGACCTGAATGTCATTGTTGGCCAGGGCGGTTTCCAGCGTGATGGTGGTGCCAGGCAAGGTGTCGGTCGGCAAGCCATAGCCCTTCTCGACGATGATCCGCAGAACATCGGTAATCAGGCTGCCGCTTTCCCAGTTCAGATCGGCAAAGTGAATCGGCGCCTGGGCGGCCATCACCGATGGCGCTGACGTCAGCAAACCGAACGTCGCCACGCTGGCGGCCAATAACCGTCGAAATCCGTTCATGCATGCACCTCGTGCTGTTCACAGCAATGGCAGGATGGCCTGACAGAAGACCGCAAGCCTCTGAATACTCAGTCAACTGACTGTAGCCGAGGTTCCTGCTTTTTCCGGGCCATGCTGCGGACGAGGTTATGAATCAGACTTTTCCTGCAAGCTTTGCAGCTCGCGTCTGACCATGCTGGCGTATTCCGCGGGGCGCAACTGATAGATCTGCGCAGCCACCCAACTCAGCCATGCGCCCTGCAGTTCCGCCTTGGCGGCGAACAAACGCAAGGCTTCCTCGCGTGCAGTGTCGAGGTTCTGCGCATGGAAATCCGCGCGGTTCACTCGCTGGCCTTGAACGTCACCAGTTCGCCTTTGCGCCACTTGGCGGCTTTGGCGGTCACGGCTTTCAGGGTCTTGGTCAGGCCTTCTTGCAATTGCTCATGGGCGGCGAACACCGTCACCACGCTATGGCCTTCCTTGAACAGGATCGCGTGGCCGTCAGCGGTTTCGACGAAAGCGTAATCGCCCAGCCCATAGACCGTGAGTTTGATTTCGCGAAAACGGATATCCATCTTGCCGCCTTCGCGGCTAGGCAAGACCGATGCACTGAAATGATCGCCGACCTTGAGCTTGAGCCCCGGTTTGTCATCGACCACCAAGGCACTTTCGGTGTCGATCTCGGCCACGTAAATGCCTTCGGCGTTCTGCTCGGTGATGTAAACAAAACGCGACTGAAACAGCTTGACCAGCTTTGCACGCAAATCACCCAACACGAACAAAGCATGCATATCGAGATTACTGACTGCCAAAGAAACATCCCCACATCTGAAAAAACCGCACACGGAAAACGCGCACGGCAAAAAAACGGCCAGGCCGATGTCACTGCAAACAAATCAATAAAGCCCGAATCGAGCAGAGTGCTCATTCAACGCGAGGTTGGTAAGACTACTGGATTGTCACCCGGGAAACTCATCCCGATGTCGCCAAAACCTGAAGGAAAATTCCTCAGCGTCAGCAAGAGCAGTCTGACTACGAACTTTAGGGAAAATTCTCACGAAAAAAAGCACTTCTCCGACATATCGCTGGCGAAAAATTGCTTTAGATAAGCCCTGTCGTCAACAGGTACTGGCGATTCTAGAGCAGCGATGCTCATTCCGACTACCCGAAACGGCCGGTAAATCCCGGTCAACTGATGAAAAGGACTTCATATGTGCACTCGGACTCACTTTGCCATGGCCGTTGACGCCCGGATCGAATCGCCGCTGATACTGCGTGCCACCACGATCAACGACGATTATCCGCGTTTCCAGGTCGTACCCGCCGGCAACGCCTTTTTCCATATAAAGGAAACATCGACCGGGCGCGTAAGAGGTTTCCGCGAGGATCACAACGAAGCCTGCGCCCTCGCCCGCTCACTTGAGTCAAAGATCGAACTCCTGGCGAGCGGTTGCCTCAGATAAAGAGAGCGACCCACCGCGCCATACCGGCGCCTACCGAAGGAGTACACGATGGAACTTCCAGCCTACGATCTGAAAACCCTGTTCGATCAACTGGGGTTGCCTTCAGAAGGTACTGCAATCGACGATTTCATCGAGGCACATCCGCTGGATGCCAACACCAAACTGATTGACGCCGATTTCTGGACGCCACAACAGGCGCAATTGCTCAAGGAATGGCTAAGGGCCGATGGCGAAGAAGCGGTGATGGTCGATGAGCTGAATGTGCGCCTGCACGACGGCAAGTAATCAGAAGTCAGTGAAGGCTGTCACCCGGCTCGGCGTGCAACTGCGCGAGCCACGCAGCCTTGCACTCCTCGGCCTCGTCGCGACTGGCAAACGCAGTTCCGCGACGCTCGCCATTGAGCAAAACCACCCAGCACACGCTCCGCCCCAACGCGCGCAAACCGGCCGGCACGCCACTGCCGATCATCACAGCAACATCAACTCTGCACTGCATGCAGCCCCCGAAATCATTAGCAACCTAACTAAGCAGGCAGATTAATGGTTTCTTTCGAGCGGAAACAGCAAGCTCCGTGCACAGATTCATTGCACCGCAAGTAACAATCCCTCAGCGCGGTTTTTCCGGCTTATAGCCCAGACGCAATCCACCCCAGTGCCGCCCCTTGACCATGATCGGCACCGACAAGTCATGCATCAGCTCACCGGTGTCGCGAGTGTAGGTCTGCAATAACACCGGTTGTTGATGACTGCCGCAGCGAATGCCTGTGCGGTCGGCAAACTTGCGTTTGGTGCGATTGTTCACCGCATCGACCTGCGCATCACCAGTCAGCGGCTGACTGAAAAGCTGATTGTGCGTCGGCACATAACCTTGCTGCGTGCAGGCAATGGCGAACACCAGTCCCTCGTGACGCGGCAACAAAGGCTCCTGAATCGCCGGCAGCACCTGATCGGTGTAACGGTCGAAACGGGTTTGAAACTTCGCCGGTTGGGTATTCGGAATCGGCTGATACTGGCGATCGAACAGATCCTCGAGGCTTATCTTTCCCTGCTCGACATCCGCTTCGAAACGCGCGGCAATCTGGCTCGCCCCGTCGCGGGCCAGATCGTAGATGCGCTGGTGATAGTCATCCAGACCGACTTCGGCCAGACGCTCGCTGATGGTTTCCGCCTGCCCTTCCATTTGCACTGCGGCTTCGGCGAGGCGGCGGGTCTGTTGATCGCTGATCGCCAGGTCGCTACGCATCTGTTCGATGGCCTTGAACAGGCTGTCGAGTTGCTCGCGATTGGTTTCTGCACCCTGAGCGATTTCTCCGACCTGGCTTTCCACCCCGGCAGCCAGTCGCGCGATGTTCTCCAGATGTTGACCGGTATGTTCGACCTGCTCGACACCGGTCTGCAGATCGCTGGACAGTTCGCGAATCTGCTCCACGACCTGCGCCGTGCGTTGTTGTATATCAGCGACCATCTCACCGACTTCACCGGTCGCCGACGCTGTGCGCGCCGCCAACCCGCGCACCTCATCCGCCACCACGGCAAAACCGCGCCCATGCTCACCGGCCCGCGCCGCCTCGATCGCTGCGTTCAACGCGAGCAGATTGGTCTGGCTGGCAATCGACTGAATCACCAGGGTCACGCGCTGAATATCATCGCTGCGCAGGCTCAAGGCTTCGATCAATTCACGGCTGGCATTGGCGCGCTGACTGAGTTGGTGCATGCGCGCGATCGAGTCCACCAGTTCCGTGCGCCCCGCCGCGCTGCTGTGATGCGCCTCGCTGGCAGCGGCCAGCGCTTCACGGCTGAGCTGCGATGTGGCTTGTTCGGTGGCGATCATCACCTCGGCGTTGCTGACGATCTGCGCCGCCGCATCGAGTTGCGATTCGAGTTTGCTCGCCAGTTCCTTGACCGAAAACGCCACACCGGCCGCCGACAAGGCGTTATGACTGGTGGTGTAGGAAAGGTCTCGGGTCAACTCAGAAATGGCGCTGCCGCTGTCGGCAGGCTGAACATCGGGGATGGCGCGGGAGCGCAGGCGCGGCAGCCAGACAATCAGCACCGCCAGCGGCATGCCGATGTACAGCGACCATTCGACCAAGGACATACCGGCCAGCAACAACATCAGGGCGATGCTTTGCAGGGTCGGCGCGATCCAGCGGTTTTTCGGCAAAAGCACTGGTGCAGGCAAAGCCCCAACCAGAGATCCGTCTCTCGTCATATCAACACCCCACGCTTGTTCTCATTATTGTGACTGCATTAAACGCCACTACAACGCCATTATCCATGGTCCGTTAGTCGTGGGGTCTGTGGCAGGTCAATGGAACAGCTTGAGATTATGAAAGACGAGCAAAAACAAAGATCGCAGCCTTCAGCAACGCCCGTGTAGGAGTTGCCGAAGGCTGCGATCTTTTCAAGGCGCCCCTGTTGAAAGGGTCACCCCACAGAATCAGGCCTGACGCTGGTGCTTGTCGATCTGCTCGTGACGCTCTTGAGCTTCGATGCAGTACTTGGTGGTTGGGCTGATCAGCAGGCGCTTCAGGCCAATGGCCTCGCCGCTGTCGTCGCACCAGCCAAAGCTGTCTTCCTTGATGCGCTCAAGGGCTTGTTCCAGTTGCGGCAGCATGCGCTGGTCGCGATCGATCGCGTTCACCAGCCAAGTGCGCTCTTCTTCAACCGAAGCCGCGTCCGCCGGGTCAGCCGGGGTGTCCAGGCTTTCGATGGCGATACGATTTTGCTCAATGCGCTCGTGGGTTTCGACTTTCATGTTCTGCAACAGCTCAGTGAAGAAAGCGTGCTGCTCTGCATTCATGTAGTCATCTGCCGGCATGGCCAGCAACTTGTCCTTTGTCATTGATATCTCTATAAAAAAACGTGCATTAAGGCGAATTAGGGAGCGTTTCGGCGAACCGCGTGCGGTCGGCGAAAAGGCATCGTTTATTGCAAATGCCACCCGGCACTCAATTTACGAGGGGCGGCAGTCTAAGGCCCGATCGAGGCCTCAGCAACTGTAAATACAGGGAATTTGTCCGACAACGCCGGGAAACTGCTCTGACACAGGGTTCACACGGCCATCGGAGTGCGTTTATAGCAAGAAATTCAGTCGAGCGGCTGTATATAGAAGACAAACGGCTAACCACGCAGCGCTCAGACGCAATTTTTTACCACGCACTGCATCGTTTCAGCAAAGCAGAACCGCAAAAGCCCCCCTACTATCAGGCTCACCGTGTGATCAATCAGCCTGAAGGATGACCTATGCCCCGCCCCGATCTGCCGGCCACCGACGAGGTTTCACTCGCCAGCCCCCCGATCAATGCCGAGCGCCTGCTGCAACTGATCACCGATGAATACGACGCCCTGCCGCGCCAACTCAAACGCATCGCCAGCTACATCAGCCAGCAGAGCGACCGGATCATGGTCGACCGCATCAGCGACATCGCCCGCGAGTGCGAAGTCCACCCGTCCGCCATCGTCCGCTTCTCGCAGCGCTTCGGTTTCAGCGGCTTCAGCGAAATGCAGGCGCTGTTCCGCAGCGCCTACACCCACAAAGCCTCGCCGGTGCAAAACTACCAGCAACGCATCCGCAGCATGATCGCCAACCAGTCGCAGCAAGCCAGCGCCGGCGACCTCGCCCGCGAATGCATTGACGCCACGCGCTCAGGCATCGAACGCCTGGGCCACGAACTCGACGACGCCGCGTTCGAAAAAGCCGTCGAGCTGATCGTCAACGCCGACAATATTTATGTCGTCGGCGTGCGCCGTTCCTTCGCCGTCGCCGACTACCTCGTTTACAACTTGCAACACACTCAGAAGCGCATTCACCTGGTTTCGGGGCTGGGCGGTAGCTATCGCGAGCAAATGCGCAGCGTGCGCGCCAACGATCTGGTCATCGCCATCAGCTTCGTGCCCTACGCCAAGGAAACCCAACACTGCCTGCGCTTCGCCCGACAACAGCAGGCCAACACCCTGATCCTCACCGACAGCCACCTCTCGCCACTGGCGAAACTCGCCGACAGCGTATTGCTGGTCAACGAAGGCAGCGCCCTCGCCTTTCGTTCGCTGAGTGCGACGTTGTGTTTGTGTCAGGCCTTGTTTGTCGCGGTGGCGTATCGGCTGGAACTGAATGTTGATGAGATTCACGAACAGGCGGGGTTTGATGACTGACAACCCAATACAGCGACGACCTGCCCGAGCAGATCGACGCTGTGATTTGCTGCCACTTACTCGAGATTGACCTTGATGATCTGTTTCAACGGAAAGGTATCAATATTCGACGCTTCGACGACTTTGCGATCCTTGATCAACGTGTCGATATCAATGTTGATGCCCGAATAACCGATAGCCACCGGTGTATCGAAAACTTGACGCAACGTCAGACTCGTCGCGGAGGACTTCACCACTGAACCGGTCACACCCGGCATCGCAGGTGTTACGGACTCAACACGTTTACGGATATCAGCGTTGACCTGTGCCAGTTCCGCCTCTTTCTGTTTAACAAGCGCCTGATTGGTCGCCGGCACGACGGCCGCTGGCTTGTCGGCAGCCGCCTTGGTATCGCCTGCCTTGGCCACTGCGGACTTCCCGTCTGCCGCGCCATCCCCCTTGGCAGTTGGCTTTAGCGCGCGAATCTGGTTCTCAATAGCCGTTTTGCGCTCATCCAGATCTGTCAGTGCCCGTGTAACCGCAGCCAATTGCGCACCGTTGCTTTCGGTCGAGGAAACCACCACATCCAACGAGCGCGCCAGATAGACCTGGGTTACCAGTACAAGCACAGACGTCGTGTCATTCTTGTCGTTGACCTTCGCATCGTTTTTCAGCGAAACCACCGCATTTGTCAGCTTGTTGCGTTGAGCGTCGGTGTATTTGCTTAAATATTTGTCGACCGCAAGATGGGCATCGCTATACAGCACCCCATATGTTTCCGCCAATGGCACCGAGTACGCCACCGAATATCCCGACTTGCGCGCGCCCCCAAAAAATGCGCCGATCGCGCTATTGCTGACCCCTAGCCCGATATCACTCTCAGCCAGTGAGGCAAAGGTGAAACCGGGAAAGGCCACCAGTGCATTCATTTTCACGTTGGTGTTCGGTACAAAAAGGTCCGGAACACTGGTCGCCGTCACAAGTCCGGACTTGTCCACCGGAGTTTTCTGCGCGGTGATGTAAGGCGCGGCCTTCTTCAGTTCCTCATCCAGCCTCATCCGATCAAACCAGACCGAACTCATGTAGTAATCAGCGTTTTTCATCTTGTTACCGGCCTTCGCGGCTCTTACCACATAAAAATCGCCTACTTCAAAGTTGCCACGCGGCGGAAATATCGGTTTGAAGTTCAACTGCTCCGTATTCGCCGACCACTGCTGCACGACCGCCCCGCGCTCCGGGCGGCTACTGCAAGCGACCAACCCAATACACAACGCACAAATCGTCAAACGATGAAAATTGTTCATGACATGCCCCTCGGACCCTTTTATGTGACCGACGGCGCGCACTCTTACTGCGCGCACGGCAGTGCCTCATCGCTCTAGGGTTGATGGACTGCAAGGGAGTAATACAAACGAGTACTGAATCAGAGGGCCTGAGCTCGCTTAACTTTTCCATCCCTGGACGGTGCTGGCACTTTGACTATAGATCCGCCAAAACACCTCGCAAGGTCAATGAAAGCCTTTATTTTCGGATGTTTCATCGATGTAACAGTTTCTGTTTCACGGCTATTACAGAAGGCCAAAACTTTTTTCCCGGTAGTCAACCAACAGCTTTTCCCGCTACATTCGATCCCCATCGTCAGGTCGTGATTTGCCAAAGGAATTGCACATGAAGCTGATTGGAATGCTCGATTCACCTTACGTACGCCGCGTGGCGATCTCCGCCAAACGCCTTGGCATCGACCTCGAACACGAGTCGGTCTCGGTGTTCCGCCACTTCGAGCAATTCCAGCAGATCAACCCGGTGGTCAAAGCCCCCACGCTGATCCTCGACGACGGTGTGGTCCTGATGGACTCGACCCTCATCCTCGACTACCTCGAAACCAGCTCCGGCAAAAGCCTGCTGCCAACCGACCTGAAACAACGCGCCCACGCCCTGCGCCTGATCGGCCTCAGCCTCGCCGCCTGCGAAAAAGCCGTGCAGCTCTACTACGAACGCAACCTGCGCCCGGCCGACATTCAATACCAGCCGTGGGTCGAACGCGTCGAAGGCCAACTCGCCGCCGCGTTCACCGCCCTCGAGCAAGAACTGGAAAAAACCGGCCTGCCCACCGACGGCACCCTCACCCAGGCCGGCATCAGCCTCGCCGTCGCCTGGAGCTTCACCGACCTCGTCGTCCCCGACCAGATCGACACCCGCCGCTACCCCCACATCGCCCAATACACCGCCTACGCCGAAACCCTCGAAGCGTTCGTCAGCACCCCGATGACCTGACCATGAGCACCACCGACACCGCCGCCCCGGCGTTAAAGGAAATCTTCAACGCCGAGCGCCTGCAGCACATCGCCCGCGAAATGAGCGCCGTGTACCCGGCGTTCAAGGCCAAGGCGTTTCTCAAGCACGCCCAGGATGGACTCGCTGAATTATCAGTGATGCAACGCATGGCGCGTGTCAGCGAAAGCCTGCACGCCGTGTTGCCGCTGGACTACGAAGACTCCCTCGAAGTGCTTTTCGAACTCGCCCCAAGACTGAACAGCGGATTCGTCAGCATGTGCCTGCCGCACTACGTCGCGAGCTATGGCGGACACGCTTTCGACACCTCCATGGACGCCCTGAAGTACTTCACCACCTTCGGCTCCTCCGAATTCGCCATCCGCCATTTTCTGCGCAGCGACCTGGAGCGCTCGCTGGAATTGATGCACGACTGGACCCGAGACGAAAACCACCACGTTCGCCGACTCGCCAGCGAAGGCAGCCGACCTCGCCTGCCTTGGTCGTTTCGGTTGGAAGCGGTTCAGGCCGATCCGCAGTTGGCCGCCGGGATACTCGATCGGTTGAAGGCGGATGAGAGTTTGTACGTGCGCAAGTCCGTGGCGAATCATTTGAATGATGTGACGAAGGTGCATCCGGAGTGGGTGCTGGACACGATTGAAGGTTGGTCGTTGGAGAACAAACACACGGCCTGGATTGCGAAGCATGCGTTGCGGAGTTTGATCAAGCAGGGGGATTTAAGAGCGCTAACGGTGATTGGTGCCGGGGCGAAGGCTGAGGTTGAGTTGTTGGAAGTTCGGGTAGAGCCGGCGGTGGTTAGGTTGGGGGAAGCGATTACGTTGTCGTTTGTGGTGAAGTCGACCGTGGCGCATGAGCAGCGGTTGGTGATTGATTATGCGATTGACTATGTGAAGGCGAATGGCGGGGTTTCTAGGAAGGTTTTTAAGTTGAAGACGGTTGTGTTGGCGGGGTTGGGGGAGGTTGTTGTGGGGAGGCGGCAGGTGATTAAGGATTTTACGACGCGGAAGCATTTTGTGGGGCGGCATGGGGTTCGGGTTATGGTTAATGGGGAGGTTTTGGGGAGTGCCAAATTCGACATCGTCGCTGATTGATACCGCTAATGGATTCCGCTGATCTGGCAGTACTCGGACTGATAGGGAATTACGGATGGGGCAGCTTTCGGCCAATAGCGGCCGTTCTGGAATGGTAGGAAACGACCGATAACTGTCTTCGATACGCAACTTTCGCCCGGAAGCGGCTCGATTGTAAGAATATGGCGGAGAGCTGCAAAACCGCCTACGCTTATAGAATGATTCCTCGAACGCCTTGCCCATCTGGTGGTATAGAGCCGAGAGATCTGACTTCCTTTGACCGTCCGCTTAACACCCACCCGGGCCAACCCTCGCCTATCACCAGCAACTGGCCCCTGAGTCCGGTCCACACGACCAGCAGTACGGCGCAACGGGTAAAAGCCAGACCCAGTCCCCCCACCTGCCGTTCAAACGCGACCGATGCCGCAGCACCTCTGGAAACGGGGGCGCTGTTCACGTTCTGCCATGAGGTCAATCCGTATGTATCGGCCGAGCACGATTCCTTACCAGCAGCATCGAGGGTTCAGCCGAACCTTCACTCAGGGGCATTTGAGCCTTGGATTGTTCTTTCCCATGGAGGCCTTCGACGGGGACACTCCGAGCATGCTCAACCAGGTCACACTGGCTAAACAAGCCGAGGCGCTGGGCTTCTGCGCGCTCTGGTTTCGCGACGTGCCGCTTCGCGACCCTGGCTTCGGGGATGTCGGCCAAGTCTTCGACCCCTGGGTTTACCTGGGTTATATGGCCGCCCATACCTCGGAGATTGCACTTGGCACCGCCTCCATCGCCATCCCGCTGCACCATCCCCTGCACACGGCCAAGGCGTCAGCCAGCGTCGATCAGTTGAGCACTGGTCGCTTGATTCTGGGGGTTGCTTCGGGAGATCGGCCAGTGGAGTTTTCGGCGTTTGGCGTCGATCCCGAAAGGCGTGGAGAGATCTTTCGAGAACACTACGAAGTGATTCGCCGTGCCCACAGCACCAGTTTTGAGCCCATCCACTGGAGCACTGGTGAAATGCAAGGCGCAGACCTGATTCCGAAACCTACCACCCAATTCATTCCAATGCTCGTGACCGGCAACAGTCGCCAGTCACTGGATTGGATCGCGCGTGAGAGCAACGGATGGATCAACTATCCACGCATTCCGAACATGCAGCGGCTGGTCGTGGAAGATTGGCGACTGGAGGTCACGAAACAATGTGGTTCTGTGTATAAGCCCTTTACTCAGTCGCTGTACATCGATCTCGATGAGAATCCGTCAACGCCACCCACACGTATCCATTTGGGGTTCAGACTTGGACGTTACCATCTACGATTTTTGCTGGAGTCGCTTGAGGAAATCGGCGTGGACCACGTCATTCTCAATCTCAAATACGGCAAGCGCCCTGCGGTGGAAGTTATTGAGGAATTGGGTACGCACATCGTTGCGCAGTTCGGAGTGCAGCCGCGTCAGGCAGCTCATTGAACATCGGTCACTGCTACGCCGACGAATGCTCACTTGACGAAACCATTAGGTGTCACGGCGCGGATGACCTACGGTTCTATATCAATGATGGAGATCTTCGCGCCATGAGCGACCGGTGCCCGGCAAACAATCTACCCTACCCATCCTAAACACGTGATGAGCACATTGCCTTGCAGATTCTGTGCGGCTTCCACGCCGTCCATGGACACGATTTGCGCGCATATCCTTTCACTTATACCGAACGCGCAAGCATGGCATGAATCCTGGACACAGCACTTTAGCCATGACATTTATCTTCAATACAAGTGTTTTAATTGATCACCGCCCGGGACAGCGGCAGGCCCAGGCGATCCTGATTTTCATACAAGACATCGTGAGCTTCCCCGAACTGAATGAAACTTCCTGTTGGATTTGCTTAACCGGGCAGCTTGGCTGCAAGGACGTCAACCTTCTCGATTGATGGCGGTTCGGCAAACAGCTCGGCAGCGTTTGCCATAAGCGCCGCCGCGACCTTGCCCGAAAGATGAGCCTGCCGGCCCGCTTCATCCGGGAATGCGTCAAAGATGCCAAAGGTGGACGGCCCCAAGCGGATTCCAAACCAGGCTGTAGTGGCTGGCTCCTCCTCCACTAACGGAAGGCCGCCCAAAAGAAAGCTTTCTACATCCTTTTCTTTCCCGGGTTTTGCTTCCAGGCGAACGAACAACGCTACTTTGACCATGATGTGGCTCCTGTTGTTACGATGCGGCTGGCGCTATCAGATCGCGATAGCTAAGAGGGGTATCCGAGACTCTTAACTATGGTCGACGATACCAGGATTACAAACCCAAATAGATCAAGGGTAGCGGCGAGTAGCGCACGGGCAGTGAGAACGACGTAGTGGGCAGCATATAACCGCAAGTCAGCCGCTTGCTCACTTGGTCCCACCCTCTGGTCTGATAATAATGATTCAACGATATCTGAAATTTAGAAAAACATAAGAGATCATGGTTGCTGTCAGGCCGACCAATATGTACTCGACGCGGGGTAAAAACACGACTAACCCGCCCAAAGAAAACACTATCAACGTGTTTTGTAGTATGTATTTCCTTATTCTACTCACGGCTATGAAATAGCCATATTGCTTACCTAGGAAAAACAAGGCCATGCCGGTGATCGACATAATCTGGAAATCGCGTATCGCAATGTCGTTCAGGATCGCATGCCTAATCAAATTTGCCAGAAGTGCCAGCCCCATAAAAAGAAAAAGGTGCGAGTAGATTAAGGCGTGCCCACTCATACTGCTTTGATGTTTGTTCAATAAGTAAAAACTATCAAAATAGATCCACCAGATACTGCAAATCATGATAAATCCGGTGATGGCCGCCATCACATTATAATAACCCCATTGAATGTTAGACAAGCCTCCGGAAAGGCTAATAATTGACTCCCCCAATAAGATTAGGGTGAGTAGGCCTATGCGCTCAACCAAATGTTCCGTGTGTGCTGGCAACGGCTTTAGTTTAGTCCAGAAAAATACAGGAAACAGAATATCAAGAACAATCCCAATATAAGCAACAAGGTAACGCAAGGGCGGGTCAAAAATAACGGATGAAAGACTAATAACTGCGCTAACTAATAGGGCGAAACCAAGCCTTGAGGAAAGTTCGCCGCGAGAATCGAGTTTACTAATGGATGAAATGTACATAACACTGATGATCGCTCGTATACCAAAATAGCAGGCAATAATAAGCGGGTAGTTCACTTCCAGGTCTTCCCCAATCCGTGCCGATAGCACAATGAGCAGGAGCATTATGAATAATGTTGCCAAACGGTGAAGATTACTGTCTGTATCGAACCTGTTGGAGTAAATCGTGTGACTGGACCAGATCCACCACAACGGTACAAAAAGCAGTAAGAATGTCCATAATTGCTTATGTTCAAAGTGGCCGTCATGAACATGTCCGAGAGTGTGCGTAACCTGGCCTATCGTAACAACGAAAGTCAGGTCAAAAAACAACTCCAACCATGTGGCGTGTCGATTTTCTTCATAATACTTCAAAGATTTCATTAGTTGCCGGCTCCGTGTCCACCTCTTTAATGTAAAAGGAAGCTAACGTTGGTTTTTCCTCGGCTCCGATGTGGGTGATGTTAAGCCGATTTGGCTCTCTAGCGATTTCGTCCACGCACTAACAAAAGTTCAATCATCTGACTCATCCCGATGAACTCTGGAACTCCGTCATAGCGAAGCCCGTCAATGTAAAACGCTGGGGTGCCATTCACGCCGCTGCGTACACCGCCATTGAAATCGGCTTGTATTTTGGGAATGTAAGTATCCTCTTGCATTGCAAGATCGAATTCCTCCTTGGGAAGGCCGTGTTTGAGAACGATGGCGCGATACAGCGGCAGGCCCAATCGATCCTGATTTTCGTACAATTCGTCGTGGGCCTCCCAGAAGAATCCTCGACTCCCGGCATACTCAGCGGTGACCGCTGCACCCAATGCATGGGGGTGAGCGGTGGTCAGAGGGAAGTTACGGAACACAAACAGCAAGTCATCGCGAAAATGCTGTTGCAGATTCTTGACCATCCAATAAGCTTCACCGCAATAGGGACATTCATAGTCGCCAAATTCCACCAAGGTGACCTTGGCATGCGCACTTCCCTGGCGATGGTCGTTGGCACTTACCGGGACTTTGAGAGTGGCCATGTAATCACCTGTTAATTTTTGGTTGGCGTGCTTTGTGGCGAATTCACCAGAGCATCCAGCGCATCCAGAATGCCGTCCGCCCCAGGGTTGATTGCCATTGGTGAGACGTAGCTCCAGGCGACCACCCCCTCCTTGTCAATCACGAACAGTGCCCTCTTACAAACTCCGAGCTGGGACTCGTACGCTCCATACTGTCGTGCCACCGCCCCTTTGGGCTCGAAATCGGCCAGCAGGCTGAAGTGGAAATTTCGATCTTTGGCAAAGGCCTGATGACACCAGGCGCTGTCAACCGAGATACCCAATAGCACCGCACCATATTCTCTGAAGGTGGGTAACAACTGGTTGTACAAGGTCAGTTGGTCACCACACACCGAAGTCCAGTCAGCGGGATAAAACGCCAGTATCACGGGATTTCCCTTTAGCTCACGCCGCGACAACTGTTGATCAGGGGTTGCGTGAAGAGTGAAGTCGGGCGCGACAGTGCCGGCCGGCAGCGGACCCTGAACCAGGTCGCCATTGGTTTTTTGTGCATCATCTAACTCTGAAGTATTCATTGCTTGAACCTTGATAGATGGGTGGTTGGGACGTGCTCAGTGGGATACGACGTGCCCGGCGGGATAACTCCATCCACCATCAAGGGGAAAAAAAAGACAACGCTGCCTCGATCTCAGCCTGAGCCTGAGTAATTTCGGCAGCGAAACGTTTACGTTCCGCATCAAGGAACACAAGAAGATCCGCCGTGTAATCGCGGAATTGGATTAGGCCAGGTTGGCAGGGGAATGGTCGGATTCGCTCTGGCTCACCAATGACTATAGTCGTTGATGACGCTTACCGTAGTAACTGAACGAATTTTCGGTACCCTCCAGTGCCAACAACAGTCACGCGCTTAATGCGTCCACGGCCAGGCGTGTTGAGCAGAGCTTGGGTCTAAAGCGCTCAGTTTCCCAAACGCTTCTGGACCCGGCAAAAGATCTGAAGCGCTCAACAGGAACGCTCCAGGACCGAAGTGGCAACTGAAGTGTGGTTCAGGGCAACCGGACTCGTTCGAATCTGAAGATTCGCCTTTTCAAACTTCGGAACAGACAAGATCGGGCGTCAGGGACCGGGACGCGCGAAGGCTTAGGAAGGCTTCGAGGTCAGCATAGGGCATCGGTTTAGCAAAGTAATACCCCTGAAAAACATCGCAGCGACCGCCCTTGAGAAAATCCACTTGAGACTTGGTTTCCACACCTTCGGCGACCACCGTCAGGCTGAGGTGATGGGCCATGGAAATAATGCCTTGGGTGATCGCGGCATCGTGATGGTCGGTAGCGATATCCCGGATGAAAGAACGGTCAATCTTGATTTTGTCGATGGGTAAGCGCTTGAGGTAGCTGAGGCTGGAATAACCGGTGCCGAAATCATCGAGCGCAATGCGTACACCTAGAGCCTTGAGCTGGTGCAACGTGTCGATCGCCTGCTCAACGTTATGTAACAGGAGCGACTCGGTAATCTCCAGTTCCAACTGCCCGGCGCTAAGTTCGTACCTGTTCAGCACTGCCTGTATACACTCGACGAACTGCCCACGCTGGAAATGCATCGGCGAAATATTCACGGCCATCGAGATGCCTGTGATGCCCTGCTCGCCCAGTTGACGCAACTGCGCGCAGGCCGTATCGAGTACCCAAAGGCTCAGCGGGATGATCTGACCACTGTCTTCAGCCACTGTTACAAACACCGCTGGTGAGATAAATCCTTTTTCCGGATGCTCCCAGCGCAGCAAGGCTTCGATCCCGACCACCTGCCCCGTGCGTGCGTCTATCTGCGGTTGATAATGCAGCTGGAGGGATTGAGTTTCGATAGCCTTTTGCAAGTCATTGCGCAGGCTCGCGTGCTCGCAAACACGTTGATTGAGCTCGCTGGTGTACCACTGAAAGTTGTTGCGCCCTTGCTGCTTGGCTTTGTACATGGCCATGTCAGCCTGCTGGATCAGTTGCATCGGCTGCTCAATGTGACCATCGCTCAGGGTGATGCCGACACTTGCACTCACATGCAGGTCAATGCCCTGGATGCAGTAGGGTCTGGCAATGCTGGCCATCAAGCGCTCGGCGACTGGCACTGCGTCCTCGTCACGCAGCAGGTCCGGCAGCAGCACAATGAATTCGTCACCGCCCATGCGCACGATGGTGTCACCGGGACGAACTTGCTGGGTCATGCGTTGCGACACTTCGATCAGCACCTGATCGCCGAAGTAATGCCCGATCGAATCGTTGATGGATTTGAATCCATCCAGATCAATGCACATTACCGCCAGACGCCGATTACGCCGACGACTGATGTGGCAATCCCGAACAAGTCGCTCTTCAAGCGAAACACGGTTAAGCAAACCGGTCAGCCGGTCATGGCTGGCATTGAAGCTCAATTCGCGTTCGAAATTTTTCTGTGCGCTGATGTCCCGGGCAATGCCGAATACTCCCACAATCTCTCCGTTGACCATGATGGGCAGGTTGGAGATATCCATGGTCAACAGTTGCTCACTTTCGTCGCGAAGCTGTGCCTCGAAGCGCTGAGGCGATCCGGCACGGGCTGCGCAAAAATGCTGACTGACCCGTTGCAGATCCTCATCGAGTACAAGATGGGAAAAATGATGACCAATGAAATTGACGGCCGTCTGCGGTTTCAGCTTCAGGCCCGCAGGATTGACGCTCTGGACGTTGCCGGCCAGATCGAGGGCGAACACCGGGTTGGGGTTATAGGTGAACAATGAACGAAAACGTTGTTCGCTCTCCTCCAATCGCCGACCGTCACGCTCATGACGGATCGCAATGACTGCCAGTTGCGCGGCAAACACCAGCTGTTGAATCTGCACCTCGTCCGGCGCATGGATACTCTTTTGGTACAGGGCAAATGTCCCCAACACCGTTCCTTCATGGGAGAGCAAAGGGACTGACCAGCAGGAACGCAGGTCATGCCCCAGCGCCAGGCTGCGGAAACGTTCCCAGTTCGGGTCCCGTGCGATGTCTTCGGTGACTACAAGCTCGCGCCGGAACGCTGCTGTGCCGCAGGTCCCTTCCTGCGGACCAATGGCCATTCCATCTATCGCCTCGCTGTACTCGGCCGGCAGACCTGGTGCCGCGCCGTTGAGTAAGTGCTTGCCCTCTGCATCCGCCAGCAGGATAGAGCAGTAGGTTTCGGGAGTCTGTGTGTCGAGCATCTGGCAGATGGCGCAGAGTACATCGCCCAGATGCTGATCGGTCGCGATCATGCCGAGAATGTCACGTTGCGATTGGGGGAAGGTCTTGCTCTGAAAGCTTGGACGAGTATTCATGGTGATTCCTGAAGACTCTCGATTCGTCCGGTCTTCAGAGAGCCAGAAACAGTAGCGGGCCGATCACTGTCCACTTGTGCGTCGGATATACACTCTATAGAGCGTCGCCCCGTTAAAAACAGACTCAGATCTAACAAAAAAAGCAGGATCACATTGTTGCCGTCTGGCTGACTTCGCTGTCTCGACTTTTGGAAATCCGCCCTTTTACGGACGTTCACGACACCGCAGGTGGCCACATCGAACGCTGCGATTTTCAAGCCTGATTGTTCACCCGTGGCTACGGCGTGGGCGACGCCAAGACGACGCCGCACCCTAGCGATTTCGTCCGCGCCCTACAGACCGCTCTACTGGAGTCCCGTCATACTCCCTATGGCCGAAAGCAGTCATTTGTGGACGGCAGCTATCGGCCAATAGCTGCCATTCCGGACAGGCGGCAATCGACCCAAAGCGGACAGTCGCGACTTGCAGTAGTTAACCAAAAGCGGACTTTGCGAATACTTTAAATAAATCTGTGCCCTTATCGCTGTTTCGACATCGACGCTCGAACGGTTAGCAAACTGCCTAGGGCGCACCTGCTCGTCGTGTTTACGCAGCGCCTCGGTATCGAGCTTAGCCGTCCGGGCATTGACACGTTGATTTGCCTCCATCTGCTCAGCTACGTGATATAGCCACCGACGGCATTCCTGCCCCGACGAGCATCGCCCTCTCCAGGTAACGATATTCCCAGCCTTGCAATGAACTCTCGAAGGCCTGTCACTAGATCTGGCTTCATCCCATCACCTTCTCCATGGCAAAAGTGAATTCGCGTCCTTCACGCATTATTCGTTTTTTTGAGAGTTCGACTAGACAACCAGCATTCACCCATCTAGCTTCTAGGTAGTGGCTTTTTGCCAAAAAAACAAAATTTGCTACAAAGTCATTTTATCAATCGAATTAAGTGCCTCAATTTCAGATGATAGAGGCATTTCACCAAGCTGGATTTTTTTGTATTTGAGGAGCGAAGATTGAAGAAAATTGACCTCCATATGCATACCATCTCCACAATCAGCGACTCATACTTCGAATTCTCACTAGAGAAACTTAAAGAATATGTTGAGATAGCAGAGTTAGATGCTATCGCCATAACGAATCATGATGTTTTTGATCTTGCTCAGTTTAATGAAATTTGTGAAGCACTAAACTGCGCTGTTTTTCCCGGCATTGAGATAAACTTAGACGCCGGGCACCTCCTTCTAATTTCAGAAAACCATGACCTTGAAGGCTTTCAACTTAAGGCTAATGAAGTAGCCAAGAACGTGGTAGCAATCGGCGACTCAATCAATGTCGATGATTTGATACGAATTTTTGGTGACCTTAACAATTATTTGCTGATCCCCCATTATGAAAAGAAGCCAAGTCTTCACGCAGAAACTATTAAAAGACTTAAGGATGTAATCTCTGCAGGTGAGGTCGACAGTCCTAAAAAATTTGTTCGCATGTCAAAAGATGAAACTGAACTTACACCAGTAATCTTTAGCGACATGCGATTTTACGTGGGGATGACTAAATTCCCAACAAGGCAGACTTACATAGATTGCGGGGATATATCATTAAAATCGTTGAAGTTTGCCTTGCGCGACAGGAGCAAGGTGTCTCTTTCAAAGCTTGATGGCAATTCAACTTTCCAAGTATTTGAGGATGGGCAATGTCTTTCAACTGGCCTAAATGTAATTCTTGGCGCTAGATCTTCGGGAAAAACCGAAACCTTAACCCAGATAAACAATAGCTGCGAAAACGTAAAATACATCCCTCAATTCTCTCTTGTACAAAGAGACGATGCCAACTATGAAAAAGAATTCAATGCAGATGTAACGCGCAAGAAAAGTATTTTTTCAGACAAGCACCTAGCTCCCTTCAAAACGGTATTAGACGATGTATTGAGTATCGATACTGAAACCAACAAACGAAGAGTCGCAGATTACTTAGATACTCTAATGAAATCGGCCGAAGAGGCACAGAAATTTGATTCATTTTCCAAAGCTTCGCTATTCAATGAAACCTTGTTCGATTTAGGTGAACACACATCGCTCAACGAACTTGTCGGCTCAGTAAGGCAGCTGATAGAAAATATTGAATTTAGAGATGTCATAGACAGGTATATCGATACAAAAGCCCTAAAGTCACTGGCCTGCGAATTAATAGTCATCTTGTGGTCCAGAGCCTACGAGAGAAAAAAGAAAAGCTTGGTGAATGACATTATTCGCGAGATTAAAAGCAAACTCCAACTAAAGACCTCAGCAACTCAAATCAAAGATGTTGACCTTTATCGAGTCATGTTCGAACACAAGAAACTTCTGAAATTTAGCGAAATCGCCAAGCTGCTTCAGGAAGAGAAAACAATATATCAAGAAAGCTTTCAAGGGTTTAAGATCGTCTGTAAACAACGTGCGTTTCAAGGTCCAGGTGAAATCAAAAATGTTAGCGGCCAAAAGGTTGCTTTTAGTGATGCATTTAGAGATTACGCACATCCGGCAAAATACCTCTCCAGCTTGAAAGCAAACGAAGCATTCACTCCTTCAGAATTTTATAAATATTTTGCATGCATTGAGTATGAAATTTTGAATAAAGATGGCTTTAAGGTTTCTGGCGGAGAGCGTTCTGAATTTAGACTATTGCAAGAAATAAAGGATGCTCAAAACTTTGACTATTTACTTATCGACGAGCCAGAGTCTTCATTTGACAATCTCTTCCTAAAAAGTGAAGTCAATCAGATGCTCAAGGAAATATCAAAAAGCATGCCGGTAGTTATTGTAACCCACAATAGTGTCGTAGGTGCATCCATCAAAGCCGACTACATAATCTATACTGCCAAAGAACTTGAAGAGGAAAAGATAATATACAGAAGATATTCTGGGCATCCTTCGAGCAGAGAATTAATTTCAACCGACGGTAAAAAAATTAATAACTTTAAAGTCACCATGGACTCTCTGGAAGCAGGCGAATCCGCTTACATGGAAAGAAAGGCAGGATATGAAAATATTAAAAATTGAAAAAAGCCAAGGATACTATCTAGACGCCGAAGGAAGTTACGAAACCATTGATAAAATTGATAAGTCTGTCTTATTGTCACTCGTCAACCTAGCTCTTTCCGACGATTTTGAAATTGATGAGTACAATGAAGAAAATCTAAAAAACCAAGCCCACCAAATAATTTACAAAAGCATTAGCAGCAAACTAATAGATTTGCATCGAAGGCGAAATCAATTTCGCGACGAGTCCGAGCGACTATATCTAGAAGAGTACGAAAAATACAAGGCTTGACCGCGCCAGACTTGTCTCATTGCAAAGTTATTTTTTACAAAGCGCGGCGCTATGCGCCGCGACTCCAATAGAGGCATTGCAGTAAAATTACAGATTTGTATCTTCTGGCTATAAAGAACAAGCTCCATGTTTAGGACTTATTTTGGTTCTTCGCCTATATCTTGGCCCACCCGCTGCCTCGCCAACTCATGCAATACCTCACCAAGGGGTTTCTGAATCGCACCGAAGATAGCCCTCTTGCGCCTCTTCGGAATGAAGACGACGTGACACTTACTGTCCCACTTCGTGTAAGCAAGGCTCCATTTCGTTTAACCGATCTCTTAGTAGTGACAGAAGGTTTCCGATGACCGCATCACACGATCAAATCTCAAGAAGTACCCCGGCTTAGCGGGGGGATTTTTATGAGTTTGCAGTTCGCTTCTGGCCGATTGCTGCTGCAACTGACCATCAGCAAAAGGGCGGCGTCCGACTCTCGTCTCTTCCCTCGCACACGGTATTTTTTCATTGCGTCGCTAGAGAATGTCTTCTTCAGTGTCCGCATCTCAGTGGCGACCAAGTCTCACATTCTGTCAGTTGAATATCACCACGTTTAAGAATTCTGCCTTACAGATGGCAGTTAATTTGCTCTATGCGGAAAAGTGCACTACAAAGGAAGGGGACGCATTCCGAGAATGATCATACGGCCGCGATGGCGCTGAAATTAATATTTTCGAATATGAAACACTATAAGAGTCATAGGTATGGATCACAGTTACGATGGACTGCATGCAGCAATTCGCAATCATGGCTATGTTTCTTTAAATGCTAGACCTTCCATGTCAGTTTCACAGACTATGCAGGAGCTCGCTTTGTATATGGGAGGTTCGGTTGTAGCCGGGCGAAATAGAAAGGTTTTAGAAACGTTGAAGACGCTGAGAGCCGATGAAGCTCCTCTAAGCTCGTTAAGTCGCTTTTCTGGAGCAGGTGCTCAGCCTTGGCATGTTGATGGATCACATCTGCCGATACCACCACGGTATTTGATTTTAGGCTGTCACTCAATTAACGGAGGTGGAGCACCCCCAACGCAGCTTTTGAAAGTCAAAGATGCAGGGTTTCCACTTCTCGCAAGTCGCCGCGAAACTTTCACAGTAAAGAATGGACGTTCAAGCTTTTATTCCACGATAGCCAATACGGATCGAACGTGGATTCGTTTCGATCCGGCTTGTATGACTGCACATACAGAAGAGGGGAGTACTATATTCGAGGAATTAGAGTCACATTCACTTCAACCGTCTTTGAATCTGGAGTGGACAGCCGGTGTAATTCTTATAGTTGACAATTGGACGGTACTTCACCGCCGGGGTAATGCCTCTGGTATCGGTCATCGCACCCTTTTGCGCATCTCATTGAAGGATTGGATATGAATACAACTAGACGTGGAGCGACACGAACGATTCCGCCTGCACTTTCAGATGATGCGCTTTATGGCAAAGCAGCGCTGTACGCCCGGCGCGCGCTTGAGGCTAAGGAAGTTGACGCGGAGGATGCATACCAACTATGGGCAACTTTGGCTCTTGAGTTGCTTGGTAAGTTCGCACTGGCAAGGATCCACCCGAGCCTGGTCGTGGACCCTAAAAACTCTAATAGCATGTTGGAAGCATGCGGTATATCGACGGCTACGGCTGTTCGAACCATTGATGCCAATGAAGTGTTCCTGCGCCTTAAACATGTCATTCCAGGATTCAACTCCTTAGCTTATAACTCATGCAAAGATTTGGCCGATCGCCGCAATGCCGAACTTCATTCAGGGCACGCTGCATATATTGGGATTAGCTTGGAAGTGTGGGAGGGGAAGTTGTGGCATGCAGTGCGATTAATTTTGCAGGCAGCGAATAAAGATCTTGAAGATTTCATTGGCGGTGCGGCTGCAGAGAAAGAAGAACTTATAAATCATTTGTCTCATCTCAAGTGTCAATCCGCATTGCAAAAAATTGAGCATGCGCGAGACAATTTTAGCAAAGACGCCGATGGCAAGAGGCGGGCTCCAAAAACATTGGAAGATCAAAGATCTCAATCCGGGGAGCGCTCTTGGTGGCATCTTTATCGCCTAACAAGTGGAAGGTACGCTCGATATTGGACTCGCCAATGTCCAGCTTGCCAATGCACTGCAGTGTTGGGCGGGGACAAAGACTATGAAGAGCTGACGGATGATCAGGAGGAAGTGAGTCCTGGTTATGAAGAGGTTGAGACAACTTATTCTCCAGTTGAATTCATTTGTGATCAATGCAATTTGCACCTTGTGGGCACTGATGAGCTTTCAGCTGCCGGTTTGAGTGAGGAAATTGTTGAAGTTGACGAGCGTGAGATTAGCTACGAACCAGACTATGGAAATGACTGACGCTTGTCTCCTGCGTCTACTGTTTGCGGGCGGGAGCGGTAACCATGAACGGCTGCTTTTGGCCGAGAGCGGACGTTTTGGGTTACCCCTCGCTCCGCTAAATACCTGCATGAGACGCTTCGACCTCAGCAGACCTAATCCTGCACTGCGGCGTAACTCACTTGTAATGGACACGCTCAGTGCGAATCGAGTAGTGTTTCAGAAGACTTAGCTTAATCGTTATGGGCAATTTGATTCCGGAAAAGGAGTGAAGAAATTAGAAATTGGTATATCTATATTTTGAAGCTTGAGCTGAACTCATGGTATGTGGGTACAGCTAAAGGGTTGAGATCAAGGCTGCGAAGCCATGGTAAAAAAAGCCCTTACTCTACATTAAATAAAAATGGCGCCATCAAATATATAGAGAGCGGCCTCACGGGAAAGAGAAAAGCAACTCACTTACATGCGGCCTTTAGATCAGTTGGCGATTGTTTCTGGGTGACAGAGATTGAAAATACTATCACTGTAGCTCTGGGACAAAAGTATGGCTTCGATAAAGTTAGGGGTGGCTCTATAATTCACCCTTGGAATCACAAGCTAAGTGATATTAAAGTGGAGAACCTAATTCGACGATTTAGTTGTAGTGATATTAGACTTAAATACAAGCTAAACGAAATAAATTTAACTCAAGAAAAGCCATTTGTCTTCCCGCTTACTCGGCGAAGGAATACATAGCAAGGCATTCAAGCCCGCTCGCCGGACGCGCTTTCAGCGCGCCAGCCCAGTCCCAGTGAGACTGTCCGCTTTTGGCCGAAAGCGGACCTTCGTTGAGCTCAGCATTGACGCGGTGGCTGTCAAAGGTGATTCACTCCAGAAAACGCCACTGAAAGCAGGCAAGAGAAATGACTCCTACCTCTTTCCTACCAACTTCCATACGGAATGCCGAACTTGTGGATATACCTCTTGGCTTTTTCACTCACCGGATAGGCGTAGTGTCCACCGCGCTTCCCTTGCTCCGGGCCTAGCGGTTCAATCTCGCCTTGAGAATGAGCGACTTGGACCGGGCGATGGCATGAGTCTCTGACCCAAGCTTGTAATACGCCACCTGGGGCCAGACCCACGTACAGCGACGCCATGTATCGTGCAGCTCTTTCAGGAGTTTCCGGGCAACGTTGGTGCGTTGAGTCAACCATCAATTGCCTGGCTGATTCTGGGATTTCAATGAAACCCTTGTAGGTCTTCTGCTCTGATATGGACTGCCAACGGACGAAGATGAGTTTGGGAAGATCGGCACCGATTACCGGCATACCGGAACCACTGACAGTACCCCAACCTCGGGCAGACTCTGTGCCATCTTCTGATTCACCTCCGGCAGCGGTTCTCCCGCCTGCCTTGAAAAACGTCCTGTTTTTGATGTCCAGAACTGTGCTGTCTTCTACCCAAACCTTCATGTAAGCCGGTTCAGTGAAGGCCAGTCCCCACCAATCGGATCTCGGATCGTTCTCGGCTGAAAATGGGTCGGTAGCCTGGCATCCAGCTACCAGTAAAACACTCCAAATTAATATGATTTGCTTCATTGGCGGACGGTTACCAACTCCCGTAAGGGATGCCAAATTTCTCGATATACCGCTTGGACTTTTCGCTGACGGGATACGCGTAGCGTCCTTGGTTTTTGCCTTGACTAGGCCCTAGCGGTTCGATCTCCGCCTGTGCTCTGGCGACATTGACAGGATGGTGGCATGAGTCTCTGACCCAGACTTGCACGACACCACCGGGCGCCAGGCCCAAGTGGATAGACGCGTTATAACGCCCCTTTTGTTCAGGTGTTTTTGCACAGCGCTGGTTGACGGACTCAAGCATGAGCTGTCTGGCTTCCTCTGGAATATCGATCCAGACCTTATACGTTTGCGGTTCAGCAATGGATTGCCAACGGACATAGATCCGTTTGGGAAGATCAGCACCAACAACAGCTTTTCCGGTGCTTCCCACGCCATGCCAACCACGGGCAGAGTCAGTGCCGTCTTCCGGTTGGCCGCCTGAGGCGGATCCTCCGCCAGTGCGCAAAAAGGTCTTTCCCTTGATGTCTTCTACTGCGGTGTCCTCGACCCAAACCTTCATGTAATTAGGCTCGGTGAACGCGAGTTCCCACCATGGAGACCTAGGATCATTTTTTGTGGAAAGCGGATCAGTTGACTGGCAACCGGTAATCAACAGAGCAACAAACATCGTTATCAGCTGTTTCAACGGATGACGACTACCAACTCCCATAGGGAATGCCGTACTTGTCGATATACCGCTTGGCCTTTTCACTGATGGGATAAGCATACTGACCACCATTCTTACCCAACTCGGGCCCCAGCGGCTCCAACTCAGCCTGGGCACGAGCGACTTTGACTGGGCGACGGCATAAATCTCTTACCCACACTTGCACCACACCACCCGGGGCGAGTCCCAAATAGACGGAGGCCATGAAGCGTGCTGTTTTCTCGGGAGTTTCCGGGCAGCGCTGATGGGTAGACGTCACCATCACTTGCCTGGCTTCTTCAGGGATATCTACCCACGCCCGGTAAGTTTTTTGCTCTGGAATCGATTGCCAGCGGACAAAGATCCGCTTAGGTAGCCCTGCCCCAATAACCGGTTTGCCTGTACCACCAACACCTATCCAACCGCGCGCCGATTCTTTGTCGTCATTCGGCTCTGCACCGCTGGCGTTCCCTCCCCCGGCTCGCAGAAAGGTCTTACCGTCAATGTCTTCCACAGAGCTGTCTTCAACCCACACATTCATGAAATTGGGTTTGATAAACGCCAGCTCCCACCAAGGGTATTTGGGATCGTTTTCACCTGAGGTGGAGCTTGTCGCGTGACAGCCGGTGAAGACCAAAACGCCCAATAGAGCTACGAGTATTCTCATTACCAAAGCTTCCAATCAGCTACGTGAGGATGCTGCACGCGAATGCCATCGTCCGTGGGTGCATTGATGTAAACGGCTCTCAAACCGCTGCCGTCACGTCTCCCTTGCGGGTGATTCCAGTTGGCAGAGGTGTGGATGTATTTCAGTTTCAGCAATTGCTCTTCTTCTGCGGTGGTGCTGTAGTCGCCGGCGATGAACCTGTCACAGAGCGATTGCAGTTCCTGAGGAACGGCATACTCGGTTCGTCCAGGAATGTCGGTGAACGGGACACCTTTTTCTTTGGCCAACTGATACATCACTCTCAAGTAAACCGTTGAGAGTTTGCCACTAACCGGGCGTTTGAGTTGTAGCCCAGCGTATACGCGTTTTTGCTTAGGCCCGAAACGATCTTGCGGATCGGCCGGCAAAGCAAGCGCAGTGGGCGTTACGATTTCCAAAAGATGAGCAGGCCAGCCTTTGGCTACCCACTGACTTTTTACCCGAGCGGCATCCTGATAGATCGAGGTTGTTTTCACGTCAGTGTTGCTCCAAACATCAAGCGTTTGCATAGGACTGACCAAAACACACTCTTCGACTTCATCGAGGTAGCTGCCCCCGATATCCGAGTGGACACCTGGAAATGCGTATTCTGGATAGTCGGGTTTGACGTTACTGAGGGCGAAGTTGGCCCGACATTCGTCGCGCGCAACCAAGTGGACGACGTCCTTGAAAAAACGCGGATCAAGGTACAGTTTTACGCCCGGTGCTATGGGGCTTTTCACCCTGCCAAAATTCGTGAAGCCTGCAATTGACGGCACTGTATCGAACAGCCCAATGAAGCCCATTCGGATGCTGCCACCGTACTGGTCGACAAAGGTCCGGGAGAAATTATTGGCGTAAGTGGCCAATAGATCCCTAAGCGGCCCCTGCTTGCCTCTTACGATTTCATTTGAGAAATGGCGAGCTGCCGCTGCGCCTCGACTGAATCCGAAAGTATCAAAGGTGATAGATGTAATTTCACTGCCGGGATTCTCTTGAAGGGCATCCTCAAGGACTTGTTTGATGAAGGTAAACGAAGTCTGAACACGCCCTGCGACTCCTGTCTCTCCACGCCCCATGCCTTGACCGACCAAACTGTCTTCTTCATTGGATTGAGTACCAATGCCTTCAATGTACAAAGGGCGGGATACCTGCTTTATCGGTCCCTCTCCTTCAGCAATCGGAGCTTCGTAATATAGGTCGGCAAGCTTTTTTATGTTGGTCGCGCCAGCGCCATAACTGCTGTCCGGATCCCCCATATAGGGCTGACAACTGGCGGGGATATCCTCGGGAGCTATGGGATGCTGCGCCCCACACAGCAATCCCGCCGCCGTGTTGTTCGCATTATTCCCAGTGCCATCAAAGAAAACCCCAATCCTCAACGCAATCCCGATTTTCTCAGGTTCGCGCGCAGGTTCTTTCCCGTGTTTCTCATATTCCGCCCAACGCTGGGCGTGAATATCGACGGGTTTGGCTTCTTCGTAGCGGTAGTTTTTCGGGGGGTTGGGTACGTAGCCACTCATCCGTGATTCCTGGTTCTGATCCTTGAGAACGGCCCGAAGGGTGACAGCCGTGGCTGGGGGGCGCAAGCCGTGGCCGTGTGCCAGCCGGGGTGTGACAGCGGGGTTCGACGAGGGTTTCCCCTCGTCGAGGTGGGGGTTAACTGGCGATTTCGACGTTATCCAGCGCTTGGTTGACGGCGATTTCGCCGAGCATCACGACTTGGGCGATGCCCAGTGCGGTTTTGCGGTGCGGGGTGTCGAGCATGGCGGCGAAGTTGAGGAGCATTTCGCTGGCGGAGCCGAGGGTTTCGCTGGCGTTGGCGAGCAGGGATTCGCTGTTGTACTTGGGGTTGGCGAGGTACATGCGTTCGGGTTGTTGGGTGCTGGCCATGATTTGGCTGGCGGGTTTGAGGTAGTGGTCGAGGGCGCGTTCGGCGGCTTCGTGGAATCGCTTGGAATCGGGGGATTCGTAGGGGGATGTGGGGTCGGTTTCGGGTGGGTTGGGTGTTGGTTTGATCATTGATGAAGCTCCTACGTCAAAAAAAGGAGCCATCACTCTCGCTACCAAACGAGGGTGGCGGCCATGCGCAGGTTGGTAGACCGGGACGTAGAAAACCGGCGCGCCCGAAGACGCCCTGTGCATGACCACCATAAAGCCGTGTCGAACAGACACTGCGAATCATGATGCTTATGCAATCTACGAAAACTCAGGGCTACCAAACCCGATCACTGTTTTTCAGCGACCGACAAACGATAGAACCCGCGACCTAGACGCACAAGCCGGCGGATTCTGGCTTAGTCGTAGGTAACGGCGCAAGGCGTTGTAGGGTTTCGGTGTTTACTTGAGGCTTCATTTAAACAGTTGTGGTTTTACTGTTTATTTCGGTCAGTGGTTGATGGGGTGGCTGGGCTGGCGTCTTCGCGAGCAGGCTCGCTCCCACAGGTTTTGTGTTGGGCTTCTGGGTTCGCGGCGGCCGGGCTGACGTCATCGCGGGCAAGCCCGGCTCCCACAGGGATTGGGGGATGGCTATGGTCGGTGGCGTGTCATGTTGATGAGGGCGGATCGTCCACCATTTGGCGCCGGGCGCTCTTCGATGGAAAACGGCACGAAACCAAGTTTCGGATAGAGCAGCAGGCCAGCGGTGTTTTCGTTGAAACAGGAGAGTTGCACTTCCTTGGCCTGGTATTTTTCGAAACCCAGCGCGGTCATGGTTTCGACGATGTACCGCGCCACACCCTGGCCACGGGCATATGGCGCGACGATGACGTTGCCAATACAGCAGATGCCATCGTGCTCAGCGCGGTAGAAATTGGCGAAGCCGACGAACTCGCCGTTGGCCAGAAAAGCCGTGGAGTCGAAGCGCTGGCTGATTGCGCTGTGCATCTGCTCTTCGGTCAGCGGGAAGTTCGCTTTCGGGAACATGAAGAACAACTCTTGTTCGCCCTGGGGAAAGCTGCAGAGGGTGTTGACGTCGTCGGCCGTCACTGGCCGGTGGGAGAAATTCATCGCTGCCCTGCCCTCACTTTTTACCCGCCAGATGATGCGCAACCAAGGCGTTGGCATGACCGTGGCCCATGCCGTGTTCGTCTTTAAGCATGGCCACCAGTTCCATGTGTTTCTTGTCGGTGATACCGGCGAGCAGGTTCAGCCAGTGATTGATGGGCTGGCCGTATTTTTTCTCGATGGAGGGGAAGTACGACGCCGGGCCTTTTACCTTGTTGTCTTCGCTCATGCTGCAAGCTCCCTGTGGTCACGACGGAGGGTCGGCGGACGCTCCTTGTCGGCAGGTCATAGAGTGGACGCGAAGTGCGGTTCCGGCAACTGCCCCGCTCTGCCAGACACCACAAAAAACTGTGGGAGCGAGCCTGCTCGCGAAGGGGCCTTGTCAGCCAAAATCATCGTAGGCTGACACACCGCTTTCGCGAGCAGGCTCGCTCCCACAGGGGGTGTAGTGGATCAGGGTTATTCGGTGCGGCCGGGCAGCATCCGCACCAGCGTGTTATCCCGCACCCAATAATGGTGGAACAACCCCGCCAGCGCATGCAGCCCGATCAGCCAGTAACCCGCGCTGCCAATCAGTTCATGCCAGTACTTCAGTTGCTTGGCGAAGTCCGGGTCGATGGCCACGGGTGCCGGGACGTGGAAGCCGAAGTACGGGAAGGGTTTGTCGCCCGCCGCGAGCATCAGCCAGGCGAGGATTGGGGTGGCGATCATCAGCCCGTACAGTGCCAGGTGCATCAGGTGCGAAATGCCGGTCTGCCACGCCGGTGGCTTGGGGGTGATCGGTGGGCGCGGGGTGAGGCGGCCGAGCAGGCGGATCCACACGAGGGCGAAGATGCTCGCGCCGAACAGGCCGTGGAAGCCCATCAGCAAGCCGCGCGCTTCGCTGCCCTTGGGCAGGTAGCCCTTGATTTCGACGCACGCGTAGACGCCGACAAACAGCGCCAGCATCAGCCAGTGCAGGGTGATTGAGAGTTTTCCGTAACGGGTTACGGCGATGTCGCGGGACATAAGCTGCGCCTCTTGATTGTCATGAGTGACGGCCAATTCGTTCGACCGCCTCGCTCCGGTTGTTGGGCGAACCGACGGCGTTACCCTGCCCGCCCAGTCTTAAGAGAGTCTGAAGACAGACCCTCAGGTTAACCTTTTTTTACCTTCAGACTTCGTTAAGAAATGGCTTGGATACTCCGCTCAAACCTATTGAGGGAGGCGTTCTGCCCATGCCCGATTTTGACTGGAACATCCCCCTGCCCCTGCGCTTCGGTCAAGCCGAAACACCGCAGATGACACTGACCGGCGCGCTGCCCGACGACACTCTGCGAGCGTCGTTTGAGAGCTTTATCCAGCAACGCTTTCGCAAGGCCCATGGCGCCGATATCCGCCACTTCATGCCCGAGCTGTTCGGCATGCACAACGGCGAAGGCGAGTTGTGCGCCGTGGCCGGGGTGCGTCGCGCGCATCTGGAATCACTGTTTCTCGAGCGCTATCTGGATGAGCCGATCGAGCCGTTGATCAGCGCGGCGGCAGATCGTCCGGTCGAGCGCAGCGCCATCGTCGAAGTCGGCAACCTCGCCGCCAGCGACACCGGCAGCGCGCGCCTGAGCATCATCGCCATCACCTATCTGCTGGCCATGGGCGGCCTGGAATGGGTGACGTTCACCGGCAACATCGGCTTGGTCAACAGCTTCCATCGCCTGGGTTTGAAGCCAGTGACATTGTGCGCCGCTGACCCGGAACGATTGGGTGACGAGCGTCAACACTGGGGCAGTTATTACGAAAGCAAACCTTGGGTGCACGTCGGCAACATCCGCGCCGGGTTCGTCCATTTGCGCGATATCGGTCTGTTTGCCCGCCTGGGTTTGCCGGGCTCGATTGAAGGAGCCTGTCATGTCGCTTGAACTGCAACGCTTCCAGGAAACCTTGCGCGACCATGCCCGGCGCAATGACAACGCGACGGCCCTGTGGGGCGACACGCTGAAACTCGATTACGCCACGATGTACGCCGAGGTGCTGTATCGCCAGGAGCGTTTGCGCGATGAGCAAGCGCAGGTGATTGCACTGGCGTTGGACAATGGCGTCGACGCGATGCTGTGGGATCTGGCCGTGCTGTTCGAGGGCCTGACCTGCGTGACGCTGCCGCCGTTTTTCAGTGCGGCGCAACGTGCTCATTGTCTGCAACAGAGCCAGGCCGAACGGGTAATCGCCGAGCCGGAACTGGGCGCCGAACTGCTCGCAGCTGGCTATGAACAACGTGGCGAGTTCTGGTGCCGCGCGTTCAGTGGCCCGAATCGCATGCCGGCCGGCACCGCGAAACTCACCTTCACGTCCGGCACCACCGGCACGCCGAAAGGTGTATGCCTGAGCGCCGACAGCCTGCTGCGGGTGGCCCGGGAGCTGCATCAGGCCAGCGAAGTGACCGGCCCGCAGCATCATCTGGCGCTGTTGCCGCTGGCGATTCTGCTGGAGAACCTTGGCTGTTACGCCGCGCTGTATGCCGGCGCGACGCTCAGTGTACCGAGCCAGAAAACCCTCGGCATTCAAGGCGCCAGCGGCGTCGACATTCCGCGCTTGCTCGGTTATCTGGCCAGCCGTGCGCCGGAGAGTCTGATCCTGGTGCCGCAGTTGCTGCTGTTACTGGTCAGCGCCGCCGAACAGAAAGCCTTCGACCCGCAAACCCTGCGCTTTGCCGCTGTCGGCGGTGCGCGAGTGTCGGAGGATCTGCTGCACCGTGCGCAACGGGTCGGGCTGCCGGTTTACGAAGGCTACGGCTTGTCCGAATGCGCCTCGGTGGTGTGCCTGAATCGCCCCGGCGCGCGCCGCCCCGGCAGCGTCGGCCGGCCGTTGCCGCATGTCGAAGTGCGCCTGGCCGAGGACGGCGAAGTGCTGATCAAGGGCTCGACGTTGCTCGGTTATCTGGGCGACGCGCCGTACGCCGAGGAATGGTGGCCGAGCGGCGATCTGGGCGAGTTCGACCCGGAAGGTTTTCTCTATCTCAAGGGCCGCAAGAAGCACCAGTTCGTCACCAGTTTCGGGCGCAACGTCAACCCGGAATGGGTCGAGTCCGAGCTGACCCAGCGCCGCCACATCGCTCAGGCGTTCGTCTACGGCGAGGCCTTGCCGCATAACCACGCCCTGCTCTGGCCACATCGTCCGGACTGCACCGATGCCGAACTGGCCGCTGCCGTCGCCGAAGCCAACGAGGCTTTGCCCGATTACGCCCAGGTGCATCAGTGGACGCGCCTGCCGCACCCCTTCACCGCCGCCAATGGCTTGCTCACCGCCAATGGCCGCCCGCGCCGCGACGCCATCGTCGCGCAGTACCACACCCAATTGACCGAATCCGCTGTTTCCGAGGAGTCCGCATCATGAGTTTTTTTGACACCCTGCAAGAAGCCACGCAACAGGAACGCCACGAACTGTTCAACCTGCCGATCATCGTCGATGCCCTGCAAGGCAAGGTCAGCCTCGACAGTTATCGGGCGTTTCTGGCGCAGGCGTATTACCACGTGCGCCACACCGTGCCGCTGATGATGGCTTGCGGCGCACGCCTGCCGACGCGTCTGGAATGGCTGCGCAAAGCGGTGGCCGAGTACATCGAAGACGAATACGGCCACGAGCACTGGGTACTCAACGACATCGCCGCGTGTGGCGGTGACCGTGATGCGGTGCGCGACGGTCAGCCGTCGTTGTCGATCGAACTGATGGTCAGCTTCCTTTACGACCTGATCGCCCGGGGCAATCCGGTGGGTCTGTTCGGCATGGTCAACGTGCTCGAAGGCACCAGCATCGCCCTGGCCACCCACGCGGCGGGCAGCATTCGCGAGCGTCTGGCGTTGCCGGAAACGGCGTTCAGTTACCTGAGTTCCCACGGTTCGCTCGACATCGAGCACATGCAAACCTATCGGCGCCTGATGAATCAGCTGGAAGATCCTGACGATCAAGCCGCCGTGATCCATGCCTCGAAGGTCGTCTATCGCCTGTACACCGACATGTTCCGTGGCTTGCCGCGTGACGCGGAGGCTCAACATGCAGCTGCGTGACGCGCGGGTGGTACTGACCGGTGCCAGTGGCGGCATCGGTCTGGCCATCGCCGAAACCTTGTGCGCTGCCGGCGCCCGCGTGCTGGCCGTGGCGCGGCATCAGGAGGCACTGCTGCCGTTGCTCAAGCGCTACCCCGACTCGTTGTGCTGGGTCGCCGCTGACCTGACCTTCCTCAGCGACCGGCGCAAAGTGCTGGTCGCCGCCGAAGCCATCGGCGGTATCAACCTGTTGATCAATGCCGCCGGGGTCAATCACTTCGCCATGCTTGAACAGCTGGATGACAGCGACATCAACGCGATGCTGGCGGTGAACATCAGTGCGCCGATGTGCCTGACCAAACTGCTGTTGCCGCTGCTCAAGCAGGCCGACAGCGCGATGGTGGTCAACGTCGGTTCGACCTATGGCTCGATCGGCTACCCCGGTTACGCCAGTTACTGCGCGACCAAATTCGCTTTGCGCGGGTTTTCCGAGGCGCTGCGCCGGGAGCTGGCCGACACCCGCGTCAGCGTGCTGTACGTCGCGCCCCGCGCCACGCGCACCTCGATGAACAGCGCCGCCGCGCAAGCGTTGAACGACGCGCTCAAGGCCAACGTCGACGACCCGCAAACCGTGGCCTCGGCGGTGATCCATGCGATTGCCGGTGATCGTCGCGATCTCTACCTGGGCTGGCCGGAACGCTTCTTCGTGCGCCTGAACAATTTGCTCCCGCATCTGGTGGATCGCGGCCTGCGCAAGCAGTTGCCGTTGATCCGCCGCCTCAGTGAAAAACCTGACAACGAGTCGCCAAAACCATGAAAAAACTATCCGCATGCCTGTTACTCGCTGCCCTGAGTCAAAGCGTCTGGGCACTGGAACCCGCCGACCAGCAACGTCTCGAGGGCATCCAGCAGAATTGGGCGCACATCCAATATGAAGTGGCGGAAAAACAACGCGCCGCCGCGTTCGAACAATTGGCCAGCGAGGCCAACGCGTTCACCACGCAGCGCCCGGCGGTGGCCGAAGCGTGGATCTGGAAAGGCATCGTCACCAGCAGTTGGGCCGGTGCCGAGGGTGGCCTCGGAGCCTTGGGCAAAGCCAAGGATGCCAAGGCCGATCTGGAGAAATCCCTGACCCTCGACCCCAAAGCCCTGCAAGGCTCGGCCTACACCAGCCTCGCCGCGCTGTATGACCGCGTGCCCGGCTGGCCCATCGGTTTCGGCGACAGCGACAAGGCCGAGCAACTGCTCAAGCAAGCCTTGCAACTCAACCCCAATGGCATCGACAGTCTGTACTTCTGGGGCGATCACCTCTACCGTCAGAAGCGCTACGCTGAAGCCAAAGCAGCGCTGCTCAAAGCCCAGCAAGCCGCGCCGCGCCCGGGCCGGGAAAGTGCCGATGCCGGGCGCCGCAAAGAAATCGCCAGCCTGCTGCTGGACGTGAACAAGAAACTCGACTGACAGGAGTCCGCGTGCGTTTATTACTGGTTGAGGATGACGTGGCGCTGGGTGAAGGCATTCATCAGGCGCTGGGCCGCGAGGGTTACACCGTCGACTGGCTCAAGGACGGCAGCAGTGCGTTGCATGCGCTGCTCAGTGAAACCTTCGATGTCGCCGTGCTGGACCTCGGTCTGCCGCGCATGGACGGCCTGCAAGTGCTGCGCCGCCTGCGCGACAGCGGTTCGAATCTGCCGGTGCTGATTCTGACTGCCCGTGACGCTACTGAAGATCGCATCGCCGGGCTCGACGCCGGGGCCGACGACTACCTGATCAAACCGTTCGACCTGGACGAACTCAAGGCACGCTTGCGCGCCTTGTTGCGGCGCAGTGCCGGGCGCGCCCAGGCGTTGATCGAACATGCCGGCATCAGCCTCAACCCCGGCACCCAGCAAGTCAGCTATCAGGGCCAACCCGTGGCCCTGACGCCCAAGGAATATCAGTTGCTGCACGAACTGCTGTCGCCACCGGGCCGGGTGATGACCCGCGATCAACTGATGCAACTGCTCTACGGCTGGAATGAAGAAGCCGAAAGCAACACCCTCGAAGTGCACATCCACCATCTGCGCAAGAAATTTTCCACCGACCTGATCCGCACCATCCGTGGTGTGGGTTATCTGGTGGAGGAGCGTCGATGACCTCGATCCGCCGCCGCACGCTGACCCTGATCATCGGCCTGTTGCTGGCCGGTCTCGCCGTTCTTAGTACCTTCAACCTGCACGACAGCAACCACGAAATCGCCGAGGTGTACGACGCGCAATTGGCGCAGAACGCTCGCTTGTTGCAAGGCGTGATGCGCATGCCCTTGGCAGGCAAGCAGCACGCTGAACTTTATCAAGCGTTCAATTCTGCGCTGGGCGAAGCGGTGCCACGCGGCGAAGGTCATCCCTACGAACGGAAAATCGCCTTTCAGGTATGGGATCCTGCCGGGGATGTGTTGGTGCACACCGCCAGCGCCCCGTCCTTCAGTGCACCGCCAACGCAGCCGGGCTTCAGCGATGTGGTGGATCTGAACAACCGTCACTGGCGCGCCTTTCTTCTCGAAGACCCGCAGAACAACCTGCGCATCTGGGTCGGTGAGCGCGACGATGTGCGCGCTGATCTGGTCGACCGCATCGTCCGTCACACCCTGTGGCCGAACATGGTCGGCAGCTTGCTGCTGGCGGCGATGGTCTGGCTGGCGATCGGCTGGGGCCTCAAGCCGTTGGCGAACATGGCCGAGACCCTGCGCGCCCGCCACAGCGGTTCGCTGGAACCGTTGCAACTGGCGCCGCTGCCCAGTGAGCTGGAACCGATGCAGGCAGCGCTCAACCGCATGCTCGCGCAGATTCAGGAAGTGCTCGGCCGCGAACGGCGTTTTATCGCCGATGCCGCCCACGAAATGCGCACGCCGCTGGCGGTGCTGCGGGTGCATGCGCAGAACCTTCAGGAGGCCGGCACCGAACAGGAACGCCGCGAATCGCTGGCGTTTCTGATCGCCGGGGTCGACCGCACAAGTCGCCTGGTCAACCAGTTATTGACCATGGCGCGCCTGGAACCGAAACCCAACCCGCCGCCGCTGCAACCCATCGACCTCAGCGAAACCGTGCGCAACAGCCTGGTGCAACTGACGCCGTGGTTGCTGAGCAAACACCTTGAGCTGGCCTTTGAAGACAGCGCCCAGCCGTTCAACATCATGGCCAGCCCCGGCACGATCGACATTGCCCTGAACAACCTGATCACCAACGCTGCCAACTTCTCCCCCGAACACGGCGTGATCACCGTACTGCTCAGCCAGGCCGAGGGTTTCTACCACTTGAGCGTTGAAGATCAGGGACCGGGCATTGATGAAGCAGATCGGGCGCGCTTGTTCGAACGCTTCTACAGTCGCGGCAATGCCCACGGCGCGGGGCTGGGGCTGACGATCGTCAACACCATCGCCACGCAGTTGGGCGGGCGAATCACGTTGGTCAACCGCGCCGAAGGTGGTTTACGCGCGACCTTGTCGATTCCCGACGGGCATCCGCGCTCCGCTGCGCAACGCAGCACCCGTGAGCCGCCGCCGGCCTGAGCCTGATTGCGGCGCCAGAAGCGCCATCGGCCGGTAAAAACAGTGGCCTCGCGCCGGAATCTGATCCAGATCAGATCCCGGCGTTGCCACCGGCGTAGAACAGACCTCAGCGCACTGCCCGGCGCGTTGCTCGTTCAGCCGATGGAGGCTCACCTCATGCTCACTGTCAAAGACCACAATGACCGCGCGGCGACGATCTATGCCGCACATCAAGGTGAATACTGGATCGAGTCGCTCAAGGACGGCCGCCACGTCTTGATCCGACCACTGGCCGCCAAGGATCGCGAACGCGAATACGCGTTCATCAAGCGCTTGTCGCCCGAGTCCCGGCACCTGCGGTTTCTCGCGCAGATCAGTGAGCCGGGCACCGCGTTGCTCGATCAGTTGATGGACGTCGATTACAAACAACGCGCGGCCTACGTCGCACTGGTTCATGAAAATGGCGAATTGATCGAGATCGGCATCAGCCGCTACGCCGCCACGGGCGAACAGGATTGTGAATGCGCCGTGACGGTCGCCGATGAGTGGATGCACCTTGGCCTGGCCACGTTGCTGATGCAACACTTGATCAAGGCCGCCCGGCACCACGGTTTCAAGCATCTGTATTCGGTGGATTCAGCCAGCAACACGGCCATGCGCGACCTCGCCCGTTCACTGGGCTTTGAAACCCACAGCGATCCTGATGATCCGCACCAAGTCATTCATCGCCTGAGTCTATAGCGATCCCCGCGCCCCGCACCCGCCAACGGTACGGGGCGCGTTGCCGTTACGGCGTGATCGCCACCTTCATCACCCCATCGCGCTGATGCGCGAACAGTTCATACGCGGCTTCGATATCGTCCAGTTTGAAGTGGTGTGTCACCAACGGCGACAGATCGACGCCACCGCTTTGCACCACCGCCATCAACCGGCGCATGCGTTCCTTGCCGCCGGGGCACAGGGTGCTGACGATGCTGTAATCACCCAGCCCTGCCGCGAAGGCATCGTAGGGAATACGCAGGTCCGACGCGTAAACCCCCAGGCTCGACAAGCGTCCGCCCGGGCGTAACACCCGCAACGCAGACTCGAATGTGCCTTGGGTGCCCAAGGCTTCGATGGATACATCCACGCCGCGCCCGTCGGTCAACGCCATGATTTGCTCGACCACGTCGCCGTCCTTGAAGTTGACCACATGGGTCGCGCCCAACTGCCGCGCAACGCTCATGCGCTCGGCCACCGCGTCGATGCCAATGATCACGCTCGCGCCCTTGAGCCGCGCCCCGGCTACCGCACACAGACCGATCGGCCCCAACGCGAACACCGCAACGCTGTCGCCGATACTGACTTCGCCGCGTTCGGCGCCGGAGAACCCGGTGGACATGATGTCCGGGCACATCAGCACTTGTTCGTCGCTCAATCCGTCGGGGATCGGACACAGGTTGGCCAAGGCATCGGGCACCAGAACGTACTCCGCCTGACAGCCATCGATGATATTGCCGAATTTCCAGCCACCGGTGGCGCGAAAGCCGTGGCGAGTGTCCGGCCCGTCCTGGGAACCGCAGCCGCACAGGCAGGCGTAGCTTTGACCGCTGGGGGTGATGGCGCCGGCGATCACTCGCTGGCCTTCGAAAAATCCGCGCACCTGTGAGCCGAGTTTCTCGATCACGCCCACCGGTTCGTGACCGACGGTCAAGCCTTTGGCCACCGGATACTCGCCGCGCAGGATATGCACGTCGGTGCCGCAGATCGTCGTGGTGGTGATGCGCACCAGCGCGTCCAGCGGACCAACCTCGGGGATCGGTTTGTCATCCAGCACGATGCGATTCTTTTCGACGAATATCGCCGCTTTCATCATGGCCATGATCAAGACTCCTGTGCAGGTGTTTGCAGTGAGTTCAGCACCTTTCCAAGGCTGCGCCGAATTGATCGACACAAGGTTGATAACGATCAACCCCTGCAGGATTGCACGCGCCGTTACCGCCCGTCGGGCGCGGGCGTTGCTCGGCTGCGTCATTGACAAAGATCAAGCCGCGCCACGCAGCCCGGAGCAGCATGAACTGACGCCGCTGGTGCCGTTGCGCCCGCCGTGCAATGCCGCTACCCACAGGAGATTCGTCATGTCCGAGCAAGCACGTTTCATGCTGGTAGCTTCACCGCTGATGAAGCACAGCCCTGCGTTCGATCGGGCCGCGGCACTGGCCAAGGCATCGGGCGCGGCGCTGCATATCGTGGCGTTCGATTTCCTCGAAGGGTTGGCGACCGCCGGACTGGTCAACGAACAGGCCCTGGAACAGATGCGCCTGGGTTATGTCGACCGCCACCACCAATGGCTGGAGGATCAGGCCAGACCGATGCGCCACCTCGGCGTGACCGTGACCACGGAAGTGGTGTGGGTCGACAATCCGTTGCGCGAGATCCAGATTCACCTCAAGGAGCAGCCGATGGCCCTGTTGATCAAGGATCTGCAGCACGCCTCGTTCATGTCACGGCTGATGTTCACCCCGCTCGATGTTCATTTGCTGCGCGAATGCCGGGTGCCGCTGCACTTCGTCAGCCATGTTCAGCATGCGCGGCCACGGCGGATTGTGGCGGCGATCGATCCGTTTCATCGCGACGATCAATACGCGGATTTCAACGACCGCATCCTGCGCGAGGCCGCGAAACTGGCCAGCCTTTGTGCCGCCGAACTGGACGTGGTCTACGCCTATGACCTGTCATCGATCAGCGCCGACGAGTTCGGTTTTGGCAACGCCTCGACGTTTTTCACCCCGGGCAAGGCGAAAACCCTGTTCGATGCGCAAGGTGATGCGTTCCGCGAATTGGCCGAGCGCAACGGCATCGCGCCGGAACGCCAGCACATGATCATGGGCAATCCGGCCAAAGTGCTGTGCAGCTACGCCGATGCCTATGACATCGACGTGATCGTCATGGGCCGGATCGGCCATCGTGGCCTGGGTCGGTTGATCGGCAGCACGGTGGAACAGTTGCTGTACAAAATGCCCTGCAGCGTCTGGGTGGTGTCACCGCAAGTAATGGTCGACTGAACGCAGCCGTCCCTCGCCGAGGGACGGCCTCAGATCGAGCGCTGGTTGACCCGCGCCATCAATTGCTCGGCGCTTTCCTTGCGCTCGGAATAGCGGTCGACCAGATGCGCCTGTTGATCGCGCAGCAGCACGGTGAACTTCACCAGCTCTTCCATCACGTCCACCACACGGTCGTAGAACGGCGACGCCTTCATCCGCCCGGCGTCGTCGAATTCCATGTAGGCCTTCGGCACCGAGGATTGATTGGGGATGGTGAACATGCGCATCCAGCGACCCAATACGCGCAACTGATTGACCACATTGAACGACTGCGAACCGCCGCAAACCTGCATCACCGCCAGGGTCTTGCCCTGGGTCGGGCGCACGGCGCCGAGTTCCAGCGGGATCCAGTCGATCTGCGCCTTGAACACGGCGGACATCGCGCCATGACGTTCCGGCGAACACCAGACCTGACCCTCCGACCACAGCACCAGCTCGCGCAGTTCCTGCACTTTGGGATGGTCGACCGGAACGTCGTCAGGCAGTGGCAGACCGGATGGGTTGAAGATCCGCGTTTCGGCGCCGAAGTGTTCGAGCAGACGTGCGGCCTCCTCTACCAGCAAACGGCTGAAGGAGCGTTCGCGGGTCGAGCCGTAGAGCAGCAGGATGCGGGGTTTCTGCTCGCCCAAAGGGGATGCTCCTTCGAACAGCGAATGATCAAGATGGGGCAGGTGTTCTGACATGTGTCCTCCAGCTCAGAGAGAGCCGATACGATCCAGCTCACGCTGGAGATCAGCGCGGCTGAGTGCTTTAAATGGCAGGCCGAGAAAGGTCGCGCAGCGCCGTTCGATGATCGCCAGCGTGGCAGCAAACGCCGCGTCCACGGCGGCATCGTCGCCGATCACATCCGAGGGATCTTCGAGGCCCCAATGGGCTTTGAGCGCGGGACCGAAGTACACCGGGCAGCTCTCACCGGCGGCCTTGTCACAGACGGTGATGACAATGTCTGGCGGATTGTCTTCGAACGCGTCATTGCCCTTGCTGGATAAACCATCGATGGCAATGCCAGCCTTTTGCAGCGTCGACAGGCTGCGTGGCATCACTTGGCCTTTGGGGAAACTTCCGGAGCTCACGGCCTCGAATCCGGGGCGCGCCAGATGATTGAACATGGCTTCGGACAGGATGCTGCGGCAGCTATTGGCCGTGCACATAAACAGGACTCGCATGTTTTCTCTTTCCTCAGCAGCAGGCAGCTTCGCGAACCGGACGACCGTCCATGTTCTGCAGACGGGCGGCGTTGTCCTTGAGCCAATCGGCGTTGGCTTTGGACGTCACTTGCAGGATTTCGCGCACCCACGCAGGAAGATCAGGGTTGAGGCGGTAATAGACCCATTGCCCCTGACGGCGATCAAGCAGCAAACCATTGCTGCGCAGTTGCGCGAGGTGGCGGCTGATTTTTGGTTGGCTGTCGTCGAGCGCACACATCAGCTCGCAGACGCAGAGTTCACCTTGATCGCAAATGAGCAGCATGGCGCGGGCGCGGGTTTCGTCAGCGAGGCTCTTGAAGACTTCGGTGGGGGTGATCATGGGATAGGCTCGACACATATGGAAATCCGAATATACGGATATCCATATGTACGGTCAAACAAGATCAAAAGATCGCAGCCTCCGGCAGCTCCTACAGAAATCGTTGTAGGAGTTGCCGTAGGCTGCGATCTTTTGATCTCAAAGGTTAAGCAACAACCCCTGCTCCGCCTCACACAACCCCACCACATAATCCCAAACCACCCGCAGGCGCACCGACTTGTGCAACTCGCGCCGCGTGCTGATCCAATAGCTGCGCTCGATGCTTTCATCCGGCAGCAACGGCACCAGATCGGGATCCGACTCGGCCATGTAGCAAGGCAACACCGCAATGCCCAATCCCGACCGCGCCGCCTCCTGCTGCGCGATGACGCTGGTGCTGTGAAACACAACCCGAGGGCTGCGACAGAAACTGTTGAGAAACATCAATTCCTGGCTGAACAGCAAATCGTCGACATAACCGATCCACGCATGCCGCCCGAGGTCTTCGCGGCTGTGCAGTGGCGGGGCTTTATCGAGATAGCGCTGGCTGGCGTAGAGCGCCAAGCGATAGTCGGTGAGTTTGCGCGTGACCAGCATGTCCGCCGCCGGGCGCTCGAGATGAATGCTGATTTCCGCCTCGCGGTTGAGGATGCTGACAAAGCGCGGCACCGCGACCAGTTCCACTTCCAATCCCGGATAGCGTTCGAACAAGCCGATCATGCGACTGGCGAGAAACTTGATGCCCAGCCCTTCGGTGACACCGACGCGAATCTTGCCCAGCGGCGCGGTGGATTGGGTGATCTCTTCCTGCGCCAGCAACGCCACGTTTTCCATCGCCTCAGCGTGTTTAAGCAGCGCCTCCCCTGCCGGGGTCATTTCGTAGCCTTGTGCGTGCTGGACGAATAGCGCGGTGCCGAGGCTTTTTTCGATGGCTTCGATATGGCGGGCGACGGTGGCGTGGGTGGTGTTGAGGCGGCGGGCGGCGGTGAGCAGGCGGCCGCTGCGTTGCAGTTCGAGAAAAAACCGCAGGTCGTTCCAGTCGAACATGGCGTGTCCTTGTCGGCGATGGTCAATGCAGGCTGTTTAAAAACGCACAGCGGCTGCGCAAAAACTAACATTCTTTTAACGAAAGCTAACAACTAGAGTGTCCGACAATAAAAACAAAAAGCGAGGTCAGGGAATGCAGACTTCCCTTGATGAATACGACTACATCGTGGTCGGCGCCGGCCCTGCCGGGTGTTTGCTGGCCAATCGATTGTCAGCGGATCCGCAGCAGCGCGTGCTGTTGCTTGAAGCCGGCGGACGCGACAACTATGCGTGGATTCACATTCCTGTCGGTTACCTGTTCTGCATCGGTAACCCGCGCACCGACTGGTGCTTCAAGACCGAAGCACAACCGGGCCTCAATGGCCGCGCGCTGAGTTATCCGCGCGGCAAAGTGCTCGGTGGCTGTTCGTCCATCAACGGCATGATCTACATGCGCGGCCAGGCCAACGACTACGATGGCTGGGCTGCCGAGGGCAATCCGGGCTGGGCCTGGAACGACGTGCTGCCGCTGTTCAAACAAAGCGAAAACCATTTTGCCGGTAACGCTGAATTTCACGGTGCCAAGGGTGAATGGAGGGTCGAACAACAGCGCCTGTCGTGGCCGATTCTGGATGCCTTTCGCAGTGCCGCCGAGCAAAGCGGCATCGCCAGCATCGACGACTTCAATCAGGGCGACAACGAGGGTTGCGGCTACTTCCAGGTCAACCAGAAATCCGGCGTGCGCTGGAACGCGGCGAAGGCTTTTCTCAAGCCTGTACGCGATCGGGCGAATCTGACGGTGCTGACCGGGGTTGAGGTGGATCGGGTACTGCTGGAGGACGGACGCGCCTCGAAGGTCAGTGCGCGTCATGAAGGTCAGAGCAAGCAGTTCAAGGCGCGCAAAGAGATCATCCTGTGCGCCGGCGCGGTCGGTTCGCCGAGCATTCTGCAGCGCTCCGGGATCGGTCCGCGGCCTCTGCTCGAACGCTTGGGCATCGGCGTGATTCATGAGCTGCCGGGCGTCGGCGAAAATTTGCAGGATCACCTGCAATTGCGCCTGATCTACCAACTGGAAAATGCCCGCACGCTGAACCAGATCGCTGGCAGTGTCTGGGGCAAGATGGGCATGGGCCTGCGCTATCTGTATGACCGCAGCGGGCCGCTGTCGATGGCGCCGAGTCAGTTGGGCGCGTTTGCGCGTTCGGGGCCGGAGCAGACTTCGGCGAATCTGGAATATCACGTGCAACCACTGTCGCTGGAGCGTTTTGGCGAGCCGTTGCACAGTTTCCCGGCGTTCACCGCGTCGGTGTGTGATCTGCGACCACAGAGTCGTGGGCGCATCGAAATCCGTTCGGCGGACCCGCAGGAGGCGCCGCTGATTCAGCCCAACTACCTCAGTCACCCTGAAGATTTACGCGTGGCGGCGGATGCCATTCGCCTGACCCGGCGCATCGTCAGTGCCCCTGCCCTGCAAGCGTTCAAACCGGTCGAGTATCTGCCCGGCGCCAGCCTGCAAAGTGATGAAGAGTTGCAGGAAGCGGCGGCGAAGATCGGTACGACGATTTTCCATCCGGTCGGCACCTGTCGCATGGGCAATGACGGTGATGCAGTGGTCGATGCGCAACTGCGCGTCCACGGCGTGCCCGGCCTGCGCATTGCCGACGCGTCGATCATGCCGCGCATTACCTCGGGCAACACCTGTTCGCCTACGCTGATGATTGCCGAGAAAGCCGCACAACTGATCCTCAACCCCAACACCAGGAGCAGCACCGCGAAATTGGAGCTGGCCCACCCCCTGTAGGAGCTGTCGAAGGCTGCGATCTTTTGATCTTTGGATTTTCCAGATCAACAGTAAGATCAAAAGATCGCAGCCTGCGGCAGCTCCTACAAAGAACCGCGTTTGATTCAAGGCATCACCCGGACACGCAACACCAGTGGAACAACAAAAACAATCACTGTGAGGGATACCGATATGTCAGAACACGCTCAGACGCTGGGCGCGGCGAGCAGCGCCGAGACCAGCAATGCCACACAAAAAGTCATCTTCGCTTCGTCACTGGGAACGGTCTTCGAGTGGTATGACTTCTTCCTCTACGGCGCCCTCGCGGCGGTGATCAGCAAACAGTTTTTCGCCGGGGTCAACGACACCACGGCGTTCATCTTTGCGCTGATGGCCTTCGCTGCTGGCTTTATCGTGCGGCCGTTCGGGGCGTTGGTGTTCGGTCGATTGGGGGACATGATCGGGCGCAAATACACCTTTCTCGCGACGATCATTCTGATGGGCGTGGCGACCTTCTGCGTCGGCCTGCTGCCGACCTACGCCAGCATCGGCATCGCCGCGCCGATCATTCTAGTGGTGCTGCGCATGCTTCAGGGTCTGGCGCTCGGCGGTGAGTATGGCGGCGCAGCCACCTACGTGGCCGAGCACGCGCCGATTGGCAAGCGCGGTTTCCACACCAGCTGGATTCAATCCACCGCGACCCTCGGCCTGCTGCTGTCACTGCTAGTGGTGCTCGGTTGCCGCTACTTTACCGGCGATCAGTTTGAAGTCTGGGGCTGGCGCATTCCGTTCCTGCTGTCGATCGTGCTGCTGGGCATTTCCACCTGGATCCGCCTGAGCCTGCACGAGTCGCCGGCGTACCTGAAGATGAAAGAGGAAGGCAAAACCTCGAAAGCGCCGATCCGCGAATCCTTCGGCAAGTGGGAAAACCTCAAAGTCGTGCTGATCGCCCTGTTCAGCATCAACGCCGGGCAAGCGGTGACCTTCTACGCCGCGCAGTTCTACGTGCTGTTCTTCCTCACCCAGTTCCTGAAAATGGACCCGGCGGTGGCCAACACCTTGCTGATCATCAGCGTGGTGATCGGTGCGCCGTTCTTCATCATTTTCGGCTGGCTGTCGGACAAGGTCGGACGCAAACCGGTGCTGATGCTCGGCTTGCTGCTGGCCACGGCGCTGTACTTCCCGATCTTCAAATCCCTCGCCCACTACGCCAACCCGGCGATCGACCAGGCCAGCCGTCAGGCGCCGATCACCGTGCTGGCGGATCCGGCGACCTGCACCTTCCAGTTCGACCCGGTGGGCAAAGCCAAATTCGACAGCCCGTGCGACAAGGTCAAAACCTTTCTGGTCAAGCAAGGCCTGCCCTACTCCAGCGCCGCCGCCCCGGCCGGCAGCGGCGTACAGGTCAGCATCGGTGACGTGAAGATCGACGGCTACGACGAAGCCGCCCTGCGTGGCGCCGTGACCCTGGCCGGCTACCCGCAACAAGCCGATCTGCAGCAGATCAACAAACCGATGATCGTGGCGCTGATCGTCGCGCTGATCATCATCTCGGCCATGTGCTACGGCCCGCTTGCGGCGCTGATGGTCGAACTGTTCCCGACGCGCATTCGCTACACCTCGATGTCGCTGCCGTACCACATCGGCAACGGCTGGTTTGGCGGGTTTCTGCCGACCGTGTCGTTTGCGCTGGTGGTGTACACCGGGGACATTTTCTATGGGCTGTGGTACCCGGTGCTGATTACCGGGGTGAGTCTGGTGGTGGGGATGATCTGTTTGCGTGAGACGAAGAATATTGATCTCGACAAGAACTGAAACTCACCCAGACAACTCAATCGGCGAGGGCTTTACCCTCGCCGTTTTTTTGCTCAGGCATCAGCCTTGATCACTTCGAACTTCACCTGATCCGGATAAAACGCCACGTAGTCGCGGATCGGCGCTACTGACACTTTCGGATTTTCGTAAGTCCACACCGCATTCGCCCCTTCATGCCCCGGCACTTGCAGACTGAAGTAGTTGGCATCGCCCTTGTACGGGCAATAACTGGTGTGATCGGTGCGGGCGAAATACTTTTCGTCGATGTCTTCGCGGGGGACGTAATAAACCGGCGGGTAGTTGGCTTCGTTGAGGATCAGCACGCGGGAGGACGTAGCGACCTGGATGCCGTGGAATTTCACCACCAGGCACCCGACAAGTTGTTCGAGGTTTATGACGGGACTGAGGCCGGAGCTTTTCATGGGGTTCCCCTGAATACGGCGAAGAGACCGGTTCAGGTATAGCCCATCGGTTCTGGTTGGGGTGGTTTTACAGCCGAACGGCCCATCAATTTCAAAAGCCCCTCACCCCAGCCCTCTCCCCGAGGGAGAGGGTGCCTACGGGGGTGTCTTTCGTTCTACATCGACCTGAAAGTCCTGCTTCGATTATGGATTCGGCAAAGCGCTATCAGGTCAATGTACTTCTGTAGCATCCCTCAATCGGTCTCCTCTACCTCTGGGAGAGGGAAGCGATGGGGGGATATTGGCGAGATTCACCGACTTGAACGATTGGCTTTGAATCCATAATCGACTCGGTTTTTCAGGTCGATGTATTTCGCCAGACAACTCGGTCAGTCCCCTCTACCTCTGGGAGAGGGTTAGGGTGAGGGCCGATCTTCAGGCATCACGCCAGAATATCAGTCGCCACCGCTTGCCCCACCACACCCACTGCAAAGTCCACCGAACCCTGCCCCGTCAGGTCAACCATCAGGCTGGTCTGATTGGTCTGCGCGAAGTAGGTCAGGATCGCGTCGCCGGCATGCCCGGTGAAGCCGCTGACAAAGTTCAGCGACGCCGCACCCGTGGCGAAACCAGCGATCCCCGACAAGTCGATCTTGTCCAGACCGCTGGTGAAATCCATGATCCAGTCCGGCGCGGTCATGGTCGAATCGCTGGCCGCGCCAAACACAAAGGTGTCTGCGCCTGCACCGCCCCACAAGGTATCGCCACCGCCACCACCGTAGAGGATGTCGTTGCCGGCACCGCCGAACAGATCATTGGCGGCCGCGTTGCCAATCAGCAGGTCATTGCCCGAACCGCCCACCGCATTCTCCACGGTCACACCGTAAGCAATCGACACGTTGCCCACCAGACCGCCGACATCGGAGAACGAGCCTTCATTGAGGTTGATCTTCTGGTTCTGGCTGAAGCCGGAGAAATCCAGCGTGTCGTTGCCGCCGCCATCCCACACCGAAAACACCACTTTCGACGACGCCGAAGTGGCGCTGTAGAAATCGCGCTCGGCGTTGGAGTTGAAGCCGTAAGTGGTGTCATCGGCACGGGTCGCGTAGTTGGCGCCATAGAGTTTTTGCACAGCGACGATATCGTCCAGCAACGGCGCCGAGGCGTACGCGCCGCTGCCGTCCTTGCTGAAGTTCTGCTCGGTATTGGCTTCGCTCCAATAGCTCATCAGGCTGTAGCCACGGGTGTCTTCAGCGTATTTGGCGTCGTTGTAGGTCGGGTTGCCGTTACCGGCGTTGTAGGCGCCCGGGTGCGACAGGCCGAGGGTGTGGCCGATTTCGTGGGTCAGGGTCTGGCGCCCGTAATTGTTGGTGTCCGGGGTCTTGTTGACCTGATATTGATCGTTGATCAGGTACCACGACTGGCCGTCATAACCACCGCCGCTCGGCAGATAAGCGAAAGCCGCGCCACCCGTGCTGACGTCATAGTTGCCGAAGGTCATGTGGCCATCGCCGCCCTTGCCTTCAGTGAAGGTGACGTTGGCGACGTCGGCCCAGGATTGCATAGCCAGCACAGCCTGAGCTTTTTGCTGGGCGCTGAATTCGCTGAAGTTGCCCAGCTTGACGTTGTAGTTCGCCGGTTTCTCGGTCAGGAACGTATAGCTGAGGTCGATTTTGCCATCAGCGTTCTTGTCGCCCCACGACAGGCCTTTGCGCAGGATTTCGTCAGCGGCCTGATCGGCAGTGAATGAGGGTTTGCCGTTGACCAGCCCGACGCCACGGTCATACAAGTGGCTGAAAGCATCGACCTGGTCGAAGGCGCTGGTGGTTGTGGATTTGGCTTGAGCCATGGTGGACTTCCTTGTTTCTGAGTAGTCAGTGTCGACAGACCACGGCGATCTTCTGGCGAGATCGTCCTGTCACTCGCGTGTTTGAATCGCTGAAAAACCTGACACAAGTGCAAACCGCAGGCTAATCAATTTCTCGATAGCCCAGGCTGCGTCCCGGTATTACCCGTCACGTGCTGCAATCCTTTTTATCTGTATATCCATACAGATAAAAGTTGCCGCTGAAGCCAAGTCCGGCCATTCTGTGCACCTGTGCGGATCTTGATCGACGTGGGTGGTTATGCGGTTGTACCTCTGTGAAAAACCTTCTCAGGCCAAAGACATTGCGGCCGTGCTCGGCGCCAGGCGTCGGGGCGACGGCTGCTGGCTGGGAACGGACGTCACGGTGACCTGGTGCATCGGCCACTTGCTCGAAACCGCCCCGCCGGATGCCTACGACGCGCGCTACAAGCGCTGGGTACTGGCCGATCTGCCGATCATCCCGGACAAGTGGAAAATGACCGTCAAGCCGCGCACCGCCAGCCAGTACAAAGCGGTCAAGCGCCTGCTCGGTGAAGCCAGCGAGCTGATCATCGCCACCGACGCCGACCGTGAGGGCGAGATGATCGCCCGGGAACTGGTCGAACATTGTCGCTATCGCGGGCCGATCCGTCGTTTATGGCTGTCGGCGCTGGACGAAGCGTCGATCCGCAAGGCTCTGGCGGCACTGAAACCGGGGGCCGAAACGTTCAGCCTGTATCACTCGGCGCTGGGCCGCTCGCGGGCGGACTGGCTGATCGGCATGAACATGAGCCGGCTGTTCACGCTGCTGGGGCGGCAATCGGGTTATCAAGGCGTATTGCCGGTAGGCCGGGTGCAGACGCCAACCTTGCGTCTGGTGGTGGATCGCGACCGCAGCATCGCCGATTTCGTGCCGGTGCCGTTCTGGGCAATCGATGTCGATTTGCTGCACAACGGCATCCCGTTTACCGCACAGTGGCGCGCGCCGCCGGACGTCTGTGACGATCAGGATCGCTGCCTGAATCAGGCGCTGGCCCAACAAGCCGCGGCAGCGATCCGCAGCGCTGCCAGTGCCCGGGTAGTGAAGCTGAAAACCGAGCGCATGCGTGAAGTGGCGCCCCTGCCCTTCGATCTCGGCACCTTGCAGGAAGTCTGTTCGAAGAAACTCGGCCTCGGCGCGCAGGAAACCCTCGACATCGCCCAGGTCCTCTACGAAACCTACAAAGTCATCACCTATCCGCGCAGTGATTGCGGCTATCTGCCGCTGAGCCAGCACAGTGAGGCGCCGGGGATTCTCGCCGCACTGCGTCAGGCCGATCCGGGTCTTGAGGCGCTGCAAGGCTTTCTCGAACCCCAACGCCGCTCCCGGGCATGGAACGACGCCAAGGTCAGCGCGCACCACGGCATCATCCCCACCGCTGCGGCGAAAAACCTTGAACGCCTGAGCGGCAAGCACCGCGCGGTCTATACGTTGATCCGCGCACGCTATCTGGCGCAATTCCTGCCCAATCACGAATACGATCGCACCCAGGCCGATTTCGATTGCGCCGGTGAAGCCCTGCGCGCAGTCGGCAAACAGATCATCGAACCGGGCTGGAAACGCGCACTGCCCGAAGCGCTGGCACCGGCCAAGGGCCGCGAAGCTCCGGCGCCACAAACCTTGCCGGCCCTTAGCCAGGGTGTCGAATGCGCCATCGCCGCGGTGAAACTCAAGGACCTGTGGACGCAACCGCCCAAGCCCTACACCGAAGGCGATCTGATCAAGGCGATGAAAAACGTCGCCAAACTGGTGGAAGACCCGCTGCTCAAACAGAAACTCAAGGACACCACCGGGATCGGCACCGAAGCCACCCGTGCCTCGATCATTCAGGGCTTGATTGATCGGGGCTATCTGGTGAAAAACGGTAAGGCCCTCGCCGCCACCCCGGCCGCGTTCAGCCTGATCGATGCGGTGCCCCGCGCGATTGCCGACCCCGGCACCACCGCAATCTGGGAACAGGCGCTGGACATGGTGCAAAGCGGCGAAATGAGTCTGGAAGAGTTCGTCACCAAACAAGCGGCATGGATGAGCAAACAGGTGACGCGCTGTTCCAGCCTCAGCCTGACCATCAGCGGCCCGCCACCAGCCGGTAAAGCGGCGGCCCCGTGGAAGAAGAAACGCAAATCGACCCGCAGCAAAACCACGGGCACCACCAAACGCGCGGCGAAACCGGCAGGCAAATAAAACGCGCTACTGTTTCTGCAAGGCTCAGCACTTTCAGGAACCCGGCGCATGGCCAATATCGAACTGCACCCCGCCCAACGCGATGAGCTGGACATCATCGAAAACCTCATGCAGTTCTACATGTACGACTTCAGCGAGTGGCTGCCGCTGAAGCTCGCCGAGCACGGCTTTTTCTCGATTCAGCCGAAAATCGACTACTGGCGTCACTCGGCCACCCAACCCTTCCTGATTCGCGTCGACGGCGAACTCGCCGGTTTCGTGACCGCCGACAACGAAACCCATCTCGCCGGCGCCGAACACAACATCGGCTACTTCTTCATTGCACGACGCTTTCGTGGCCAAGGCGTCGCGCAGTTTGTCGTCTCTGCCCTCTTGAGCCGGATCCCCGGTCAGTGGCAGATTTTCCATATCGACGCCAACCTGCCGGCACAGCGCTTCTGGGCTGGGCTGATCCCTTTGTTGACCGGCGGCGATTTCACCCGGCAGCAGCGTGAAGTGGACGGCTATCCGTGCACGTTCTATCGCCTGCGAACGCCTTTTTCCGTTGTCTGAACGGATTCTTTCTCATTCCAAAACAGCTTTGTCCGACAATATGTAGTGAACAAAAATAATCACTACAAAACCGTTGACGGCGTCGTTTTGCTTTTGCATGATGAAGACGTTCCCCGATCGGGAACACGCGTAACACGCTTGAGCAAACTCGTCTGACCGCCGAGTTGTTTTTTCCGGATACACGCTGCCCACAAGGCAGATTGAAGAAGCTGACCTGGCCTGAACGTCCAGTACAAGGACGAGAAGCGCTGGCGAAAATTCTCAAGACGCTTGTGGCCGACACGGTAAATGTCGTCAAGGAGCCTCCCGGTTTTCGCTGCTTCTCCTCGTTGTGACGCTATTGCGTAGCAGTTATTCAACACGACTACATGCAACAGATGCACGACCCCGTACTTCATACGGGCGAGCGCTGACGTCCTGGTTTCGGTGCCAGGGATCAACTAACCGATGGGCTACCTGTATTAGCGAATCAACTTTGAAAGATCACCAGACTGGTCAAGGGGCAATATCATGAATCTGAACAATCAACCTACTATCGAAGAACTGGCTCGTATGTTCGCTGCGCAGAAAGACAGCCACGACAGCCATATTCTGTGGATCAGCAAGTCGGGTCAGGTACATATCGACTGCCTGGCGACCCATGCTGACGAAGACGAGTTCGACCGCAACCATCAGAACCTGCTGGCCCGCTTGAAGATGTACCGCCGTGGCCACGGTTATGTTGGCAAGAAAGCCGCGGCCGACAAGGACTTCATCGGGAATGTTCTGCAAACGCTGAAACAGGCGTGGGATTCGATGCAGAACAACAACGAAGTTCGGGTGATTGATCGGTTCTGCTGAGTCAGTCATTAAATAATTGAAAGGCCTGCTTCCTTAAAGGAAGCAGGCCTTTTTTGGTTCGCTCGCATTGATATGGCGTGACTGGAATTGTAGCCCCTCACCCCAGCCCTCTCCCGAGGGAGAGGGAGCCGATCGAGTTGTATAAAGTCATTCGTCAACAGGGAACACCGAGTTGATTATGGATTCAGCAGAACACTTTCAGGTCGGCGTATTACTCCAACATCCCTCGGTCAGTCCCCTCTCCCTCTGGGAGAGGGTTAGGGTGAGGGGCTTCCCATGCCCAACACCAATTCCACAAACGCCACTGCCGCCGCACTGTGATAATTATTGCGCCGCCGCAACACCGCCGCCCCACGTTGCGGCGCCTCGCTCTCGACGCGCAACCGGCGCAACGCCCGATCCTCCGTCGCGATCGCCTGCGGCAGCATCGTCGCCACCGGCGAATGACGCACCACCTCCAGCAATGTACTCACCGAATTCACCTCGATCCGCACCTGCGGCGTAATCCCGTGCTGACGGAAATATTCATCCACCGATAGCCGCGTGATGAAGTCCGGCGCCAGCAAGGCGAAATCCAGTGAAGCGATATCTTCCGGCGTCAGTACCGAGCTGGACTCATACAGCGGGTGCTCACGCCCGACCATGATCGCCAGCGTTTCGGTAAACGCCGGAATGCATTCGATATCGGCGTTGCGCACGGGTGTAAAGGCAATCGCAATATCCAGCGAGTCATCCGCCAGACCCGCCTCGATGTCGTCCATCGACAGCTCGAAAATCTGCAAATGAATCCCCGGATACCGCGCGGCAAAGTCGCGCACCAACGGCCCGACCAGATACGCCATGAACGTCGGCGTCATCGCCAGGCGCAACGTCCCGCGAGAAAGATCCTTCACGTCATGCAACGCGCGCTTGCCCGCCTCCAACTCCACCAACACCCGTCGCGCGCATTCGATGTAGGCCTCGCCGGCATCGGTGGGTTTGACCGTGCGCGAAGTGCGATCAAACAGGTTCACCCCCAGGGTTTCCTCCAGTTGGCGAATCTGCTGCGACAGGGTCGGCTGCGACACGTGCAATGCCTCGGCGGCACGGGTGAAGCCGCCGTGATCGGCAACAGCCAGCAGATAACGCAAATGTCGCAGCAGCATGGGAACACCATCTATAGGCAGGGCTTATGCGAAGCATTGTATATCGGTCTTGGACGCTATGGATCAATCGGCAGAAGATGAATCCCACACAGCAAGCCAACCCCTGAAAGGAGTGACACCATGCAACAGTCCCACGCCTACAACGACACCAGCCTGGCCCTGACCACCCGCATTCTCGACGCCAAGGCACGCAAAGATCTGTCGTGGCAGGATCTCGCTGACGACACCGGCCTGAGCCTGGCGTACGTCACCGCTGCCCTGCTTGGCCAGCACCCGCTGCCGGAGAACGCCGCCCAAGTGGTCGGTGACAAGCTGGAGCTGAGCGCTGACGACGTCGCGGCGATGCAGATCATCCCGCTGCGTGGCAGCCTCAGCGGTGTGCCGACCGACCCGACCATCTACCGCTTCCACGAGATGATCCAGATCTACGGCACCACCCTCAAAGCGCTGGTTCACGAGCAGTTCGGCGACGGCATCATCAGCGCGATCAACTTCAAACTCGACATCAAGAAAGTCGAAGATCCGGAAGGCGGCTCCCGCGCGGTCGTTACCCTTGACGGCAAGTTCCTGCCCCTGCGTCCGTTCTGATCCGCACCAGCCCGCACACCGCGTGCGGGCCACTCTCCCCAAAAAGGTTACCTGTCACCACTGCGTCTGGAGGCTGTCCCATGCAAAAAATGCTACTGACCCTGGCCCTGCTCGGCGGTTTTTCCGTTCAGGCCTTTGCCGCTGACGAGGCCGTCGCCTACCGCTACGGCATGCAACTGGATATCGCCCAAGTGCTGAGCATCACACCGGCTGCCGACGTGTGTGGCGTGGTCCCGGTCGAGATGACGTATCTGGACAGCCACGGCGGCAAACACATTCTTCAATACAGCGAATTTGGCAGCGGTTGCTCGAACTGAGAGGACAACACCATGAAAAACCTGATTGATGGCTTCCTGAAATTCCAGAACGAAGCGTTTCCGCAACGCACCGAACTGTTCAAACACCTGGCGACCACGCAACAGCCAGGAACTCTGTTCATTACCTGCTCCGACAGCCGTGTCGTGCCAGAATTATTGACCCAACAAGAACCCGGTGAGCTGTTCGTGATCCGTAATGCCGGCAATATCGTGCCGTCCTACAGCCCGCATCCGGGCGGGGTTTCGGCGACGGTGGAATACGCAGTGGCGGTGCTTGGCGTAACTGACATTGTGATCTGCGGGCATTCGGACTGCGGCGCGATGACTGCAATTGCCCAGTGCAAATGCATGGATCACCTGCCCGCCGTCAGTGGCTGGCTGCAGCATGCCGAGTCGGCAAAAGTGGTGAATGAAGCGCGGCCGCATGCCAGCGACGCGGCGAAATTGAGTTCGATGGTGCGTGAAAACGTGATCGCGCAACTGGCGAACATTCAGACCCACCCGAGCGTACGTCTGGCTCAGGAGAAAGGCCTGCTGAATCTGCATGGCTGGGTGTATGACATCGAGACCGGTTCGATCGACGCGCTGTCCGCCGACCGCCGCACGTTTGTGCCGCTGGCCGAGCAACCGGCGACGTGCGCGATCCACGCAAACGCCCCCGCAGCCGCCTGAAATTCAAGCCATCCCTGTAGGAGCTGCCGAAGGCTGCGATCTTTTGATCTTGTTTTTAACAGCAAGATCAAAAGATCGCAGCCTTCGGCAGCTCCTACACGGGATCAGCGTTTTATTGTGAGATCGATCTGCGTCATCCGGCTACGAACAGTAAACACGCCGTCACCAGAAAGAATCGCACTGCGCGCAAACAAGCGCCCGCTCTCCCAGTTCGAAAGCCCCAGTTCCGGCTTGTTCAGCGCGTACTGGCCGTCAACCCAACGGGTAATGCCGTTGCCCACGAACGGCGCGTTGACCACGTTGTAGAAACGCTCTTGTACGGCTGCATCCTCACTGATCAAAGACACGGTGAATTGCGGGCTATAGCGGTTGAACAGCGCAATCGCCTGATCCAGATCATCGACGATCATCAGGCTGACTTCCGGGGTTTCTTCCCATTCCCACTCGCGGCCCAACGCCGATTCCGCCAAGGGTTCGGCCAGTGCTTCAGTCTGATAACCCTCGGCGCGATAGACCTCGACCGTCGCGTTCTGCCACTCACTCGGCAAGCAACCTTCGCTGCCTTCGACGATGTGTAATTTGCAGCCCTGGCCACGCGCGGTGCCGGCCTGTTGCAGCGCATCGAGAAACAACGGCACCAGTTCTGCCGCGCGATCACGCTGGATCAGGCACACGTTGAGGGTGTTGCACACCTTGCGATCCAACGAGTTGCGCACCACGGCGGCGAAACGTTTGGCATCGGCAGCGAGATCCGCGATCAACCACGCGCCCCCCGTGCCGTGCAGGCTGACGGCGGTGCCGGCCTGCTGGGCAATGCTGCCCAATTGACTGACCGCACGCCCCGAACCGCGCGCTACCGCCAACGACAAACGTCGGTCAGCGAACATCGCCCAACCGGCGGCATGATTGACACTTTCCACCAACGACACCGCACCGGCCGGCAGACCGGCATCGGCCAGTGCCGGGTTCAACGCGTGAGTAACGATGGCTTGCGCAGTGCCCAACGCATCGCTGCCAATACGCAGCACGGCGGTGTTACCGGTGCGCAGGACACCCGCCGCGTCGGCGAAGACGTTCGGCCGGCCTTCAAAGACAAACGCGACGATGCCCAGCGGCGAGACCACTTGTTCGACTTTCCAGCCATCGTGTTCGACGCTGCTGATGACTTTTCCCCGCGTGGCGGCGGCATCCCGCCAGGCACGCAGGCCGGCGATCATGTCGCGGCGCATGCGCTCATCAGCGAGCAGTCGGGTGGTGGAACGACCGCGCGCCTTGGCCCGCTCGATGTCCGCCAGGTTGGCGGACTCGATCTGCGCCCAGCACTCCGGACTTTCCAGACGTTGCGCAAACAGGTCGAAAAACTGGCTGATGGCCTCATCGGACACCGCCGACAACGCAGTGAATGCCGCTGCCGCACGCTCGATCGCCACGGACGCCGCTTGCTGATCCGCCACGGGGATCAACAGCAACTCGCCACTGACCTGCTCGACCAGCAGATGGTCACCGGGCTGAAAGCGCGCGGCCAGTTCGGGGCTGACCACGGTGACGCGGTTACCAGCGAAAGGGATCGGCGTGCCAGCGACTAGACGTTCGAGCGCGAGAGACATGAAGCGGATTCACCATGCAGGGAGCGGCCGGAAAATGTAGCGGATTACTCGATGAAATACACCTCCTCAAACACTAAAGAAACCTGTGGGAGCTGGCTTGCCAGCGATAGCGGTGGTTCAGGCAAATTCATAGTGACTGACAGGGCCACATCGCTGGCAAGCCAGCTCCCACAGGGTTTTGTGGTGTTTGGCAGATCGGGTCAGAACACTGACCAGCCAATCCGCGCGCTAAGCATCTCCAGCGCCGCCATCCCCGCCAGCGAGTTCCCGGCGGCATTCAGCTCCGGCGACCACACGCACACCGTGAACTGCCCCGGCACCACCGCGACAATCCCGCCGCCGACGCCACTCTTGCCCGGCAAGCCGACGCGGTACGCGAAGTTGCCCGCTTCGTCGTACAGCCCGCTGGTGGCCATGATCGAGTTGACCTGCTGGGTCTGCCGGCGCGTGAGGATCTGTTCGCCGCTGTGTTTGCAAAAACCGTCGTTGGCCAGAAAGCAGAACGCCCGGGCCAGATCAATGCAGTTCATGCGCAACGCGCAGTGGCTGAAATAGCTGCGCAGCACCGCTTCGACGTCATTGTGGAAGTTGCCGAACGACTGCATCAGGTAAGCCATCGCCGCATTGCGCGCGCGGTGCTGGTATTCGGAGTCGGCCACTTTGCCGTCGATCATGATCTGCGGATTGCCCGACAGGCGCCGGACGAAATCGCGCATCGACAGGGTCGGTGCGGCGAAACGCGACTGGTTGATGTCGCAGATCACCAGCGCACCGGCATTGATGAACGGATTGCGTGGCCGGCCGCGCTCGAATTCCAGCTGCACCAGCGAGTTGAACGGCTGCCCGGACGGCTCATGACCGAGGCGCTCCCAGATTGCTTCGCCGGAATGATCGATCGCCTGCACCAGGCTGAACACCTTGGAAATACTTTGCACCGAGAACGGCGTCTCGGCGTCACCGGCGCAGTACATCTCGCCGTCGTTGCCGTACACGGCGATGCCCAGTTGATTGGCCGGCACGGTGCCGAGGGCGGGAATGTAGTCAGCCACCTTGCCCTGCCCGATCAACGGGCGGACAGCGTCAAGAATCTCGTTCAACAGCGCTTGCATGCCGGGTTCCGAAGTCTCGCCCCATGGGATTGCGGGGACACTGGGGCTAGACGCTGCGCCCGCCCGTCGAATCACACCGGCCGCCATCGCACTGAATGTTCTAGGCTCAACCGCACATTCAAAACGGGAGAGCACCCATGCATCTCGAAGGCTCCTGCCATTGTGGCGAGGTCACATTCAGCCTCACCAGCACCCACCCCTACCCTTATCAACGCTGCTATTGCTCGATCTGCCGCAAGACCCAGGGCGGCGGCGGTTATGCGATCAACCTCGGCGGCGACGCAACAAGCCTCAAGGTGCGCGGGCGCAAACACATCAGCATCTACCACGCGAAGATGAAAGACGATGGCGCCAAGCGCGCCCATCGCAGCAGCGCCGAGCGGCATTTCTGCTCACTGTGCGGCAGCGGCCTGTGGCTGTTCAGCCCGGAATGGCCGGAGCTGATCCACCCGTTTGCCTCGGCCATCGACACGCCGCTGCCGGGGCCGCCGGAACACACGCATCTGATGCTCGGTTCGAAAGCAACCTGGGTGGAAGTCGAGGTTAAAGCGAAAGACAAACAGTTCGACGTCTACCCCGAGGAATCCATTGCCCAGTGGCATGAACGGCTCGGACTGACCCGTTAAATTCGCCACCTGCGCTGCCCTGTAGAAACTGCGGTGTTTTGACGTTGAAGGTCAGGATCAAAAGATCGCAGCCTCGTTTCACTCGACAGCTCCTACAGGTTTTGTGTGTGACAAAAATCCAATCGGCGCCATAAATCAATGTGGGAGCGCGCCTGCTCGCGAAGGGGCCGGTACAGGCACGGCATTAATCCAGATGCGCCCAGGTCATCCGGAACGACGCCCCACCCCAAGGCGAATCACCCACTTCAACCTGGCCGCCATGGGATTGCGACACTCTTCGCACCAACGCCAGGCCCAAGCCAAACCCGCCGGTACGCCGGTCCCGGCTGGCGTCCAGTCGCGAAAACGGTTCAAAGATTTTCTCCCGCCCATCCACCGGCACACCCGGCCCATCGTCATTGACCCGCACCTGGTAATAATCGCCCGTGCGTTCCAGCGTCACCTCCACGCGCTGCTCGGCATAACGAATCGCGTTGCGCAGCAGATTGATCACCGCCCGCGCCATGAATCGCGGTTCGATGCGCACCGTGTCGATCCGGCAATCAGCAATCAGCAACTGCACCCCCGCCGCCTCTGCTTCCAGCGCCACGCTGCCAACCACACTGTCGAGCCAATTGGCGGCCTCGATGTTTTCGCGTTTGATCACCGTCGCGCCGCGCTCAAGGCTGGCGTAGGTCAGCAGTTCCGAGACCATTTCTTCCAGCTCACCGAGGTCGGCGTACATGTCGGCAATCAGCTCGCGGTTCTGGCTGGCGTCCGGCTGCTGCTTGAGCTGGTCGAGCTCAAACGACAGCCGCGCGATCGGCGTGCGCAACTCGTGGGACACGGCGTTGGTCAGTTCCCGCTGATTGGCAATCAGCCCTTCAATGCGCGCCGCCATCAGGTTGAAGTGTTCGGCTAGGTCACGGATGTTCGAACGCTTCGACAACTGGATGCGCACCGACAGGTCGTTATCGCCGAAACGCTCGGCGGCCAGGCGCAGTTTTTCCAGATCGCGCCAGTGCGGACGCACCCAGAAAAACAGGACGATGCCGATCAACACGGCAATCATCAGGTAGGCAGCGGCAATATAAAACGGCATCAGGCTCGGTTCGGCCGGCAAGCGGATGCTGAGCAACTGCGGCCCTTCGTCAATCGCGGAAATATACTGGTTGTACTTGTCGCGGATCACCAGCAGCCCTTTGGCCAGCTCGGCTTTTTCCTCGGCGCTCAGGGCCAGTTCAGAGGCGTCGACCAGCGTCAGCCCCAAACCGTAATGCGGGCGGATGGTTTCCAGCTGTTGTTCCCGGGCCGGGCCGTCGAGGTCACGCAACTGCTGGCCCAATGTCCATGCCTGCCCACGCACGGCCTCGCGGTTGTAGTCCTGCATCTGATAATCGAGCAAGGCATCGAAGGTACGCTCGACCGTCTGCAAGGCCAGCACCAGACCTAACGTCATGACCAGAAACAGCCCGAAAAATAACCGCAGCATCTACAACTCCCACGCGAACGGATTAAACAGATACCCCTTGCCCCACACGGTTTTGATGCACATCGGTTCGCGGGGATTGTCTTTGAGCTTGTTGCGCAATTTGCTGATGTACACGTCGACACTGCGATTGAGCCCGTCGAAGGCAATCCCGCGCATGCGATTGAGGATGTCATCACGCGACAGCACTTTGCCGGCCGCGCTGGCCAGCAACCACAGCAGCTCGAACTCCATGGTGGTCATTTCGATAACCTCGCCCGCCAGTCGCACTTCACGGCAACTGCGGTCGACGCTCAACTGACCAAATTCCATGAAGCTCACCACGTTGCTGTCCGGCACCTGCCGTCGTTGTAGCGCTCGCAGCCGGGCCAGCAACACGGGTGGTTTGATCGGCTTGATCACGTAGTCATCGGCGCCGGACTCCAGACCGAGGATATGGTCGAGGTCATCTTCCTTGGCCGTCAGAATCACGATCGGCGTGTCCGACACGCTGCGAATCTCCCGACACACGTGCAAACCGCTCTGCCCCGGCAACATCAGGTCAAGCACCACGACTTTCGGCTTGAATTCCAGAAAAGCAGCCACGGCCAGATCACCGCGATGCACCGTGCGCACCTCGTAGCCGTGTTGTTCGAGAAAGTGGGCGATCAGCGCGGCGAGGCGCTCATCGTCTTCCACCAGCAGGAGTTTGCCAAAACCCAGGTTATCCATATCGACCATGTGCCGCCCTTGTGTGAAGTGGTCGGCATTATGGCGGCTTTCGTGGCGCAGGCGTTTGTTCCAGGCAGCAAAAACCGGCCGCTGGGGCCGGTTTTCGGTGATGTTTCATACTCTTAAGAGTTTTTAACATTCATGCACTGATCGCTATATCTGTAGGAGCTGCCGAAGGCTGCGATCTTTTGATCCGGCTTTTTCAAGAGCAAAAGATCGCAGCCTTCGGCAGCTCCTACACGGAGTCATGCGGTGACAGGCACACCGCTGTGGAAGCGGAATTCTTCATCCGGCGACTCGATCAGCTCCTGCTCGGCGGCGCGGACTTTTTCGATGACCTGAGCAATATCCTTCGCATCGCCGTACTGATAGGCCAATTTCAGATACCCCTGAAAATGCCGCGCCTCGCTTTTCAGCAGGCCAAAGTAGAACTTGCCGAGTTCTTCGTCCAGATGCGGCACCAGCGCCTCGAAACGTTCGCAACTGCGCGCTTCGATAAACGCGCCGACTACCAGGGTATCGACCAGTTTCACCGGCTCGTGGCTGCGCACGACCTTGCGCAAGCCCGAAGCGTAACGACCGGCGTGGAGCTGGCGCAGTTCGATCTTGCGCCGTTTCATGATGCGCATGACCTGCTCGTGGTGCACCAGTTCTTCCCGGGCCAGACGCGACATCATATTGATCAGATCGACGTGGGAATGGTACTTGGCAATCAGGCTCAGGGCGGTGCTGGCGGCCTTGAACTCGCAGTTCTTGTGATCGATCAGCAGGGTTTCCTGATCGGCCAGGGCAGCCTGAACCCAGGCGTCGGGGGTGCGGCAGCCAAGGAATTCGTGGATTTCGGGAAGGATCATGGGGCTCACGGTAAAAGGTGTTCGAGCGAAGGCCGCCGATTATACCGGCCTGTCCGCAGACCACCAGCGGCTGGCGTTGATATGCATCAAGTCGCGCACGATCGAGCAGCAACTATAGTTGTGCAACGCCGTGCCTTTTCTTTGCTGGAGACTCCGCTCATGCAAGCCATTCGCAGCATTCTGGTGGTCATCAACCCCGAACATTCGGAAAGCCTGGCGCTCAAGCGCGCCAAGTTGATTGCTGGCGTGACCCAGGCCCATCTACACCTGCTGGTGTGCGACAAGAAGCACGACCACGCCGCCATGCTCAGTGTGCTCAAAGCCGCGCTGCTGGCCGACGGCTACAGCGTGACCACCGAACAGGCGTGGAACGAAAGCCTGCACGAAACCATCATCGATGTGCAGCAGGCCGAGGGTTGCGGGCTGGTGATCAAGCAGCACTACCCGGACAGTTCACTGAAAAAAGCCCTGCTGACCCCGGCGGACTGGAAGCTCCTGCGTCACTGCCCTACCCCGGTGCTGCTGGTGAAAACCAGTACGCCTTGGAAGGATCGAGTGATTCTGGCGGCCGTCGATGTGGGTAATGCCGATGGCGAACACCGGCATTTGCACACGACGATCATTGATCATGGCTTCGACATTGCCAGCCTGGCCAAGGCGCATCTGCACGTGATCAGCGCCCATCCGTCGCCGATGCTGTCGGCGGCCGACCCGACGCTGCAACTGAGCGAAACCATCGAAGCGCGCTATCGCGAACAATGTCGGGCGTTTCAGGCGGAATTCGATGTCGATGATGAGCATCTGCACATTGAAGAAGGCCCGGCGGATGTGTTGATTCCGTTCATGGCGCACAAGCTGCAGGCAGCGGTGACCGTGATTGGCAGCGTGGCGCGCACCGGGTTGTCAGGGGCGCTGATCGGCAATACCGCGGAAGTGATTCTGGATGCGCTGGAGAGCGATGTACTGGTGCTCAAGCCGCAGGAGGTTGAGGATCATCTGGTGGAGCTGGCGGTGAAGCATTAAGCGCAAAAGATCGCAGCCTTCGGCAGCTCCTACATGAGAATGCGTTCTACCTGTAGGAGCTGCCGAAGGCTGCGATCTTTTGCTTTTTCAGGCGCCGAAGGCGTCTTTGAGGAATCCGGGGGCGATGTAGCGCTGATAGTGCGCTTCCGACAGCAGGAAAAATTCCCGATCAATGGCATCGCGCAGTTCCGGCAGATTCCAGTCGCGAAACTCCGGCAGCAATACCATCCCGTAGGCTTCCAGATTAATGATCACCCGCGCCCCACGGGCAATCAGCTGATAAGCCCAGCAATATTCCGACTGATGCGGCACGAAGCGGATCTTGCGCTGCTCCAGCTGTTCGCGCAGGCGCGCCGGATCGAAAATCTCGACCTTGGCCGCCATCACTTGTGACAGCAATTGCTCCAGACGCAACCACACCGCACGCTTTTCCTCCTCGTTGTAGCCATTCCAGTGGATCACTTCGTGGTGGAAACGCTTGCAGCCACGGCACACCAGATCACCGTAAACAGTGGAGCAGAGGCCGACACAGGGGGTCTTGATGGTCTGATTGGGCATAAGATAGGCAAAACACTGAAACGCGGAACAGGTCAGCATGTTAGCCCTTTGTCGGGCATTGATCACCCCTCAAACATCAGGGTCTCAGTCGCGCGCGGCGTTTGGCACGGGCACGCGCATTGCCACGAAAGTCCAATAGAGCGCGACTTACCTTTAAATTTTTTTTGCCGTAGAATCAGCCAGCCTTTTAAGGCGCCAATGTCCGTTAGAAGCTGTTTTCAAAGCGTCACGAGCACAGTCGTTCCTTCAGAGCGGTGTTGGCGAAGGGTTTTTCCAGCGGGGAAAAGCCCAACGCCAACCCTCATCAGCTCCCCGTTCTGCAGGCGTAAAACTTTGAAAGCAGCTTCTGTAAGGAATTGCCGGTAATTCTGGCCAAACGACCCACAACGTCGTGAGGTGCATGAGTACGGCAATTTCGGGATGAGCGTCCCGGACACCCATTTGGGACCACTGATGAGGGTAATAACTGTGCTTGAAGCCTACCGCAAACATATCGAAGAGCGTGCAGCCCTGGGTATCGTTCCCCAGCCGCTTAACGCCGAACAAACAGCAGGCCTGGTCGAGCTGCTGAAAAACCCTCCGGCTGGCGAAGAAGAATTTCTCGTTGACCTGATCACCAATCGCATTCCACCAGGCGTGGACGAAGCGGCCTATGTCAAAGCCGGCTTCCTGTCTGCACTGGCCAAGGGCGAAGTTTCCTCCCCTCTGCTGGACAAAAAGCGCGCTGTAGAACTGCTCGGCACCATGCAGGGCGGCTACAACATCGTCACTCTGGTTGACCTGCTGGACGACGCCGAACTGGCGCCAGTCGCTGCCGCGCAACTCAAGCACACTCTGCTGATGTTCGATGCGTTCCACGACGTCGCGGAAAAAGCCAAGAACGGTAACGTTCACGCGAAAGAAGTGCTGCAATCCTGGGCTGACGGCGAGTGGTTCAAAAACCGTCCGACCCTGGCCGACAAGATCAGCCTGCGCGTGTTCAAGGTCACCGGCGAAACCAACACCGACGACCTGTCCCCTGCTCCAGATGCCTGGTCGCGTCCAGACATCCCGCTGCACGCCCTGGCCATGCTGAAAATGGCTCGCGACGGCATCGTTCCTGATCAACAGGGCGCCATCGGCCCTATGAAGCAGATCGAAGAAATGCGCGGTCAAGGCTTCCCTATCGCCTACGTCGGTGACGTGGTCGGTACCGGTTCCTCGCGTAAATCGGCAACCAACTCGGTGCTGTGGTTCTTCGGCGACGACGTTCCTTACGTACCGAACAAGCGCGCTGGCGGTTTCTGCTTCGGCAGCAAAATCGCTCCGATCTTCTACAACACCATGGAAGATGCCGGCGCACTGCCAATCGAGTTCGACGTTTCCAACATGAACATGGGCGACGTGATCGACCTGTACCCGCATGCTGGCAAAGTCTGCAAACACGGCACCGACGAAGTCCTGACCACCTTCGAAATGAAGACTCCGGTCCTGTTGGACGAAGTTCGTGCTGGCGGCCGTATTCCGCTGATCATCGGCCGCGGCCTGACCGAGAAGGCTCGCGCCGAACTGGGTCTGCCACCGTTCGATCTGTTCAAGAAGCCGGAAGCCCCGGCTGAAAGCACCAAGGGTTTCACCCTGGCGCAGAAAATGGTCGGCAAGGCTTGCGGTCTGGCAGAAGGCAAAGGCGTTCGTCCTGGCACCTACTGCGAACCGAAGATGACCACCGTAGGTTCTCAGGACACCACCGGTCCAATGACCCGTGACGAACTGAAAGACCTGGCGTGCCTGGGCTTCTCCGCTGATCTGGTAATGCAGTCGTTCTGCCACACCGCGGCGTATCCAAAGCCGATCGACGTGACCACCCACCACACCCTGCCTGACTTCATCATGACCCGCGGCGGCGTTTCCCTGCGTCCGGGCGACGGCATCATCCACTCGTGGCTGAACCGCATGCTGCTGCCAGACACCGTCGGTACCGGTGGTGACTCGCACACCCGCTTCCCGATGGGCATTTCGTTCCCGGCCGGTTCCGGTCTGGTCGCGTTCGCCGCAGCCACCGGCGTTATGCCGCTGGACATGCCGGAATCGATCCTGGTGCGCTTCAAAGGCAAAATGAAACCTGGCATCACCCTGCGTGACCTGGTTCATGCCATTCCTTACTTCGCTATCCAGAACGGTCTGCTGACCGTCGAGAAGAAAGGCAAGAAAAACGCCTTCTCCGGCCGCATCCTGGAAATCGAAGGTCTGGAAGGTCTGACCCTGGAGCAGGCGTTCGAACTGTCCGACGCCTCGGCCGAACGTTCGGCTGCCGGTTGCACCATCAAGCTGTCGAAAGAGTCGATCACCGAGTACCTGCAGTCCAACATCACCCTGCTGCGCTGGATGATCGGCGAAGGCTACGGCGATGCGCGTACTCTGGAACGTCGCGCCCAAGCGATGGAAGCCTGGATCGCCAACCCGGAACTGATGGAAGCCGATGCCGACGCCGAATACGCCGAAATCATCGAAATCGATCTGGCCGACATCAACGAGCCTGTGCTGTGTGCGCCGAACGATCCGGACGACGCCCGTCTGCTGTCCAGCGTTGCTGGCGAGAAGATCGACGAAGTGTTCATCGGTTCGTGCATGACCAACATCGGTCACTTCCGCGCTGCCGGTAAGCTGCTGGATCAGGTCAAGGGTCAGCTGCCAACCCGTCTGTGGCTGTCGCCGCCGACCAAAATGGACGCTCACCAACTGACCGAAGAAGGCTACTACGGCATCTACGGCAAAGCTGGCGCACGTATGGAAATGCCAGGCTGCTCGCTGTGCATGGGTAACCAGGCACGCGTTGAGCCGAACAGCACCGTGGTTTCCACTTCGACCCGTAACTTCCCGAACCGTCTGGGCGACGGCGCGAACGTCTACCTGGCTTCGGCCGAGCTGGCGTCCGTGGCTTCGATCCTGGGTCGCCTGCCGACCGTCGAGGAGTACATGGAATACGCTGGCAAGATCGACAGCATGGCGGCCGATATCTACCGCTACCTGTCCTTCGACCAGATCGCCGAGTTCCGTGAAGCTGCTGCGAACGCCAATATCCCGGTCGTTCAAGCCTAACGCTACAACGCAATGAAAAACGCCGCCCATCGTGAGATGTGCGGCGTTTTTTTATGCCTGCTGGAGCGTGGTTATCTGTTCGGGCCTCATCGCTGGCAAGCCAGCTCCCACAGGGGTTTATGGCGTTTTAAAGAGGATGAGTTTTACACATGACCCTGTGGGAGCTGGCTTGCCAGCGATGGCGGAGTGTCAGTCGACATCATTGCTGATGACTCACCGCTTTCGCGCTCAAGCTCGGCTCCCGGGCAAAAAAAACCGCTGTGCCTGGGCAGGCACAGCGGTTCTTATCGAGTGAATCCGCGTTACATCGCCAGCTTATAAACCAGTGCCGAAATCGCCACCAGACCTACCGCCGTAACAAACACGTTAGACGCCTGACCACGATAGCGTGCCATCGCCGGAACCTTGCGAATCGCATACATCGGCATCAGGAACAGAATTGCCGCGATCACCGGGCCACCGATGGTTTCGATCATGCCCAGAATGCTCGGATTCAGCGTCGCGATGACCCAGCAGATCACCAGCATGAACGCCGCCACGATGCGATCCAGCGCCTTGGCACCCGGACGCTTACCGCTTTTGATGATCAGACCTTTGAGACCTTCGCTCGCACCGATGTAGTGACCGAGGAACGACTTGGAGATCGCCACAAACGCAATCAACGGCGCTGCGAAAGCGATGGTCGGATTGCTGAAGTGGTTGGCCAGGTACGACAGGATCGACAGGTTCTGCGCCTTGGCCTCGGCCAGTTGTTCCGGCGAAAGGGTCAGCACGCAACTGAAGACGAAGAACAGCACCATCGCCACCATCAACAGGTGTGCGCGGGACAGGATCTGCGAGCTGCGCTCTTCAGCGTGGACGCCGTAACGACGCTTCTGATCCACCGCAAACGCCGAGATGATCGGCGAGTGATTGAACGAGAACACCATCACCGGAATCGCCAGCCACAGCGTGTGCAGCAACGCAGACGGTGCCGGCACGTGCGAAGCCGTGGCGAGAATGCCGCCGTTCCAGTGCGGAACCAGGTACACCGCGAGGAACAGCAATGCGACGATAAACGGATACACCATCAGGCTCATCGCTTTGACGATCGCCTGCTCACCGCAACGCACCACGGCCAGCAGACCGAGGATCAACACGAACGACAGCAGCGCACGCGGTGGCGGCGTGATGTGCAGTTGATGCTCGAGGAAACTGGCGACCGTGTTGGTCAGGCCGACGCTATAGATCAGCAGGATCGGGAAGATCGCGAAGAAGTACAGCAAGGTGATCAGCGCACCGGCCTTGATGCCGAAATGCTGCTCGACCACTTCAGTGATGTCGGCGCCTTCACGACCGGAAAGCACAAAGCGGGTCAGACCACGGTGCGCGTAGAACGTCATCGGGAACGCCAACAGCGCGAGGATCACCAGCGGCCAGAAGCCACCCAGCCCCGCGTTGATCGGCAAAAACAGGGTGCCGGCGCCGATGGCCGTCCCAAACAGTCCCAACATCCAGGTGGTGTCCTGGCGATTCCAGCTCGAAAGTTCAGCGGGTGCTGTTGCATCAAAGCGCTCTTCGACGCTATTGGCCTGATCATTCATCCGGTCGGATCTCCGCATTCCGGTCACTTGCCACTCGGTCAGGACGCGTCGGAAAAAACCGACAGACATGCTCCGGCCGAAACAGGGGCGCGATTCTCCGCGATAAATGAGCAGAAGCAAAGACTTAGCTGAGGAATGGTTGTGCGGAGCAGATCAGTAGGGTGTCGTTTTCGGGAAAATGGCTGTCGCGCAAAGACACGCCGAATGTCGTTTTTAGTATGACCGTGCGAGTTCAAGAACACATTTCAGACCGAATGAAGAACCAGCGTTCCGATTGTGATGACGACCAGCGCAAATATTGCCCCCATGGCGAACCTGAATAATTCAGAGCGAATCTCCGCAGGGGACAGACCTTTCGACTCTTCAGCGAACTCGGCGTCCTCTCGTCGAAGTCGTTCGACTCTGGCCTTGGGATCTTCTGTGTACATGTTTATTGTCCTTTGCGAAGTCACGAGATCAATCTGCTATGCAAACCGTTGTTGAGCATCCGATACGCCTGATCGCAAACCATGATGCTTGCAGCGTTTCATTCAAAGCTTGGTCAATATCCCGAATACAGCCGTAATCGCAGTCAGCAGTCCCGTGCCTACGGCTACCGGGTACCAGAACCCTTCTCGCTTGAGTTTGTTTTCCTCAGCCATAAGCTTGCGCCTCTCGACAATGAGCTTGCGGGATTCGTTTTGTAGTCTTTCGAGTTCCAGGTTTTCTCGATCATTCTGAAGCATGTGCCTTCCTTGGCGTTTAGCACTGAGTGCCCGGGCTGCTCTGTGCCCTCATGATTTCGCATTCATCAACTGCCCGATAGCGGATGGATCTGTCGAATTCGTAGGCAAAATCCGCCAGTCAGGTAGGCAGCCTCATACAGAGACCTTTCAGAAAACACCTCGCGATCAAGTACCCGTGCCTTTCAATTTGGCCCACATGATCTAGCGTGAGAGGAGTCCCCTGCCCTGCGGAGCCTTCCCATGCCATTGGTTCGCGTCGACATCAGACAAAACCCCGACCCCACCTTCGCCAAACGCATCGGTGAGCAGATCTACGCCGCCCTGCGCAGTTGTATCGATGTGCCCGAGCACGACAACTTTCAGATCCTCACCGAACACGATGGCCAGCACCTCGTCTACGATCCGCAATATCTGGGGATCCAGCGCAGCGACGGCGTGGTATTCATTCAGATCACCATCAGTGAGGGGCGCACGGTGGAGAAAAAGCAGTTGCTGTTCAAAACCATCGCGGAGAGCCTGCACACACAGTTGGCGATACGTCTGGAGGACGTGTTCATCAATCTGGTCGAGGTGAAAAAAGAAAACTGGTCATTCGGCAATGGCATTGCTCAGTACGTCACCTGACCCCGCAATTGGCAGCCAGCTACCTGCCGAGGCGATCATCAACAGTCACCATGCAACCCTCGGCGGCGCTTCGTACGGTTGATCGACAGCGCGCAGATGCGTTTCTAAAGAAAACTCCTTGAAATTAACGCAACTTCACCGACTGCGATTGCGTCAATCACGGATTTGTAACTTTATCCTCCGTCCTACAACTGCGTGTACTTATCTAATGCCACCTGCGCTATGAATTACAGAACACCCCCATAAAAAGCCCCTCATTTATCGATACTTCAGAATATTCCTACAGCCAAAAACACCTAATAAAACCACGACGAAATATTACTAAAACCCAAATGACAGCCATTTGTTACAAGCAACTACGCAGCCATTGAACAATCCTCTTTTTCAGGCCTATATTTTTCACGCCCTGAATAACGAAAGACCAATCGCAAACAACCTTCCATGTTTGATAAAAGAGGAAAAAGCATGCAAAAGCACAGAATGACCGGCCTGCTGTTGGCCGCACTGCTTTTTACCCCACTCGCCAGCGCCGATGTCCGCGAACTGGCGTCTTCGCCGCGATGGCTGACCACCAAGGTCTACATCGATGGTGCGCCTGAAACAGACGTGAAAGCGAAGTACCCCGGCGTTGTAGGGATATCAACCTGGGATCCCGAACGTAATCGATATGAGTTCTTTTACACCGATACAGGTGAATCAAAGTACAACAATGGTGGAGGCGGTTATTTCTTTGTCACCGGTGACCAGAAACAGCACATCCTGGTACCCGATATCGGCCCGACCAAAACAATTGTCAGACGCCTGGAAACATTGAACGACCGTGAATTTACTTACTCTCGGGAAGTCCCCCGCGACATGATCGACAGCAATCCTCCTGTGCGTATTCATGTTGTTCACGCGCCATATACCGGCACCGTAGAAACCCGATCAGCCATCAAACAATAAAACCAGGAGTTCACATGCAAAAGACCGTCAAAACCCTGCTGATCTCGACGTTGCTGGCTTCCTCGGTGTATTGCGCCGGAGTCAACGCGCAAGCCGCCAGTCAACCGGCCAAAAATACTGTCGCCACTGCCGACAACGCCATGATGCTGACCGTGTTTCTGAAACATGATCAGACACGTCCGTTGAGCGAACTCAAGGCTCAGCTCACGCAACAAGGCTTCTACAAGACCTTCCCCCCCGCCGGGGTCGAAGTGGTGAGCTGGAATATCATGATGGGCATTGGCCAAGTGGTGACCGTTCGCTTCCCCGCCTCGCGGTTGGCAGAAGTGAACCTCGCCCTGGAAAACACCGCTTGGGGCAGTTACCGCACCGAGTTTTATCCAACCTACGATTTCAAGCCGATTGCCCTGGCAGAACAAACCAAAGCCCAAGCGGCCCAATGATGCCGACAGCACACCGGATCACCGGTGTGCTGCCACCCCTTGCTTCTTGCCCGAAGCCGTCCAGAATCAAAGCACCACTGCGCGAATGACAACAATTGCCAAGCCGCTGCGGATTCAGCACTCTGAAACGATTTTCGCGACCCACCCGCCGACGACCACAGGAGCCGCGCAATGCCCGCAACCGTTCTGGTACTGGTTGAAACCATCAATGACTATTTGCCGATACTTGAACATCAGGGTTTTCACCTGATCCTCGCCCCCACACCCGCCGAACGTGCGCAAGCCATCGCCACTCACGGCAGCCGCATCGACGCGGTACTGACCCGCGGCCCTTTGGGCCTGACCGCCGATGAAATCGCCGCCCTGCCCGCGCTGAAAATCATCACGGTCATCGGCGCCGGTTACGAGCAGGTCGACCTGCAAGCCGCCAGTAACCGTGGCATTACTGTTACCAACGGCGCCGGGGTCAATGCCTCGTCGGTGGCCGACCACGCGATGGCGATGTTGCTGGCGCTGGTCCGGGATATCCCCCGTTGTGACGCCGCGGTACGCCGCGGTGAATGGCCGAAGATCATGCGCCCTTCGCTGGCCGGCAAGCGCCTGGGGATTCTCGGTCTCGGCGCCGTGGGCATGGCGATTGCCAAACGCGCCAACCTCGGCTTCGACATGGAGATCAGTTATCACAGCCGCCAGGTGCGCAACGATGCGCCTTACACGTTCTGCTCGACGCCGACCGAACTGGCGCGGGCCTCGGATTTCCTGATCATCGCCACGCCTGGCGGCATCGGTACGCAGCACCTGGTGACCCGCCCGGTGCTCGATGCGCTCGGGCCGAAGGGCTTTATCGTCAACATCGCACGTGCCAGTGTGATCGCCACGGCGGATCTGATCACAGCGCTTGAACAACGCAAAATTGCCGGCGCCGCACTGGATGTGTTCGACCACGAGCCGCAAGTGCCGGATGCACTGAAAACCCTGAGCAACGTGCTGCTGACGCCACACGTCGCCGGCCTGTCACCGGAAGCGACTCAAGGCACGGTGGAACTGGTGGGCAAAAATCTCATGGCGTTTTTTTCGGGCGAACCGGTACTGACGCCCATTGCGTTACCACCGAAGCTCAACAACCAGCGCGTGCACTGAAGCACGCCGAACCACTTGTGGAGCGCTCGCCTCAGCCTTCCCTTTTACCCATGGCACCTGCGCTAAAACCTGGTCAGCCGCGACTTTTCGCGCACATTCCCAAAGGTGATTATCGGGCAACACGCTAGCCTATAAGACCGACTCGCGCTTGTGGCAACCCAAGCTCGCCATTAGATTAGCCAATGATGTCTGGCCTCCAAAATAAGCAGAAGGGATAAGCATGGCGCTTACTGACCAGTCCACCCGTATCCGCTCTGGCGAAGAACTCGATGCCAGCCTGATCGATCCGTACCTCAAGGCGCACATTCCCGGCCTCAGCGGCACACCTGCGATCAGCCAGTTTCCCGGCGGTGCGTCGAACCTGACCTACCTGCTGGAATACCCGGAACAGGAATTCGTCCTGCGCCGTCCACCGTTCGGCCACAAGGCCAAATCCGCCCACGACATGGGCCGCGAATTCCGCATTCTCAATCAATTGCGCGACGGTTTCCCGTATTGCCCGAAAGCCTACGTGCATTGCACCGACGAATCGGTGATCGGCGCCGAGTTCTACGTGATGGAACGGGTCAAAGGGATCATCCTGCGCTCGGAGCTGCCGCCGGAACTGGGCCTCGACTCGGAAAAGACCGAAGCTCTGTGCAAAAGCTTTATCGACCGTTTCGTCGAACTGCACCGCGTCGACTACAACGCCTGCGGCCTCGGTGATCTGGGCAAACCGCAAGGCTACGTCGCCCGTCAGATCAAAGGCTGGAGCGAGCGCTACGAAAAAGCCCTGACCCCGGATGCGCCGCACTGGGAAGCGGTGAAAGCCTGGCTCAACGACAAGATGCCGGACGACCATCCGACCTCGAGCATCGTTCACAACGACTACCGCTTCGACAACGTCATCCTCGACCCGCACAACCCGATGCAGATCATCGGCGTGCTCGACTGGGAACTGACGACCCTCGGCGATCCATTGATGGACCTGGGCAACACCCTCGCCTACTGGATCGAAGCCGGTGACCCGGCGCCGGTGCAACTGATGCGCCGCCAGCCGAGCCACGCGCCGGGCATGCTCACCCGCCGTGAGTTCGTCGATTACTACGCCGAACGTTCGGGCATCCAGGTCGACAATTTCGACTTCTACTACACGTACGGCCTGTTCCGCCTGGCGGGCATCGTGCAGCAGATCTACTACCGCTTCTACCATGGTCAGACCCAGGACAAACGCTTCGCGCAGTTCATTCATATGAACAAACTGCTGGAGCAGATGAGCTTGCAGGTCATTGCGAAATCGAGCCTCTGACGGCCCACACCCAGGAACCCTTATGTCCAAGACTCAGTTGTTCGACCTCGACGGTAAAATTGCTTTCGTTTCCGGCGCCAGCCGTGGCATCGGAGAAGCCATCGCCAAACTGCTGGCCCAGCAAGGCGCCCATGTCATCGTTTCGAGCCGCAAGCTCGACGGCTGCCAGCACGTCGCCGACGCGATCATCGCCGCCGGCGGCAAAGCCACGGCCGTGGCCTGCCATATCGGTGAAATGGAGCAGATCAGCCAGGTCTTTGCCGGGATCAAGGAGCAGTTCGGCCGCCTCGACATTCTCGTCAACAACGCCGCGACCAATCCGCAATTCTGCAATGTGCTGGACACCGATCTGAGTGCGTTCCAGAAAACCGTCGACGTGAACATCCGTGGCTATTTCTTCATGTCGGTCGAAGCCGGCAAGCTGATGCGCGAAAACGGTGGTGGCAGCATCATCAACGTCGCGTCGATCAACGGCATTTCGCCGGGGATCTTCCAGGGCATCTACTCGGTGACCAAAGCGGCGGTGATCAACATGACCAAGGTCTTCGCCAAGGAATGCGCGCAATTCGGCATTCGCTGCAATGCCCTGCTTCCGGGGCTGACCGACACCAAGTTTGCCTCGGCACTGGTGAAGAACGATGCGATTCTCAAGCAAGCGCTGACGCAGATCCCGCTCAAACGCGTGGCCGATCCGAGCGAAATGGCCGGTGCGGTGTTGTACCTGGCGAGTGATGCTTCGAGCTACACCACCGGGGTTGCGCTGAATGTGGATGGTGGGTTCCTGTCCTGATCCGGATCTGAAATCGAACCTGCAGGAGCTGCCGAAGGCAGCGATCTTTTGATCTTGATCTGAGTAAATCAAAGTCAAAAGATCGCAGCCTTCGGCAGCTCCTAGGTGGGATTGGGGTTAACCAGGACTTTCGGTAATTGCCAGCTGAAAGGCACCGGCAGCAAACACAGCAGCAAACATCCCGCCCCCGCCAGCCACGCCGCCAAACGCAATCACCATCACCCCGGGCAAGTCGAGCTGACTGCGCATTGCCGCACGGCAAACACCACGCCGGCCACCAGCACAATCCACTCAACCCGGGACTGACGCCCCGCCGGCGCTATTGCGTGACGCAACGGGTGGTCGTGATGTGTCGAGTCACCTGCCCGTCGGCGTACACGTCACCGGCGACCTCAGTGTTTTCGAGCACCTGACACGTACGCTCCGGCAGTGGCGGCGGCGCTGCCGGCGGAGGGGGTGGCGGACTGGCACAACCCGCCAACAACACTGCAAAAAAAGCCAACGACAACACGCGTTTCCCAAGATTGTTCATAGGACGACCCGCGATGAATGGAAGAGCCACTCCCGCGACCGAACCGACCACGGAAGACCTGACCACTCATTCTTTATAGCCGAGCCCCCCGCAAGCGCCAGTGAATCGGCCGGATCAGGAGAAAGTGGCTGTCGATTTTGCGTTGGGATTCGAAAAGATTGGCAGATTGGAATGCGCTCTGCCCGACAAGACCTCATCGCTGGTCCGATCGAGACTGGTCGGCTGTCAGGCCGCCTTCGCGAGCAGGCTCGCTCCCACCGAAAAGCCAAAGCACAACAGCGCACACCGCACAGCGCCCACCGCACATCGCTTCCGCTCCTCACCACTCAACAGGATGAGCGTTAGCTCGGCTGCAGCTCTTGATCTTGATTCACCGGCCGCGTCGGCAGGCTGAGTGGAGGGATTGATCCGGGGGTGGGAGCGCAGCGACCGTTTGGCGCAGCCAAACACAGCGAGAGGAGGTGCAGCGAAGCAAACCGTAGGCGCTGCCCCCGGATCGATCCCGGAGCGAAGGAACCCCGAGCCCCAGCGAGCGGGCCGAACGTTGCGGCAAGCCTTTTTGGGTACTTTTTCGGCGTCTGGAAAAAGTGCCTCGCCGTAAGGGCGAAACCGCCAGCCGCAACCCCGAAAGAAACGGATATACACCCAAAACCCCAAGAGCATGGTCGGCCCAAAGGCCGCCAAGCCCAACCCCAACCCCAACCCCAAAAGGCCTAAGCCAAATCCGGGTCCCGAGAAGAACGCAACGTGTTGCTCTCAAGCTCATACCGCAATTCTTCAATCAAAGCATCCACCGACTCCGGCGTCCGCAGCGCATTAAGTTTCAGCCCACTGATGACCAGATCCACCTGCCCCGAAACCGGGTGAAAAAGCTTCACGGTCAGCGAATGATCGCCATCCACCAGACACTCACACGCCAGCGGCGAAAAACTGCGTTCAAGCTGCGTGCGCAACTGCGCAACATTCATCATCAGACTGTTCCTATAACGACTGCAAAGGGCCGCGATCCCGAGCCAGAAAAAAACTCGTATCGCACCCCGCCAGACTAAGAACAGCCGTCGACCGCCAACACCTCAATTTGCACCTGCTGAACTAGTGCATTTGCACCTCAGCGCTGGCCCTTGGCGCCCCGCTCCCCGGAAAACAATCCACGCTCGCGCGCCCAGACAATCGCCTCACTGCGGCTGTGCACATCAAGCTTGGAATACACCGTGGCGACATGATTGCGCACCGTGTTCGGCGCCAGTTTCAGCCGCGCAGCGATCTCCTTGTCCGCCAGTCCTTCACAGATCAACCCCAGCACATCACGCTCACGCGCCGTCAGATCGGTGAACGAAACGCTGGGCAGTTGCGGCGAATTGACCTTCTTCACATTGGCCAGTTTCTCGATCAGCGTGCGGCTGAACCACGACGCATCTTTCATCACCTCTTCAATCGCCGCCACCAATTCCAGCTCGGTACGCTTGCGCTCGGTAATGTCCATCAGCACCAGCAAATAACACAGTGTGTCCTGAATATTCACGGTGTCAGCGGACAGCGCGCACTCGAGCAGATCCGCATCCTTCTTGCGCACCCGCACATCGACCCGATCCACCCGGCCGTTTTTCGCCAGCGCCGCCAGCAACCGCGTGCACGCAACGCTGTCGTCGATAAAGTCCAGCTGCGTCACGGTTTTGCCGAGCACGTCTTCGCTGTCATAGGCCAGGGTTTCGAGGAACGCCTGATTGACGTCGATCACCTGCTGCTCGTCGGCACTGCAAATCAGGATCGGCACCGGCGTCAGGCGAAACGCCTTGGCAAAACGCTCCTCACTCTGCCGCAACGCCACCTCGGCCTTGTGCCGCATCTCCATGTCGACGAAAGAAAACAACATGCAATCTTCATCGTTGAGCGTCAGCGGCTGACCGGCCACGATCACCTGCTTGCTGCTGCCATCGGGCAGGCGCAGCTCGGCCTGCATCTGCGGAATGGTCGCGACGTCGCGCAGGCGCTGAATAGCCAGATCCCGGTGTTCGGCCTGCTCGAAAATGTCGATTTCATAAGAGGACGTGCCAATCACCTGTTCACGGGTGTACCCGGTCATTTCCAGAAACCCCGGATTGACCTTGATGTAACGCAGATCACTAAGGCGGCAGATCACCGCCGGTGCGGGGTTGGCGTTGAAGGTCCTTTCGAAGCGCTGCTCGGCGTTGGCCCAATCGGTGACGTCGCTCATGATCAGCACCAGCGACTCGGGCTGCCCTTCGCGGTCCGTGAGAATCATGCTGCGCACGCTGTGCACCCAGATACGTTCCGGGTCGTCAGTCGGCGACACTTCAATCAGCACGTCATTGAAACTCTCACAGCGCGCTACCCGGCTGATCGGGTAGTTTTCGGCGGTGATCGAATGATTATTGCGATAGCGCAGGTTGAACTTCTTGGCGTATTCGTCGGCATTGTGGCCCAGATCGGTGATCCGCTTGACACCGTGCATGGCCAGCGCGGCTTCGTTGGCCCATAGAATGCTCTGATCCAGCTCTAGCAGAATCACCCCGTCGGACAGCCCGGCGATGATCTGCTGCAACTGGCGGCGGTTGGTTTCGGTGGTCAGGACTTCCTGGCTCATTGGATCTCCACAAGTGATACGCCCATTCGAAGAGTACGACCGCAGCCGATCGTGATCGTGCAGCGCCATTCGCACACAATACTCCCCGCTCCAGGAGAGGCCGAAGGCTGCGATTTTTTGATCTTGATCTTTAACAGATCGCAGCCTTCGACAGCTCCGACACGGACGTAGACATTCGCGCAGCCGGCGTTCGTCGACTAACGTTAATACCTCATCGGATTGAGCCCCTGCCCGCAACACTTGGCTCTTGATCAAGGAGAGACTGATGACGTCGCGTCGCAACATCGAACAGACCTACCGCAACTGGTCCAGCCCGATTCTGCTAGAGCTGAAAAAACGTGAACACCAAATGGCGCCGGTCGAGCGTCAGGCGCTGGAGAATGTTCTGGTGGAACGAAGGTTGCTCGACACTGGCAACCCGGATGGCATTGAGCGGCGCCGTAATAGCGGTGACTGACGCTCGGTCCCATCGGCTTGAGGCGGCTCACTGAGTGTGTACGCCGTCCATTCAGTGGAATGGTAATAGCCGATTTATGGCACGTTCGGACGCTTGATCGGCTTTTTGGATTGTTGCAACATCGGCACAGCTTTTCCAATGGATGGAGTCGAGCATGCTGGATGCAAACGCTAGCCACATTACCTTCACTGTTGGAGGCGCCAACGCCGACCTGCAAGTCCTCAGCTTCACCGGTCGCGAAGCCCTCAACGAACCGTTCCGTTTCGACCTCGAACTCGTCAGCGCCCGCCCCGACCTCAAACTCGAAGAGCTGCTGCACAAACCCGGCGTCCTGACCTTCGGCCCGACCGGCGAAGGCAAGATCCACGGCTTGGTGTATCGCATCGAGCAAGGCGACTCCGGCAAGACCCTGACCCGTTACAGCCTCAGCCTGGTGCCACAACTGGCCTACCTGCTGCACAACCACGATCAGCAGATTTTCCAGCAACTGACCGTGCCGAAGATCATCGCTCAGGTCCTTGAAGATCGCGGCATCCTCGCCGACGCCTACAACTTCCAGCTCGGTGCCGAATACCCGCAGCGCGAATACTGCGTGCAGTACGACGAATCCGACCTGCATTTCATCCAGCGCCTGTGCGAAGAGGAAGGCATTCACTTCCACTTCCAGCACAGCAGCAGCGGCCACAAACTGGTGTTCGGCGACGACCAGACCGTGTTCCGCAAACTGAAACCGGTGAGCTACCAGCAAGACTCCGGCATGGCCGCCGACAAACCGGTGATCAAGCGCTTCAACCTGCGCCTGGAAACCCGTACCACCCGCGTCAGCCGCCGCGATTACGACTTCGAAAAACCGAAGATCCTCCCCGAAGGCACCGCGAAAAGCACCTTTGCCCCGGACCTCGAGGACTACGACTACCCCGGCCGTTTCACCACCCGCGAGCGCGGCAAGTTCCTCTCCACCCGCGCCCTCGAACGCCATCGCAGCGACTACAAACTCGCCGAAGGCAAAGGTGACGAACCGACCCTCACCAGCGGCCATTTCCTCACGCTGGCCGAACACCCGCGCGCCGAATGGAACGACCTGTGGCTGCTGCTGGAAGTCTTCCACGAAGGCAAACAACCGCAAGTGCTCGGCGAAAACGTCACCAGCGACGTCACCGACAACAAAAGCGATTTCCACCAGGGCTACCGCAACAGCTTCCTCGCCACCCCGTGGGACGCGCACTACCGCCCTGCCCTTGAACACCCGAAACCAAAAGTCCTCGGCAGCCAGACCGCCGTCGTCACCGGCCCCGCAGGCGAAGAGATTCACTGCGACCAATACGGCCGCATCAAGGTGCAATTCCACTGGGATCGCGACGGTCAGTCCAACGACAAAACCACCTGCTGGATGCGCGTCGCCAGCGGCTGGGCCGGCGCGGCGTACGGCGGCATCGCCATCCCGCGCATCGGCATGGAAGTCCTCGTCACCTTCCTCGAAGGCGACCCCGATCAGCCACTGGTCACCGGTTGCCTGTACCACAAGGAAAACGTCGTCCCCTACGACCTGCCGGCAAACAAAACCCGCAGCACCTTCAAAACCCTGAGTTCACCGGGCGGCAAGGGCTACAACGAGTTCCGCATTGAGGACAAGAAAGGTGTAGAGCAGATCTACATCCATGCCCAGCGCGATTGGGACGAGAACATTGAGCACGACCAGAAGATTCGCGTCGGTAACGAACGGCATGACACCGTTGAAGCCAATACACTGAGTGAGTTCAAGGTTGAAGAGCACCGGATTACGCATCTGGATCGTAAAAGCGAAATCCGCGCGGATGATCACCTGACGGTTGGCGTGACTCGACACCTGAAAGTCGGCACCGCACAGTTTGTCGAGGCCGGCAGCGAGATCCATTACTACGCCGGTGACAGAGTCGTCGCCGAGGGTGGCATGGAACTCACGGCCAAGGCTGGCGGGAGTTTCGTCAAGGTCGACGCCGGCGGCGTGACCATCAGCGGTGCCGAAGTGAAGGTCAACACTGGCGGCGCGCCGGGCGTGGGGACCGGCATCGCCATTCTTGCTCCGCTGATTCCCGGACTGGCCGCGACTGACACGGCCGGCAACTTGATGGAACGGGCCAAAACCAATCCCACCTGGCTTGAACTGAACCTGCACTACGACAATCTCGAACCCGTACCCGGCGCGTCTTATCGCGTTGAATTCGCCGATGGCTCGACTCGCGAAGGTGTGCTCGACAGCGACGGATTCGCCCGGCTGGAGGACGTGCCAAAAGGCCCCGCGAAAGTCTATTACGGTGAAGACCCACGTCCCTATGAGCGTCCGGCTGTGGCCGTGGTTGACGCTTCTGACGACAAAATTGACGAGGATCTGCGAAAACTGGGTTTCGACCCCGCCACCGTTGATCTACAGGCATTGGTCGAAAAAGCCGCAGGGAGGCTGGCATGAGCGCACAAACAAGCAGCAACGACGACCGCACCGGGGCTTATCAGGAAGCGGCTATCGAACTGGGCAAAGGCATCGCGATGGGTGCGGTGCCGTTTCTGGGCCAGGCCATTGACGTGTACGACACCATTGAATCCGCCGTTCTGCTGTACAAATCGGACACGCCCGGAGCCAAGGAAGATGCCCAGTTCGATTTGCTACTGGCAGTGATCGGCTGGATACCCGGCGCGGGTGACGGCTTGAAAAAAAGCATGCGTATCGTCAACCGCAACCCTCAACGATTCGCCCCGGTGTTGTTCGATCTGCTGCGGTTCGTCTTGCAGGAATGCGGCATCAAGACCAGTCCGGAAGAACTCCTGTCACGGATTTTCAACGCCGGCAAACTGCGCGCGGAAATGGACGACATTATTTCCGCAATCAGGAGTTCCTCTGTTTATAAGGGCTCGCCGGGTTGGGTTCAAACCGCCGTGGTGACCGTACTCGCTACCGCCCGAGACAACATGCCGGCGATGCTTGGCATCGTTGAAAAACGCCTGATCAAATGGAAAGGCATGCAGCGCAACAGCTCCGCCGCCGCCTCCGGCTCCAGTCACCCACGACGCGGGGAAAAACCCGCCAACCGCGATTCCACCGTCGGCACCCAAGGCAAGGACGGCGCCAGCGGCACCCATTCCAACCGTGTCGAATCCTCCAGGGTCGGCGTTCAGGCGCCTTCGAGCATTTTGAATGAAGGCCTGGGCGTCAGCGGCGAACATATCGCCGATTACATCTGCGCAGTCGAGTTCGGCTGGGGCAAGGATTGGGATGGACATGACAAGGGGGCCGATGGCAAATGGCTGGAGGGGCTGCCGAGTGCCACGAAAAAAGGAAAACTGTCGAAAGGTGGAAGTCCGAAAGCCAGGCATGTTCTCTACAAACTCACAGACGGAGCCAATGGTACGGGGATTGATTCCGTCTGGCGCGCAGACCCGGCCAATAATCAGGGGAAGACATTCGCAATTGTTGAAGCGAAAGCAAGTCGTGATGAGGATGGCCCCAAGTTCATGCGTAAACCGAACAATACTCGTACTCCCGGCATCTCCTCAAAGCTTGGCGCAACCGGACTGCCCGACACGGATACACTGCTTGAACCGCAAGATCCGGTACAGGCTGCTCCCGCCGAAAAAAGCAGAGGTAAACGGGCTAAAACGAAACAACCGACCCCCTCGGCAGATAAGAAAGCCAAACCAACAGCCGCGAGAAGTACGGAAATTCTTGTTCAAATGAGCAAGGAGTGGATCCAGAAAAACATTGGAAACGCCGTTCCGTTGCGACTGGTAGATCAAGTCTCTGCCTCATATAGTCGTCATCTTTTTTATGCGCCGCTCTTCCATCCGAAATGGGGTCCTAAAGAACATGCGGAAGCTCGTCTGAAGAACAGTGATGAGCAAACCCATAGAAACCACTCGGCATTTCATTACAAGGACTCGGAAGTAAAAGCTTTTGTAAACAAGCGCAAAAAATCTCTTGCCGCGAAATACGGGGCGCAACCTTCCTTGAATCTTGAGTAGAGCGGCCATGAAGAAAAGACAAAAACTCCTTAGCGACGCTCAATATGTGGAGTTTCTCGCCTACAGCGTTGACACCGAGGAATTCTGGAGAAACAACACCTTTGAATCTGACTCCCCGGAACAGGAAGCCTCTCTGCGGGCGAATCACTTCAAGACAGTTGCGTTAAAAAAGCTGCTGATCTCCTACACCGCCGGCGTCGATATTCCAGAGTTAGAACCCCTGCTTGAAGACCTGATTTCAAAATATGAAGTACGTCAGCAAAAACTGGCAGCGTTCGAACAGATCGCGAACATCTCTCCACTGGCTATCGACAGCTGGCTTGACGAATATGAGGAATGCGTCCAAGTAATAAGTTTGTGTGTCCTGCTCCACCGCACTGATCTTCTGAAGCGGTTCACAAGCTTGTTGGACAATGCCGGCTTCAAGGGAGAGGACGCACTTTACGAAGATCTTCTCTGCAAAGTTTTGCCTGATCGAGACGATGTTGATGAGTGGTTTCACGATGTCTACACGCCGTTGTTACAGGCGATTTACGCAGACGAAAAAGAAGAAGCTTCCGAGCTGCTACTGACCTATTGCAAACAATGGTATCCCGCATTCCGGCATGCGCCTTGGCACGACGCTCATCTACAGGGAGAGGACGGGAACTACGTGGGCTACTGGGCGTTTGAAGCTGGCGCCGTCGCATTTTTGTATGGCATCGATGATCACGCCGTCGACCATATGGTTTACCCGAAAGATCTGGTCGACTACGCGAGAAATCATCAAAGCCCACGAATGACACAAGTCGGCCGAATCGTTGCCGGCGATGCATGCAGCCGAACCGGCTATTGGTTCACGCCCGCTCAGGCGAACTCCCGTCGTCATTTCCAACAGGGTGAACTCATGCCGAAGATCAATGACTCCCGCTGGGGTGACACACTTTGGTATTGGTCGGGGGAAGCGTGAGTAGATTCAGCTGAGCAATCCGGCGCTTTTCAGCAGTTCGTGCAAGCCTTTCGGCACCAGGGGCGCCTGCTCGCTGAAGCTTGAGCTGTCATGCCAACGCGCGGTGAAGGGCGCGCCGTCGCTTTCATGGCCATCGATCTGTGCGTGGTCGTAGACGCCCGGATCGATAAACGTCGCGTCGTATACCTGGACAATTTCGTGTCCCGGTTTGCCGTTGTAAACGAAAAGACTTTCGAGTGTGCCGAGCAGACGCATGTCCGTCATGGACAACCCCAACTCCTCCTGCACTTCACGCACGATGGTTTCGGCGCTCGTCTCGCCGAATTCGATGCCGCCGCCGACGGGCCGAAAGCAGGTTTGCTGGCTGACCGGGTCGCGAAATTCGTTAACCAGAATTTTGCCGTTGTGATGAAAAACGCAAAGTGCGAGCGCGCGAATGCGGTGTTCGGCCATGACTGAAGTCCATTTACAGGTGTGGGGCGCGGCATTTAAACATGCTTTGCGCGACACACCCGTGGACGTCACTGGAAAAGGGTCGCTTCAGACCGGAGAAATCGTTGCGAGCAGGCCGATCAGAATGGTCAGTGTCAGAAAGCCACCCAGAAAAAACGCCATCTTGTTCATGTTGCTCTCCTCAATGCTGAGCTTGCGGTGCACTGGGCGCTTCGGGATGAAGAACTGCCGCGAGTGCCGAACCGTGGGGCTATTTTGAGCAGATGACTGAGCCGGTAACAGAGGCAGATCCAGTGAAATAATGCGGATCAGATGCGCATCTGATCCGCATGGGCCATGGCCCGGTATTCAGATCGCGGCACGAGGGTTCAATTTCGGCGTGGTTGATCTAGCGTCATTGCCGTCGCGACAACAACAAGAAAAATCCTGGAGTGAACATGACCGACCTGAACCTGCAACCCAACGTCGCCGCATCGCTGGGCAAATGGCACGAAATGATCCGCACCGGCAACCTCAGCGCCCTGCCCGGCCTGCTCGACCCGCAAGCCGTGTTCCGCTCGCCGATGGCCCACACGCCTTATCCGGGCGCACCAGTGGTGTCGATGATTCTCAACACGGTGTTCGAGGTGTTTGAGGATTTCCGCTATCACCGTGAACTGGCGACTGCCGATGGCTTGAATGTGATTCTGGAGTTCAGCGCCAGGGTGGGTTCGAAGGAGTTGAAGGGGATCGACATGATTCGCTTTGATGAGAACGGGAAGATTGTCGAGTTTGAAGTGATGGTGCGGCCACTCAGTGGTCTGCAGGCCTTGGGCGAAGAGATGGGTCGGCGGCTGGGGGCTTATCTGGCCAAGGCCAAATCCTGAGCACATGAAAGCCCTGTAGGAGCTGCCGCAGGCTGCGATCTTTTGATCTCGATCTTTCAAAAGCAAGATCAAAAGATCGCAGCCTCGTTTCACTCGACAGCTCCTACAAAACGCTTTGCCAGAAAAAAGCCCACTGACCGTCGCCGGTTCAGTGGGCTTTGTGTGTCAGGGTTCTAGTTACAGAGCCATGTCACGTGCAGCGTTTTCCTTCGGAGCTTCAGCTTTCTGAGCTGCAGGCGCAGCCGGAGCAGCAGCCTGACCGATCACTGGAGGTGTCGGCAATTCGAGGATTTTGGCGGTGTAGGCCCACTCTGCAGCCACTTTGGCTGGATCGTTGTTCAGCTGAGTGCCGTAGCTTGGAACGATCTGGTGCAGCTTGGTTTGCCACTCAGGAGTAGCCACTTTGTCTTTGAAGACTTTCTGCAGCACGCTCAGCATGATCGGTGCAGCGGTCGACGCGCCTGGCGATGCGCCCAGCAGACCGGCGATGGAGCCGTCTTGCGCAGCAACGATTTCGGTGCCCAGTTTCAGCACGCCGCCAGCGGCTTCATCACGCTTGATGATTTGCACGCGTTGGCCGGCTTGCCACAGGCGCCAGTCTTCGGCTTTGGCGTTCGGGAAGTATTCCTTCAGCGCGTTCAGACGGTCTTCATCCGACAGCATCAGTTGGCCAGCCAGGTACTCGACCAGCGGGTATTCCTTGATGCCGACCTTGGTCATAGGCCAGATGTTGTGGGTGGTGGTGCTGGTCAGCAGGTCCAGGTACGAGCCTTCCTTCAGGAACTTGGTGCTGAAGGTCGCGAACGGGCCAAACAGGATGACGCGCTTGCCGTCCAGAACACGGGTGTCCAGGTGCGGAACGGACATCGGTGGTGCGCCAACCGACGCTTTGCCGTAGGCCTTGGCAAGGTGCTGTTCAGCGATGGCCGGGTTATCGGTCACCAGGAACGAACCACCAACCGGGAAGCCAGCGTATTCCTTGGCTTCCGGAATGCCCGACTTCTGAAGCAGGTGCAGTGCACCGCCGCCCGCGCCGATGAACACGAACTTGGCGTCGGTTTCGGTTTTGCTGCCGTCTTTCAGGTTTTTGTAGCTGACGCGCCAAGTGCCATCGGCATTCTTGGTGATGTCCTGGACTTCGCTCGACAGTTTCAGATCGAAGTTAGGCTTGGTCTGCAGGTACGCAGCGAACTGGCGGGTGATTTCGCCGAAGTTCATGTCGGTACCCAGCGGGCTCCAGGTGGCCGCGATTTTCTGGTTCGGGTCACGCCCTTCCATCATCAGCGGGACCCACTTCTTGATCACAGCCGGGTCTTCGGAGTACTGCATGCCGGCGAACAGCGGGCTCGCCTGCAGGGCTTCGTAGCGCTTTTTCAGGAACTTGATGTTGTCATCGCCCCACACGAAGCTCATGTGCGGAGTGGTGTTGATGAACGAGCGAGGGTTCTTCAGAACGCCTTGCTGAACCTGCCAGGCCCAGAACTGACGGGAGACCTGGAACGCTTCGTTGATCTCGACGGCTTTCGGGATCGTTACGTTGCCTTTGTCGTCTTCCGGGGTGTAGTTCAACTCGGCGAGCGCCGAGTGACCGGTACCGGCGTTGTTCCAGCCGTTGGAGCTTTCCAGGGCGACGCCGTCGAGGCGTTCGACCATTTCCATCGACCAGCTTGGCTCCAGCTCATTGATCCACACACCGAGGGTGGTGCTCATGATGCCGCCGCCGATCAGCAGGACGTCGACTTTCTTTGCTTCGTCAGCATTGGCGGATGTCATCCCCATCGCCAAAGCCAGACCCAGCAGGGCTGTGTTCACTTTCTTAAACATCTGTTGCACCTATGATAAAACGCCTTCCGCCCGCCGCTGTTATCTGTATGCGATCCGCTTTGATGACGCTCAGGCTCGCGTCGCAGATTCCGGCACACTTCAATTTTGACGGGTGGGCACACAAGGCCGACATGCTGCATCGACCTCAGTTAATGTCCCTTCTGAACTGACTTCTTATCATTATTGGCTCAGCTACTTGAGCGACAGGGATTCCGTCAGCCCGCCCGAAGGCAAGCAAACTGAATAAGGTCAAACCAAGTTGGCGCGAAGAATATCACGTCAGGGCAAACCCGCGCGTCTGTTCCCGACTTGAGAGTCTTTTTCCGCTCTGGACACTATCGGCCGACGAAGGCTGAACATGACCCCCGACGACCAACGCTTTGAAGCAATGCCTTATCCAAAGATTTTCTGCTAGGTTGTACGATGACTGACGAACACAGTCATCAACTCATAACAACAAGGAAACTACCTCATGACCAAGACCCGACTCCTGATCGGTTTTCTCTGCGCCTTCAGCGGCTACGCCATGGCCGCCTCTGCCCCGGCGGAAAAGGATGTCGCCCAAGCGGTGGATCATCTGACCCAGGCGATGCTGCACAAGGACATCGCCGAACTGAACGCGCTGACCGCGCCCAACCTGACCTACGGCCACTCCAGCGGCAAGATTCAGGACAAGAAGGAATTCATCGCCGACATCGAAACCGGCAAGAGCGCGTTCAAGACCCTGGAAATGCAGAACCAGACCATCACCCTGTCCGGCGACACCGCGCTCGTGCGCCATCACTTCTCCGCACAGGCGTTAAAGGGGACAGAGGTGGTGCCGACCGAGATCGAGAATTTTCAGATCTGGCAGAAACAGCATGGCAAGTGGTTGCTGGTGGGGCGGCAGGCGTTCAAGTTCTGATTGATAAAAAGGACTCCGCCTGAAATGAGTAGAGGCAGAGTCCTTTCCCACAAAAAACTGGCGCTATACCTGAGTCGTCGCATTTCCCACTCCTGTTTCCATCCCGCCCTGATATGCTGCACCGCTATACCGCATCAGCTCGTCTCTATGGAGTGATCAATGACCCGACTACGCGTCAAGCATTTTGGCCCTATCCGTAACGGTGTGAAGAACAATGGCTGGATAGAGTTCAAACGTGTGACCGTATTTGTGGGCAATCAGGGCTCGGGGAAGAGCACATTGGCCAAACTGTATTCAACCTTCTCGTGGATTGAAAAGGCACTGGTGCGAGGCGACTACGACGCAAAATGGTTTGAACGAAAAAATAAATTCATCAAGCCCTACCTCATGTATCACAGGCTCGAAAATTATCTTTCTGCGGATACTGAGATCGAATACGAAGGTGAAGCCTACGTAATCCATTATTTGCGCGGACAGCTGCATGTCAGTGAATTGAAAGGCAGAAAATATCACCTGCCTCAAATCATGTATGTGCCTGCAGAACGCAATTTCATCGCCTACGTCCGGCACCCCCGGGAATTGAAGCTTTCTTCGGATTCGCTGAAAGAGTTTTTGACTGAGTTCGACGCGGCGAAAGCCAATATGAAAGGGGCACTACGCCTACCGATCAATCAGGCGGAACTCGAATACGACAAACTGAATGACATACTCAACATCCGCGAATCAGACTACAAACTGAGATTGGCTGATGCGTCCAGTGGTTTTCAATCAGCTGTACCGCTACATCTCGTGAGCCACTACTTAGCCAACACCGTTCAAGAGCGAAGTGAAGAGCGGCAGGAAACCATGAGTACCGAAGAGCTGGAGCGTTTCAGAAAGGAGGTTGTGGAGATTTTTTCCATCGACTCACTGACAGAGGAACAACGCCGTATTGCTCTCTCTGCATTGTCAGCAAGGTTTAACAAAACTGCTTTTATAAACATTGTTGAAGAACCCGAACAGAATCTTTACCCACGATCACAATGGAGCGTTCTGCAAAGCCTTCTTCAGTTCAATAACCAAGGGCAAAACAACCGTCTGGTACTGACAACTCATAGCCCTTATGTGGTGAGTTACCTGACGATCGCTGTGCAGGGCAAACATCTGCACGACAGCATATTGGAGAAGCGCGCAGAGACCCTGCTAACCAGCCTCGCCAAAGTAATACCCCTGCACGCGTTGGTAGACGCTAATGAACTGGCGATTTATCAAGCCGATGAAACAACTGGAAGCATCGAAAAATTGCCCATGTCGGGAGGCATTCCGTCGGACCATAACTACCTCAACGAATCACTTCGTGAAGGTAATGATTTGTTCGATCAACTTCTCGATATCGAGGAGGCATTGGAGGCGTGAATTTCCTCAATGCTCAATGTCAAAGTGGCCCTTACCACCAAGAACGGTTTGGCCTGTGCGACAACACATCGCGTCCTGTCGCCTACGCCGATCCAGAGTCAGAAGAGACCTGGATCGCCACAGTCAAAAACCCGGATAGTAAAGCGGTCCTTTTCACAGCCATCGACAAATGCGTGATTGGTGACACTGAAGAACCGGGTCGAGGTCGATGTGACTGCATGCTGACCACAAATAAGCAGCTTTACTTGGTTGAGTTGAAAGAAAGAGGCGGTAGCGCATGGAAAAATCATGCGATTGAGCAGCTCGAGTCGACAATTCAATTTCTGCAGACAACGCATGGTGAGGAGTATCTGGATAACTTCAGTCCTAAAAAAGCGTTCGTTTGCAATCGCAAGAAAAAGCCCTTTGTCACCATTGAAACAGATAAAAAACAACATTTCTTCAGAACATATAAATTCAAACTGGACATACAAACGACGGTACTTATCGTCTGAAAGCATTCCTGTTACCTATTTGCCTGACATTCAACTCAGGTTCGGGTCATTCCCCCGCTTTCACAACCGAAACCGATCCACCGACTGCGCCAACTGCCCCGCCAAGCTCGACAACTCATCTGTAGTATTCGCTGTTTGCCCGATCACCCGGCTGTTGCCCTCGGACATTCCGGCAATCATTTCCACCTGATGGGCAATTTCGTTACTGGCCTGGCTCTGCTCGCCAATCGTGCGGGTGATGTCGTTGACCAGTTGTGTCGTGCTCAACGTCGCCTCGAGGATTTCACGAATCGCTCGCTCGACATCCGCCGTCACCGCCATGCCCTTATCGACCTGCGCGACGCCCGCCTCCATGCTGCTGACCGCCTCGCGGGTGCTGTGCTGAATGCGCGCGACCATTGCGGCGATTTCCTGGGTCGAGGCGCTGGTGCGTGCCGCCAGACTGCGCACTTCGTCAGCCACCACTGCAAACCCCCTGCCCTGTTCCCCGGCCCGGGCCGCTTCAATGGCGGCATTGAGCGCCAGCAGGTTGGTCTGGTCGGCAATGCTCTTGATCACTTGAATGATGTTGAAAATGGCTTCGGATTCCTTATCCAGCGTGCGGATCACCTGGGCCGACTGTTGCGCTGATCGAGCGATATCGTCCATGTCGCTGACCACTTGATGAATCACGCCGCCGCCCTCCTTGGCCAGGGTTTCGGCCTGACTGGCCATGCTCAGTGCACGTTCGGCGTGGCGGGTGATTTCCTCGATGCTTGCAGTCATCTGGCTGGCGGCCGCCGCCATGGTGCCGGCGGCCACGCTTTGTTGCTGGCTGCTGTCGGCGACCTGATGGCAGCCGTGGCTGAGTTGTTCGCTCATGCCGCTGACACCGTGAGCATTGCGCCGCACCACATCGATCATGTTGCGCAAGTCGCGCTGCATGGTCGCCAATGTGCGGATCAGGACACTGGCTTCATCCTTGCCGGACGGCTCGGCGATCGGCTCGCTGAGGTTGCCGTGGGCGATGCTTTCGGCGATACGGCTGGCGGCCTTCAACGGCCCCAAGATGCTGAGAATGACCCAGCGCCCCTGAATCAGGAGCAGCACAAGACTGGCGATCAACACCACGCCGAGCGCGACGTTGGCGCTGTGGATGGCTGATTCGGTACCTTCGCTGGTCTGCCGGGTATTGGACTCGATCAACTCGCTCAAAGCGGCCATTTGTTCTTCGAGCTGACTGAATGCCGAGTTGAAGGTGCCCAGTTCCTGCTGAGCGGCATCAGGATTGTCCAGCGCCAACCCGACGATCCGCTCGCCGGTATTGATGTAGGTATCGAGGCTCGGCTTGATCTGCTCCAGCGCTGTGCGCAATGCCGGGTTGATCGGCAACTTGAGGTTGTCTTCAAGCACCTCACGAAAATGCCCCGCATGCTCGTTGATCGAATCGCGCACCTCGGGCGCCGTGCTGGTGCTTTTGCCCAGACCCACCAGCATTGCCGAATAGACATCGGCGCGCAGGGCGTCGTGCATCATGTCGGCTTCCATGTGGTTGCGCAGCGCGCTCATGCTGACCGCGTTATCGCTGACCGCCGAGGCCATCCGCTGGTTGCCGACGTAACTGACCAGACTCACGATCAACGCCGTCAGCAGACTTGTCACAATCAGCAACACTAAACGCAGTTTAATCGACACCGGATTTTCCTCTCTCGTTACGCCCGTAAGCGCTTGTCAGCCTTCAGTTAAGCCTATTTGCGCAGGTCTGCCGCGCCAGAGCGTGTCAACAGGTGTCGGCACGCTGGCTAAACGCAGCAAAACTTTCGGATTGCGCGGCAAGTCTCACTTTGCAACGCAGGCGGATGTGCGTTCATCGCCGGTTAATGCCGGCAGGCTATTGAGTCCGTCGTTCTGAACACTCTTGCAGCAAAAGGAAAATGCTTATGAAACGCGCATTGTGGTTGGGTTTGCTCGGCACCTTGGCCATTGGAACCGCACAGGCGGCGACGGAAAAAGTCGCCATCAATCTGGTCAGCGCCGACGGTGCGCCGCAAGCGATCGGCTCGGTCACCATCAGTGAGACGGCGTATGGCCTGTTGTTCACGCCCGAGCTGAAATCCTTGCCGGCCGGTGTGCATGGCTTCCATGTGCATGAGAACGGCAGTTGCGAGGCCGGCATGAAGGACGGCGTGAAAGGCGCTGCACTGGCCGCTGGCGGACATTTCGACCCGCAAAAAACCGGCAAGCACCTCGGCCCGTATGCTGACGGTCATTTGGGTGACCTCCCGGCGATTTATGTGACTGCGGACGGCATTGCCAACTATCCGGTACTGGCGCCGCGCCTGAAAAAAATCTCCGAGATCAAAGGCCACGCGCTGATGATCCACGCCGGGGGCGACAACCACGCCGATATGCCGAAACCACTGGGCGGTGGCGGCGATCGCATGGCCTGCGGGGTGATCTGACTCATCGCAGCTTGAAAAACGGGCAACCCGCCATGGCGTTGCCCGCATCTGTTTTGCAATAACTCGGACTTTTCTGCACCACGGAACTCCCGTCGCGCGCGCCCCTCTCACATTATGTAGACCTTCCCTTTTTGCTTCGCGCTTGTGGAGGAACACCGTCATGCGCAAGTTAGTGCTCATTTCTTCCTTACTCTTATGCCTGCCTGTCGGTTCGGCGTTGGCCCGCGTCGATGCGGGTGATGTCGCCACCTCAGCGGGTGTCTCCGCGTCGCTGTATTCGACCTTCAAGGATCACAAAATGGTGATTCCGGCCCGTGACGACTTGTCTGCATTTGTCGCCAGTGGCGGGGCCATTCGTGGGGTTTATCTTGAATCGGTACTGCAGCAGGCTCGCCAGGACAATCCTGGCCTCAACGCCAGCGATGAAGATCTGGCCAACGCGATTCTGGTGCATTACGAAGGCCTGAATCAGTAGCCGTCACGGAAAAAGCAGGCGATGGATGGCCGCTGAAGGCGCATAGGCAAAACTGTCCGACGGCCTCTATGATGGAGGCCATGACGACTTCTGTGCCCTTGCGCTCCCCTTGCCCGCCCGGCGCCTGCATTTGCGGGCGCGACCCATTGCTGGAGACACCTGGCGCGGATTTGCGCATCCTGCGTCTGACTCGGGACGAAGAGAAGCGTCTGCTTGCTCGCCTCGAAATGCTCAAAGACCTGAATGACCTCAAACATCTGCAACAGCGGATGTTTGAGCAATTGGGCATCCGCGTCGACGTCGCTCCCGGTTTCAACGAAGTGCGCACCATGCGTGGCATAGCGATTCAGATCGAAGAGTTACCCGGCCTGTGCCGCAAGACCCGCGCCGCAATTCCGGCCGCCATTCGCCGCGGCCTGGAAAACCACCCGGAAATCGCCTTCGAACTACTCAACGCCCACGACTTGCTGCGGGACACCTGATCACTTCTTCAGCCCCAGACGTTTGCGCATCTCGACGGTGATGCTCTGGCGGGTTTTCTTCATATCGGCCCATGGCTCGTCGCCAACCTCCGACAATCGCTCATGAACGTTGTGCACGTTCCACTGATTGCCGCCCTTGATCTCGGCGACTTCTTCGCGAAACAGCGGCACGGAGACCGGCAAGCCTTCGCGGGTGCGCGCGGCGTAAGCGCAAATGGTGGTGGCGCCCAGACCGTTGCGCAGGTAATCGATAAAGATCCGCCCGACGCGGTTTTTCGGCCCGGACACCGCAGAAAAGCGGTCCGGCAACAGCTTGGCGATATGCGTGACGATGGCGTGGCTGAAGTCCTTGACCTCGTCCCAGCCGAGTTTGCGGGTCAATGGCACCACCAAATGGATACCCTTGCCGCCGCTGGTTTTGAGGAACGCCTTGAGGCCCAGTTCATCGAGCACGGTCAATGTCAGCGCCGTCGCCTCGACCATGCTTTTCCACGGCAGCGCCGGATCCGGGTCGAGGTCGAGGACGAAGCGATCGGGTTTGTCCAGGTCAACCGTGGTCGCGTTCCAGGTATGCAGTTCAACGGTGCTCATCTGGACCGCACCGATCAGCGCTTCGGCGTTGTTGATCAGCATGACCGGTTGCCCGGTGACATCCTTGTCCAGCGTGGTAATGCCGGGGATCGCCAGGCGTTCGGCGTTTTTCTGGAAGAACAATTCGCCGGCGATGCCGTCCGGGGCGCGCACCAGTGCCACCGGACGATCCTTGAGCTGTGGCAGGATCCATTCGGCAACACTGGCGTAATACTCGGCCAGTTGCATCTTGGTGGTACCGCTGACCGCATCAATGACGCGATCCGGGTGAGTGATGCGCACCTTGCCGTTGGCCAGTCCAAGTTGTGACGGCGCGGTTTCTGCGCTGCTCGCCGGGGCTTTTTTCGGCGCTTTCTTCGTGGCTGATTTCTTCTCTGCAGTCTTCACCGGTTTCGCTCGCTCCTCAGTGATGGCTTTGGCCGGTTTGTCATTGCGCAAGCCATGGAACACGGCGTGGCGCACCGAACCGTCCTTGGTCATTTCCGCAAACGCGACCTCCGCCAGCAGTTTCGGCTTGAGCCAGTGCACGCCTTTGACCTCGAAGCCGCTGGGTGGATTGACCACTGCAGCCGTCTTCACCTGCAACGGTTTGAGCTGGGCCAGAATGCTTTTCAACGTCGCCTCGTTGAAGCCGGTGCCGACCTTGCCGGCGTAACGCAACTCGCCACTGTCGCGATCATGCAGCCCCAGCAACAACGCGCCAAAGGCACTGCGTGAACCCTTCGGATCGGTGTAGCCGACGATGACGAACTCCTGGCGGTGTTTGCACTTGAGCTTGATCCAGTCGCTGCTGCGCCGGGATATATACGGCGAGCCGAGGCGTTTGCCGATCAGGCCCTCCATCTGCATCTGGCAGGCGCTGTTGAGCAGCGCATCCGGGGTTTCGTCAAAGGCTTCGGAGAAGCGCAGCAGCGGTTGTTCATGACTGCCGAGCACCGTGGCCAGCGCGGCGCGACGTTCCTCGACCGGCACTTCGCGCAGGTCGACACCATTGAGATACGGCAGATCGAACAGGTAGTAGAGGATGTTACCGCTGCGCCCGGCTTCGAAAGCATTTTGCAGGGCCTGAAAATCCGGGACGCCGTGTTCGTTGGCGACGACCATTTCGCCGTCGAGCCACGCCGATTCCAGTCCCAGCGCGGCCAGAGCGGCGGCCTGTTGCGGCAGCTTGTGTGTCCAGTCATGGCCGTTGCGGGTGAACAACTGCACTTGATCATGATCGATGCGCGCCATAATCCGGTAGCCGTCGAATTTGATCTCGTAACTCCACTGCCCTTGCGGCGCACTGTCGACCAGCGTGGCCAGTTGCGGCTTGAGTTGCGTCGGCAGTTTGGCCTTGTGCGCCCCCGTGAGCTTGCCGGTCGGGGTCTTGCGCGTTTTTGCTGCGGGCTTTTTCAGCGGTTTGCTGTGCTCGGCGGCCAGCTTTGGTTTGGTGACGAGCGTGCGTTCGCTCAACACGCTGTCCGGTTCGGCTGCCAACACATCGTAGTCATCCTGCGGCCGTGCGGCGCCGTCCTGATGCTTGATCAGGAACCACTGCTCCTTCTTGCCCGGCATGTGCGTGCGCACCAGGTTCCAGATACCGCCGAGCTTCTCGCCTTGCAGCTCGAACTTGAGCTTGCCCTTGGCGTAGGCCTCGTGCGGATCTTCCAGTGGAATCCACACGCCACGATCCCAGACGATCACATCACCGGCGCCGTAATGCCCTTGCGGAATGTTGCCTTCGAATGTCGCGTAATCCAGCGGGTGATCCTCGACATGCACCGCCAGCCGCTTGACCTTGGGGTCGAGCGACGGCCCTTTTGGCACCGCCCAACTCTTCAGTGCGCCATCGAGTTCCAGACGAAAGTCGTAGTGCAGATGCGACGCGTCGTGCTTCTGGATGCAGAACTGCAAAGCATGCTCGGCAGCGGTTTTACGTCCAGATCGCTTGACAGCGGCGGGTTCCGAGGTCGCCGAAAAATCGCGCATGCGGTTGTAGTCGTCGAGGTTCCTGTTCATCGTGCACCTGCCTTGTTTCAGCCCATTCGGGTCACGGTCAGCGTCACCACTGCGATGCGGTCGACCCGTTGATACCCGGGGTTGAGCAGTTCTTCGCCGAAGACATCCGGGTCGAGTTCGCGGTACGTCCAGCCGAAGCGTTTTTCATCCAGGCGTGGCAGCACGGTGTCGAGGAACGGATCGCGACCGTCGACCATCGCCACACCGGTGTAGAGCAGCAGTGAACCGCCGGGCGCCAGTCGATTCAGTGCCTGCTCGACGATGCGCAGCGACAGCCCCGCCCCGAGCGTACCGCCACCGTGGCGATAGGCGCGCTCTGCCGGATCGGCCATGTACGGCGGGTTGGCGACGATCAGGTCGAACTCGCCGTCGACGCCTTGCAACAGATCACTGGCGCGCACTTCGACGTTGGCGACTTCCGCCAGTGCCGCATTGATCGCGGTCAGGCGCAGCGCCGCAGGGTTGATGTCCAGCGCCAGCACCTCTGCCTCGCGTCGGGCCCGGCCGATCAGAATCGCACCGACGCCAGCGCCACAACCGATGTCCACCGCACGATGGATTGGCGCGAAGTTCTGCTGCAGGTGGGTGTGAATCAGTTGCGCGAAACGGTAGGTGTCGGGGCCGAAAAACACCGCGTCAGCGGCCTCGGTGGGGAACGCCGAATGCACGAACAGCAAATCATCCAGGCTCGACCAGCGCACCCGACTCTTCAGCTCACCTTCGTAGTGATCAATGATCTGCGCGTCTTGCAGTTGCCGCTGTTCATCGGCCGACAGCAATCCCGGCGCGAACGGACGCGACCAGCCGAACACATCGCGCAAAGTGTCGGCCATCTGGCCCTCGTCACGCTGATTGACCCGATGATGGGTCAACGGCGTCGGGGTGACGAACCGATATCCATCTGCCAACAAGCGTCGGCCCAATTGCAGCAGCACGAGGTCGTTGGGGCAGAGTTGCTCTTCCTGATTCATCGGCAAGGTCCTTAAGGCAAACGGGATTTGAGTTCGATAAAACGCCGGGTGGCGAGCAGCCCGGCCGGATGTGCATGGCGGGCCGGGGCGAGCCAGGGGATCAGAATCGCCATTTGCGCCAAGGCATCCTGACCTTGCAGCGCGGCATTGAGCGCCTGTACATCGGGATCCTGCTCAAGCCCTTCGATGGGCGCTGCCGTCTGACTGTGCCGTCGCATGGGTCTGGGTTTATCCGATGAGGTCCAGTTGCCGGCAATCCAGTCGTGCACCAGTTGTTTTTCGTAGGCATTGAACACGCCAAACATCGCCGCACCGTCGCCCGCGATCAGTTGCCAAAAACGGCTGGCCTGCGGATCTTCGTGGCGTTTGATCCAGCCCTTGTTCTGCAATGCCTGGAGGAATCCGGGCAATTGCTCCGGTGCCGCCAGCCACTGATTGACGGTCTGCCCTTCGAAACGGCAGTAATCGGAGTGCATGTGCTGAGCGAATGGGCATTTGCGTTCAAGCATCGCCAGCAACTCGTGCTCAAGGTCGAAACCGTCGATGATCGCGCGACTGCCCTGCCCCAGATCGTTGAGCCGATAGCCCAGCGCTACCCGGCGCAGAAACTCGGCTCGATCGGCCTCGAGCGGCAGCAGGTCAAGCGCCGCCTGCACGGCTTTTTGCGCATGGCCGGTGCTGGCGTTGTCGATGGTCACATGGAGGGTGAAATAGTACGGATCGATGCCCAGCTCACTGAGTTCGTAGCTGCTGATCAACAGGTGCAACGGCAGTTGTTCGTAACCGAGGTTGTAGCCGATCACCTCGGGCAGATAATCAGTACCACAGACACCGAGGGCCAGTTGAATTGCGCCTTGCAGGTAGCGTTCATCGTCGATGGCACTGCTGTCCTGCAGATCGTGCTCGGCGAGCAATTTCTGGTAAATCACCACATGGTTCTGCGCCGGATTGCCTTCGCCCAGTTCTTCCAGAAAGGTTCGCAGCAGGCCTTGGTAACGCGGGTCTTGCCAGCGCGGCAACAGACCATAAAGCCATGCACCGTCGACCAGTTTGGTCGGTGCCACCGCTTGCAGGAAATACAGAGCCTGGGCCTTGCCACGAAAGAATTGCCGAGGCCCACCGGCCTTGCGCTGTTGCAGATAGTCGGCGTATTGCCGGGCGACATCGGCGCAATGTTCGGCTACCCAGGCGTGCCATGTCGTCGGATCTTCGGGCAGCGAGTCGGTAAGTTGCGCGGCGTGTTGCAGTTGCTCCTGCAAAAACGCCTGCGCAAGGTCATGCGGATTGTCTTCGCGCAACAACGCTTCATAGACCTGGCGGATGTTCCCGGCAGCGTTCATCAGGAGCGGTTGGGCAGGCGCAGCCTGCAGGGGGGTCAGGACAGTCATGGCAAAATTCTCGGTCGGTTGGCAGGACGCTGTTCCACACGCCTCTACAGCAGCAGAGAGGCGGCGCCTGCGAAAAATTCAATCGACGTGAAAATTGCCCGGACGGACGGCCACCTGCGCCGTCTTCGCATACACCGCAATCCCCTGTAGGAGCTGCCGAAGGCTGCGATCTTTTGATTTTGATTTTGATTTTAGAAAACAAGATCAAAAGATCGCAGCCTTAGGCAGCTCCTACAGGGTTACATCCTGCAATGGGTTTGACCGGCGTGAGAGCGAGGGCTGGCTAGAGTTCGAGAATGATATTTTTTGGAGGGCAAAGGAATGCCTGCTGCTGTAAAGGCGTGTGGATTGCGTAAGGGGCGTTATAGCGAGGCAGGACGTATTTATCTGCTCACCGCCGTCGTTCACGAACGTCAGTCGGTGTTTTCGGATTGGCGTTTGGGAAGACTGCTAGTAGAGCAAATGCGTGCAGCCAATGACGAGGGAATGGTTCAGTCACTGGCGTGGGTTGTGATGCCCGATCATCTGCATTGGCTGATTGAATTGAAACACTGTTCGTTGGCAGCGCTCATGTGCCGCGTCAAATCGCGCAGTTGTCGCTCGATTAATCTCAAGCGCGGCAGTCAGGGAGGGATATGGCAGCGCGGTTATTACGACCGGGCGTTGCGTCGCGACGAAGATCTAAAAGCGGCTGCCCGATACATCGTTATGAACCCGTTGCGCGCCGGTTTGGTTGGGCGTGTGGGGGACTACCCGTTGTGGGATGCAATTTGGCTATGAAAATCAAAAGATCGCAGCCTTCGGCAGCTCCTACACGGAATGATGGACACCCTGTAGGAGCTGCCGAAGGCTGCGATCTTTTGATTTTGCTTTCAGGCCTGACCCTTGGCCTGCTGTTCCAGGTGCACCTGCAACTGCGGGTCGATATTCAACGCGGCTGCCAGCTCGTCCAGATAGGTGCGTTCGGCGTCCTGCTGGTCGTCCACCAGCATCACGCTGGCCAGGTACATTTCGGCGGCGACAGCCGGGTCACCGTTTGACGCTTGCGCCACTTCGTCAGGGTCCAGCGGCTTGGCGACTTCAGCGTCAAGCCATTGCTGTAATTGCGGATCATCGGTGTGTTTGCCGATTTCGCTGCTGATCAGGTGTTTTTCGGATTCATCGATACGACCATCAGCCTTGGCCGCCGCAATCAACGCGCGTAGCACCGCGTGGCTGTGTTCTTCTATTTCCGGGCCGGCAAGAAGGTTAGCCGTTTGCGGCGCTTGCTGCGATGCCGCACTCGCCTGGTTGCGTTGCCAGGCCTGATACGCCTGGAACGCCATCATGCCCAGCGAGGCCAGCGCCGCGTAGTTGGTGCCTCCCGAACGGTTTTGCGTGGCGCCACCGCCGCCCAGCGCCCCACCCAAGGCGCCGCCCAGACCACCAGCGCCGCCAAGCAAACCGCCGAGCAAGCCGCCTAATCCGCCAAACCCGCCAGCCGCAGAGCCACCGCGTGTGCCAGTGGAATCCGCACCACCGAGCAATCCACCCAGTAACCCACCTAAACCGCCCGAACCAACGCCGGCAGACGCTGAAGATTGTTGCCCCGCCGAGGCCCGGCCTTGTAGCAGTTGTTCGAGCAAATCGCTGGTGTTCATGACGTCATCCTCAAGCATTGGCAGTCACTGCATCTGGCAACGATAGACCCGTGCGGCCATAGCGCCAGCACCGTTTGGCTGGTGCTCGAAGCTCTGACGGATTTCGCCCGCGTATTTTTTTGCCGGCCAGCTAAGATTGATCAGTGGTGAACCTTATCCCGGCCAGACCGGTCGATAGCTGCAACCCCGACCCGGTTTGCCGGCGCCCTTCCCGCCAAGGGTAATACCCGGCTTGCTTCACTTTCTGGAGAACGCCCCCGTGATATCGACCGTACACATCGCCAGGCTCAAAGCATGGGGCGCCCATGGTTTTACCGCGACTGGCGTGGTCACCGCTTTTCTGGCCACCCTCGCCCTGTTGGAAAACCAGCCGACCCATTGCCTGATGTGGCTGGGCGTGGCGCTGATTGTCGACGGCCTCGACGGCGCACTGGCGCGCAAGGTCAATGTGCAATCGGTGCTGCCGAGCTTCGACGGTTCGATCCTCGACCTGGTGATCGATTACCTGACCTATGTGTTCATTCCGGCACTGTTCATCTATCGCTACATTCCGTTGCCCGACTACACGTTGCTGCTGACCGTGTCGCTGATTCTGGTGTCGTCGCTGTTCTGCTTCTGCAACGTCAATATGAAGAGCAAGGACAACTACTTTGTCGGGTTTCCGGCTGCATGGAATGTGGTCGCGCTGTGCCTGTACATCATCGGCCCGGGGCCGTGGATCACCTTCCTGACGGTGATAGGCCTGGCGCTGCTGACGGTGACGCGGATGAAGTTCCTGCACCCGTTCCGGGTACGCCGGTTCATGCCGATCAACATTGCGGTGACGGCAATCTGGCTGCTGTGCAGCCTGTCGCTGGTGCTCAACCATCCGGTGATCAATCCGTTGGTGATGGGCTTGTGGCTGCTGATGTCGGCTTACTTCCTGGGGATCTGCATCTGGCGCACGGCGCTGGAATGGTTTGAGCGGCCGCAGGTGAAATAGGCTCAACTACCAAAATACCTACCCCTGTGGGAGCGAGCCTGCTCGCGAAGACGGAGTTTCAGACAACATCTTTGTTGAATGACATACCGCTTTCGCGAGCAGGCTCGCTCCCACAGGGGTCTCCATCGTCATAAAAGTCGGGGGTGAATCAGCGCTTGGTAATCACCACCTCCAGATACTCACTCGGCACCACCAGCGACCCCTCTCCCGCCCGATTCAACCGATTGAGCAGATCCGCCAGATCACTTTCCAGCGCCTGCCCGCTCGCTGGCGGCAATGCGGCGAAGGCCTTGTGCACCGGCCCGTACCAATGGCGAAAGATGTCGATGAAATGCGCCGCCGAGCGATAGCGAAAATTGAAGTCTCGGCGCGTCACGCGCAACAGGAAATCGCGGTCATCGAAATGTTTGTGCAACCAGGCATCGGAGCCCCAATTCGAGGGGGGCTGGGCACCGGCAGGCGGCGGCAGATGCCGGCCAAGGGTCTTGAACATCTGGCCGACGAAACCTTCCGGGGTCCAGTTGGCCAGACCGATCCGCCCGCCACGGCGACAAACCCGGCCCAGTTCGGCAGCGGCCTTGTCCTGATCCGGTGCGAACATCACACCAAAGGTCGACAGCACCGCGTCGTAACTTTCATCAGCGAATGGCAGCGCCTCGGCATCGGCGACCTGAAACGTCACGTCCAGATGCTCCGCCCGGGCCCGATCCTGACCACGTTCCAGCAACGCCGCGACGTAGTCGGTCGAGGTGACCCGGCAACCACGCCGTGCCGCCGCCAGCGTCGCGTTACCGTTGCCGGCAGCGACATCCAGCACCTCCTCATCGCAACGCAAGTCGCAGGTTTCGGCGAGGTTTTCGCCGACGATTTGCAACGTCGTGCCGATCACGGCGTAGTCGCCACTGGCCCAGGCGACTTTCTGGCGTTCCTTCAGGGCAGTCAGATCAATCGGGGTACTCATGAGCATGAGCTCCGCAGCAGGTGGGGTCGTTGGTCATTCGGCCGTCGTCGGATCGATGACCGTCATCACCCGCGCCACACTGTTGGCAGGAAACCCGCCGAGCCTGGCGTGTTCGCGCACCTGCTCTTCGTCAGGCGCGATGTACACGCAATAGATTTTGTCGGCGGTGACATAGCTTTGCAGCCACTGCACCTGCGGCCCGAGATCACGCAATACCTGACAGGACGTTTGCGACACAGCTTTGAGTTCTGCTTCGGATAGCTTCCCGGCCCCTGGAATCTCGCGTTCAATCACGAATTTAGGCATGGCAACCTCGCGCTCTTGTTATGAGGCAAGGCCGGCAGTGACCCTGCTCGCTCACTATCGCGCCGAGACCGCTCGGCGTCCCTGCCAATCGTCTGGCAACCCCGTAAAACCGGGGGTTTGCCGATGAGCGGTGGACATCTGTAAAGCGTCTGGAACACCTTGAGGATTGCCAAGGTTGGGGGATTGGTTTCTGATGCCCCCTCGCCTCTGGAACGGACTCGACGGATGTCACTGCAAATCGATTGGCTCGCGCATCACATGCACCACAGCGACCGCTATGCCCAATGGATTCACCAACAATTCCCTTACGAATACGTCGACCAGCCGTTGGCCGAATGGCAACGTGAGTTTGCCCAAGGCCAACGCAATGGTGACTGGTCCTGCCTGATCGCCATGGACGGCGAACACCTGGTCGGCGGTGCGGCGCTGGCACGCGATGACCTTACCCTGCGCCCCGACCTCGGGCCTTGGCTGGCCTGCGTATTCGTCAGCCCTGACGCACGTGGGCAAGGGTTGGCGGAACGCTTGATTGAAGGGATTTGTCAGGAGGCAAAAACCTGCGGCTTTGCGCGGTTGTACCTGCACACGCAGAACAAGCAGGACTACTACGCCAAACGCGGATGGCAGGTCCTGGAGCGTTTTCGCGCCTGGGACAACGAACAATGGCTCATGGTCCGCGACCTCTGAGCCATTGGTTTTGTTGATCAAGCGGCAGGTGCCTTCGCCTCCTCCAGCAACTGCTGGATCATCTGTTCCTGCGCTTCGTAGCGACCTTCACCGAAGTGGCTGTAACGCACCTGCCCTTTGGCGTCGATCAGGTAATGCGCCGGCCAGTACTGATTGTCGAAGTTGCGCCAGATCGCATAGTTGTTGTCGATGGCCACCGGGTAGGTGATGCCGAGTTTTTTCACCTGATCCTTGACGTTGTCGATGATCCGCTCATAGCCGTATTCCGGGGTGTGTACACCGATCACCACGAGGCCGTCCTTCTCGTACTTCTTCGCCCAGTCTTTGACGTACGGCAAGGTGTGCTGGCAGTTGATGCAGTCATAAGTCCAGAAATCCACCAGCACCACCTTGCCGCGCAGGGACTCGGCGCTCAGCTCAGGCGAGTTGAGCCATTGCACAGCGCCGGCCAATGACGGCATCGCGCCTTTGCCCTGCTCCATCGGCGAATCCGCGCGGACTTTGCTGACGAAGTAGTCGACCACCTTCGGCACGTTTTCCAGCACGCTTTTTTCGACGCTGGCGACGCCTTCAGAGGAGGTGTTCGCCAGCAAGGTTTTGTCGAAACCGGTGGCGATCACCGCCGCCGTCGCCAGTACCGCAACCCCGGCACCGCGGCGCAACCAGCCGGTGAACGGGATCGACGGTTTCAAGCGGTTGACCAGCCCGCGCCCGGTGAAGATCAGTGTGCCCAGCGACAATGCACTGCCGGCGCCGTAGGCCAGCAGCAACAGGCTGGTCTGCGCGTTGGCGCCTTGCAGCATGGCGCCGGTGAGGATCACCCCGAGAATCGGCCCGGCGCACGGAGCCCACAGTAACCCCGTGGCCACGCCGAGCATGATCGAACCCATCGGCCCAGCCTTTTTCCGGGTGTCCGGGTCGAGGCGGTTGCCAAGCATCACGAACGGTCGCGTCAGCCAGTCACCGACGCGCGCCGAGATCAGCGACAGGGCGAACACGCTCATCACGATCAATGCGACATAACGGCCACTGTTGCTGGCCTGAATCACCCATTCGCTGCTGACCACGGCGAGGCTGGAGATCAGCGCGAAAGTCAGCGCCATGCCGCCGAGCGTCAGCACAATCGCTGCGCGGCTGCGTTGCGCGCCGGCAAACAGAAACGGCACCACCGGCAAAATACAGGGGCTGAGCACGGTCAGCAGACCGCCGAGAAATGCGATGAGGTACATAGTGAGTCACCCTTGATCAATGAATGTGACGAGCATTCAGACGCTCTGGCTTTCCAGCCAATGACTTTGCGGCGTACGGCTGGCGCCATTCTCGGCAAACATCTGGCCCTGCGGCGTGCGGCTGGAGCCATCAGCGGCAAACATCTGGCCTTGTGGCGTACGACTGGAACCGTCAGCCGCAATCAGGCCATCGCTGCCCTGCTTGGCCACCGGCGTCACTTGAAAGCAGCTGCCGCTGTGGCAGCTATGCTGTTCAACCGCAGCGTTGGCATGGGCGGCGACACCGGCCAGGGAGAAAGCAATGGCGGTCAAAAAGCGCGATACGTTGTTCATGGTTGTGTTCCTTCTATAAAGAGTGGGTCTGATTGCCGTTGATGACTCAGTTGTCGTTGTTGCAACCGTCGGCAAATTTGCTGTAATCGAGCACGCGGGTTTTGCCGGCCGAATCGAGGTAGGTCATGCGGGCCTCGACGATGCCGCAAGACACCGAGTTGTCCTTCTTCAGCGAGATCACTTTCTGGATATCCAGGTGGGTGCCGTAGGTGTAGGTTTGCGGGGTGGCGGCGGCTTCGGCCCGGGCCGACAAGGTGCAGACGTTCAGGGCGGCAAACAGGCAGGCGGCGATAACGGATTTGTTGATCATGGCGGTACTCCTCAAGGCTTCAGTGGGTTTGAGCCGAGGCGATCTGTGTGGGCCTCGATGGAGCCTATTTGAAGCTTGCGAGGTATCGCCTCTGTGTCAGGAACGGGCACGTTTCAATCGCTGTGTATCCCTGCCATCGAGGGATACACAGCGATACAAAGCCCTGAAAAATTCGCGATTTTGCGTTCCCGTGTATCCGCCGCCACGGCAGATACACTGCAATACAAAGGCAGGCAGGCGAGCCATTGAAGGCTCTATAGACTGCACGGCATTCCCTTTCTGACTGAGGCTTGAACCGATGGATCATGTCGATCACATTCTCATCGTCGACGACGACCGCGAGATCCGTGAGCTGGTGGGCAACTACCTGAAGAAAAACGGTTTGCGTACCACGGTGGTCGCCGATGGCCGGCAGATGCGCAGCTTTCTCGAGGCCAACACCGTCGACCTGATCGTGCTCGACATCATGATGCCCGGCGACGATGGCCTGCAGTTGTGCCGCGAATTGCGGGTGGGCAAACACAAGGCCACGCCGGTCCTGATGCTGACCGCCCGCAACGATGAAACCGACCGCATCATCGGCCTGGAAATGGGCGCCGACGATTACCTGACCAAACCGTTCGCCGCCCGCGAATTGCTCGCGCGGATCAACGCCGTGCTGCGCCGCACGCGGATGCTGCCGCCAAATCTGGTGGTCACCGAGGCCGGTCGCTTGCTGGCCTTCGGCCGTTGGCAACTGGACACCTCGGCCCGTCACCTGCTGGACAAGGACGGCACCATGATTGCCCTCAGCGGCGCCGAATACCGTTTGCTGCGGGTGTTTCTCGATCACCCGCAACGGGTGCTCAGCCGCGACCAACTGCTCAACCTGACTCAGGGCCGTGATGCCGATCTGTTTGACCGCTCGATCGATTTGCTGGTCAGCCGTTTGCGTCAGCGTCTGCTGGATGATGCGCGTGAGCCGGCCTACATCAAGACCGTGCGCAGCGAAGGTTATGTATTCTCGCTGCCGGTCGAAATTCTCGGTGCTTCGGCATGAGCGTCAATCTGCACTGGCCGCGCACCCTCGCCTCGCGCCTGTCGCTGATTTTCCTGATCGGCCTGCTGCTCGCTCAGGCGCTGTCGTTCGGTGCGCAATATTACGAGCGTTACCAAAGCGCAAAGAACACCATGCTCGGCAATCTGGAAACCGACGTGTCGACCTCGATTGCGATCCTTGATCGCTTGCCTGCCGAAGAGCGCCCTGCCTGGCTCGAGCGTCTGGCGCGAAAAAATTATGGCTACCTGTTGAGCGAAGGCGAACCGGGCACGCCGATCGACGCCGGTGATGTGCCGGTGGCGGTCACCTCGATCACTGAAGCCATTGGTGAACGCTATCCACTGACCTTCACCGATATTCCCGGGCCGAAGAAACACTTTCAGGGCCATCTGCGCCTGAGCGACGGCAGCCCGGTGACCATCGACGTGCGCCCCGCCATGGTCCCGTTATCGCCCTGGTTGCCGGCGGTCTTGCTCGGCCAACTGGCGTTGATGATCGCCTGCACCTGGCTGGCCGTGCGTATCGCGATCCGTCCGCTGACCCGGCTGGCCAACGCTGTGGAAACCCTCGACCCCAACGCCCACCCGATCAACCTCGACGAAAGCGGCCCGAACGAAGTGGTCTACGCGGCGCGGGCGTTCAACGCGATGCAGGCGCGCATCGCCGCTTACCTCAAAGAACGCATGCAACTGCTGGCGGCGATTTCCCATGACCTGCAAACGCCGATCACGCGGATGAAACTGCGCGCCGAACTCATGGACGATTGCGCCGAGAAAGACAAACTGTGGAACGACCTCAGCGAGATGGAACACCTGGTGCGCGAAGGCGTGGCCTATGCGCGCAGCATCCATGGCTCGACCGAGGAAAGCCGCCGCACCAACATGGATTCCTTCCTCGAAAGCCTGGTGTTTGACTATCAGGACATGGGCAAGCAGGTACAACTGATCGGCAAGAGTGCGGCGGTCATCGACACCCGTCCTCATGCGTTGCGCCGGGTGCTGGTGAACCTGACCGATAACGCACTGAAATTCGCCGGAGCTGCCGAAGTGTGGGTCGAAGCCAACAAGGGCAGCCTGGCGATCACGGTCATGGATCGCGGCCCCGGCATCGCCGATGCCGAACTGGCCCAAGTGCTGCAACCGTTCTATCGCGTGGAAAACTCGCGTAATCGCGATACCGGTGGCACCGGGCTAGGGTTGGCCATCGCCCAGCAACTGGCCATGGCCTTGGGTGGCTCGCTGACCTTGAGCAATCGCGAGGGTGGCGGGTTGTGTGCGGAGCTGAAACTCCCCCTGCACTCCTGATAACAGCGAAAATCCCTGTGGGAGCGAGCCTGCTCGCGAAGGCGTCCTGTCAGTCGATGTTCAAGTTGACTGACAGATCGCTTTCGCGAGCAGGCTCGCTCCCACAGTGTACGGCGCAATATTAGTACTCAAGGTGCCAGACCGATCACCTGGTCCTCATGCATCTGCCGCAACAACATCAGGCCGTTATCCATGAACGAATTGCTGGCGGGCTGCCCGGCCTCCTGCGCCAAACCTTGCAACTGCTCGCGCCCCGTCAACGACGCAAACTCAGTGATGCGCTGCAACAACCGCCAAGCCAACGGGCTCAGTTCGGAAAACTGCACACTCCAGTCCGTCGCACGCCGTACCAGCAAGAGAGTCGGTTGAGCCGGTGGCGTGGCAGGCTGATGGTTCGGATCGAGTGCATGCACCGGCCAGACATACGCCAATGGCCAGGCCAGCGCCGAGATCTGCAGCGGGCGCTCCAGCAACAACGCCGGGTCCGTCCACGGCAGCGCTTGGGCATCAGATTGCTGCAACACCATCTCGACCCATTCGTAATGCGCCAGCTCCAGCAGAAACGCCGGCCACTCGCCCTCGCGCAACACCTGCGGTGACGCAGCGAGATAATCGAGAAACGTTTGGGCAATCTCGCCGAACTTCGGGGTTTGCGCGCGCCAGTCGCGCAAGAAACCTCGCACCAGCCGGCCCCAGCGTTGCGCCCCGATGATCCGGATCAACACCGGAAACGTGCCGCTCAACAATTGCGAGACGTTGTTGAACACCAGATCGCGATAAACGTTGACCCGCGCCACGTTCATGTCGGCCGGGGGCGATTGGTGTTCGGGATCGCGCAAATACCGGGTCAACGTCTGTTGTTGCTGCAGCAGGTTATCCACGTTGACGACCTCCGGCTTGCAAGTGGCGAATGGTCTGCAGCTCGGCAACCAGTTCGGAAAACGCCGGAAAATTGAAATCCCGCTCAAGCAGCGTTGGCTGCGCGCCAAACCGCGTGTAGGCCTCGGCCAGCAGAGACCAGACCTGCGGTTTTACCGAGGCGCCATGGGTGTCGATTTTCAGCGTATCGGACTCATCGAAATGCCCGGCCACGTGCATGCCGACCACCCGGCCCGGCTCGATACCGGCAAGGAACGTTTGCGCATCGAACCCGTGGTTGATTGCATTGACGTAGACATTGTTGACGTCCAGCAGCAGATCGCAATCGGCCTCGCGCAGCACGGCATTGGTGAAGGTCACCTCGTCGATGTCCTGACGCGGCGCGGCGTAATAGGAGACGTTTTCCACCGCCAGACGCCGGCCGAGAATGTCCTGCGCCTGACGGATTCGCGCGGCAACGTGCTGCACCGCCTCTTCGGTGAATGGCAACGGCAGCAAGTCGTACAGGTGCCCGTCATCGCTGCAGTAACTCAGGTGCTCGCTGTACAGCGGCACGTTGTAATGGTCGAGAAACCCCCGGACTTCCCGCAAGAACCCGACATCCAGCGGCGCCGAACCGCCAAGTGACAGCGACAAGCCGTGACAGGACAACGGGTAGCGTTCGGCCAGTTCACGCAACGCCGCGCCATGGGCCCCGCCGACGCCGATCCAGTTTTCCGGGGCGACTTCGAGAAAGTCGAAAGCGCCGCTGCGTGCGGTTTGCAGGTCTTTCAGCAGACCACGGCGCAGACCGAGGCCGACGCTGGGTGACAGCGATGAGGACGGGGGATGCATGGCAGTTACCTCAACAGTGGATTTTCCACATTTGAGCCGCCGGCTGTATCACGGCTGTGTACACATGACCGGGCATTTGCAGCCCTGTGTATCCTCAAACCACCGCGATACACAGTGATACACACCGAAAAACCTGTGGGAGCGAGCCTGCTCGCGAAGGCTGCCGAACAGTCGACCACGATGCTGACTGTACCGGCCTCTTCGCGAGCAGGCTCGCTCCCACCAAGGTTTTCGTTGTTCACAAAGCCAGCGCCAGCCCCGGACCGGGGCTAGACTCTTTTATTACCCAGTCGAGGGGGACGCAGGACGTCAGCTGTGCCCTGCCCAACTCCGTGACCACCGCCCGGTGGCGCACGCCTCGACCTACGACGCCGCCGGACCGTGATCCTGTTTCAGGAGCACACATGATGGATGAGACGAAGCTCAACGAATTCATGGGCAAACTGGTCAACGACATGGGCGGCGCGGCGATGCTGGCCAATGTCATCGTTGGCGAAGAACTCGGGTTGTACCGGGCAATGGCCGACAGTCAGCCGATCAGTGCCGATGCCCTCGCCGCCAGAACCACCTGCAACCCGCGTCTGGTACGTGAATGGCTCAGCGCCCACGTAGCATCCGGCTACATGGAGCACCATGACGGCCAGTTCCGTTTACCCGAAGAACAAGCGCTGGCCCTGGCCATCGAAGACTCACCGGTGTATGTCGCCGGCGGCCTCGGGGTGGTGGCGTCGTTTTTCCACGACAAGGACAAACTGGTCAAAGCCATGCGCGGCAACGGCGCCCTGTCCTGGGGCGATCACCACCCATGCATGTTCACCGGCACCGAGCGTTTCTTCCGGCCCGGCTACAAAGGTCACCTGATCGCCGAATGGCTGCCGGCGCTGGACGGCGTGGTGGCCAAGCTTGAGCAAGGCGCGAAAGTCGCCGACATCGGCTGCGGTCATGGCGCCTCGACCGTGATCATGGCCCAGGCGTTTCCCAATTCGCGCTTCGTCGGCTACGACTTCCACGCACCCTCGATCACTGTCGCCACCCAGCGCGCCGAGGAAGGTGGAGTCAGCAGCCGGGCGAGGTTCTTTCAGGGTTCGGCAAAAGACTACCCCGGCGATGACTACGACCTGATCTGCTATTTCGACTGCCTGCACGACATGGGCGATCCGGTCGGCGCCGCCCGTCACGCCTATGACTCGCTGAAAGACGATGGCACGGTGTTGCTGGTCGAGCCGTTCGCCAACGACACACTGGACGACAACATCACCCCGGTCGGACGGCTGTTCTACGCAGCCTCGACGTTTATCTGCACCCCCAACTCGCTGTCGCAGGAAGTCGGCCTGGGCCTGGGGGCGCAGGCGGGGGAAGTGCGTCTGCGCAAAGTATTTGCCGAGGCCGGTTTCAAGCAATTCCGCCGGGCTACGCAAACGCCGTTCAACCTGATTCTGGAGGCACGCAAGTAACCTGCGCGGGTCGCGTGCTAACCTGCTGGCACTGCCCACTTCGGAGCGCTGACCATGCTCGACAGCCCGACCCGCGAACACCTCGACACCCTGCAAGAGGTGATGGCCGATGGCGATTTCATTGTGCTGACCGGGGCCGGCATCAGCACGCCGTCGGGCATTCCGGACTACCGCGACCGCGACGGTGTACGCCGTGGCCGGCAGCCGATGATGTATCAGGAATTCCTCGCCGCCCCGGAATCACGCCGCCGCTATTGGGCGCGGGCCATGCTCGGTTGGCCGAGGGTACGTCAGGCGCAACCGAATGCGGCTCACGAGGCATTGGCCGATTTGCAGCACGGTGGGCTGATCCGCGACTTGATCACCCAGAACGTCGACACCCTGCACGATCAGGCCGGCAGTCACGATGTGATCGAATTGCACGGCAGCCTGCATCGCGTTGTGTGTCTGGACTGCGGCCAGCGCAGCGAGCGCGATTCGATTCAACAATTGATGGAGATGCACAACCCGTATCTGGCCGGGGTTGATGCGGTGCAGGCGCCGGATGGCGACACCCTGCTCGACCCGGCCTTCGAAGCGCGCTTTAAGGTGCCGCACTGCCCGCATTGCGCTGGCGAGCGGATGAAACCGGACGTGGTGTTTTTCGGCGAGAACGTCGCGCAGCCCACGGCGGCAAGGGCGATGGCGGCGGCAGAAAATGCGGCGGGGATGTTGGTGGTGGGTTCTTCGTTGATGGCCTATTCGGCGTTTCGCCTGTGCCGGGTGATTGCCGATCGCGGTAAGCCGCTGATCGCAATCAACCTGGGCAAGACCCGGGCGGATGATTTGCTGGATTTGAAGATTGAAGCGTCGTGTGAACAGCTTTTGCCCCTGTTGGTCAGGGAGCTGGATCGGTGAGTTGCTGCATTCTGCGCTCGACTCAGGACCCAAGCCCCTCACCCTAGCCCTCTCCCAGGGGAGAGGGAACTGACCGAGTTGTAGTCAAGCGATACACCGACCTGAAAATTTCGCGTCGAACCCATTTTCTGAAGTGCCCCCGATCAGCTCCCTTCCCCCTCGCCCCCTTGGGAGAGACGGTTGGGGTGAGGGGGTATATCTCACAGTCGCCCGAGATCTTCAGCCTTGAGAATATCGAACAACGCCTGCGCCGCTGCCGACAGTTCATTGCCCGGTTCGGTCAGCACGCCGATGGCCCGCTGCACCGAATCATCCAGGGTCAGGCAATGGGCGCCCAGCTCCTGCATCTGCTCGGCGCACAACGCCGGCACGGCACTGACGCCCAGGCCGCTGGCGACCATCCGCCCAACCGTCGCCAATTGATGGCTTTCAAACTCCACCGGCAACTTCATGCCCCGCACCTGCAGGTGCTCTTCGAGCATCACCCGCACCGTTGATGGTCGCTGCAAGGTGATGAACGGCTCCTGCAACAACGTCTGCCAATCGATTTCGCCGCGCTGTGTCAATGGTGAATCCTTCGACACCACCGCGACGAAGCGATCCATGTACAACGGCGTGAACGTCATCGAGGTGTTCTGCATCGGCTCGAATGCCACACCGAGTTCCACCTGACGGTCACGGACCATTTCCAGCACTTGCTCGTTGATCACGTCATTAACCGTGACGTTGACGTTCGGATACCGCGCGCGAAAGGTCTTGAGGATCGGCGGCAGCAGGTTGCCAGCAAACGACGGCATCGCCGCCAGCGTCACCCGCCCGCGCTGCAAGCTGAAGCGTTGGCGCATTTCGTCTTCGGCGTTATCCCAGTCGGCAATCAAGCGCCGCGCCAGTGGCAGCAAGGATTCGCCTTCGGCAGTCAGCGCGACATTGCGGGTGTTGCGGCTGAACAGGCGCCCGCCCAGGCCCTCTTCCAGCGCTTTGATGGTCAAGCTCAACGCCGATTGCGAGAGGTGCAGACGCTCGCAGGCCACGGCGAAACTCAAGCTCTGGGCGACGGCGAGGAAGGCGCGGATCTGTTTGATGGTCATACTGAAACCTCAGGATTGTCGGTGCATCGTGGTACATGATCGTTCCCACGCTCCTGCGTGGGAACGATCAAGCGTTAAGCCGCACGCCATAACGCGATTATTGAGTTTTATCTATTAATCAACCTTAAAAATCAACTTAACAAATATATCCTTCAGCGCGACACTCCAACCATTCGGCTAGCCAGCCGCGCGCAAATAATAAAAGAGGTGCATATGGCAGGTTTCGACAAGCGTGTGAGTTCCTACGAGGAAGCCCTGGCCGGGCTTGAGGACGGCATGACCGTCATCGCCGGCGGCTTCGGTCTGTGCGGCATTCCGGAAAACCTGATCGCCGAGATCAAGCGCAAAGGCACCCGCGGCCTCACCGTCGTCTCCAACAACTGCGGCGTCGACGGTTTTGGCCTCGGCGTGCTGCTCACCGATCGTCAGATCAGCAAAGTCATCGCCTCCTACGTCGGCGAAAACAAGCTGTTCGAAGAGCAACTGCTCAAGGGCGACATCGAAGTCATCCTGACCCCCCAAGGCACCCTCGCCGAGAAGATGCGCGCAGGCGGCGCCGGCATTCCGGCCTTCTTTACCGCCACCGGTGTCGGCACCCCGGTCGCCGAAGGCAAGGAAGTGCGCGAATTCAAAGGTCGCAAGTACCTGATGGAAGAATCCATCACCGGCGACTTCGCCATCGTCAAAGGCTGGAAAGCCGACCACTTCGGCAACGTCATCTACCGTCACACCGCGCAGAACTTCAACCCGCTGGCGGCTACCGCCGGCAAGATCACCGTGGTTGAAGTCGAAGAAATCGTCGAACCCGGCGAACTCGACCCCTCGCAGATCCACACCCCGGGCATCTACGTCGATCGGGTCATTTGCGGCACGTTCGAAAAACGCATCGAACAGCGCACCATCCGCAAATAATTCAGGCTGACGGAGAACAAGAACATGGCACTTACCCGCGAACAAATGGCTCAGCGCGTCGCCCGCGAAATGCAGGACGGCTTTTATGTGAACCTCGGCATCGGCATTCCGACCCTGGTCGCCAACTACATTCCCGACGGCATGGAAGTCATGCTGCAATCGGAAAACGGCCTGCTCGGCATGGGCCCGTTTCCGACGGAAGACACCATTGATGCCGACATGATCAACGCCGGTAAACAAACGGTAACCGCGCGCATCGGCGCGTCGATTTTCAACTCCGCCGAATCCTTCGCTATGATCCGCGGTGGTCATGTCGACCTGACCGTACTCGGCGCGTTCGAAGTGGACGTCGAAGGCAACATCGCCTCGTGGATGATCCCCGGCAAACTGGTCAAGGGCATGGGCGGCGCGATGGATCTGGTGGCAGGCGCCGACAACATCATCGTGATCATGACCCACGCATCGAAGGACGGTGAGTCCAAACTGCTCTCCAAATGCAGCCTGCCGCTGACCGGCGCCGGCTGCATCAAGCGTGTGCTGACCGACCTCGCCTACCTGGAAATCGAAAATGGCGCTTTTGTCCTCAAGGAACGCGCACCTGGCGTCAGCGTCGAGGAAATCGTCGCCAAAACCGCTGGTAAACTGATCGTCCCGGATCACGTACCGGAAATGCAGTTCGCTGCCCAGTGAGGAATTCGAAAATGCAAGACGTCGTAATTGTTGCCGCCACGCGTACCGCGATCGGCAGTTTCCAGGGTTCGCTGGCCAGCGTGTCCGCCGTTGATCTGGGCGCGGCGGTGATCCGCCAGTTGCTCGAACAGACCGGCCTGGACGGTGCGCAGGTCGATGAAGTGATCATGGGCCAGGTGCTGACCGCCGGCGCCGGCCAGAACCCGGCGCGTCAGGCTGCGATCAAGGCTGGCCTGCCCCACGCCGTACCGGCGATGACCCTGAACAAAGTGTGCGGTTCGGGCCTCAAGGCCCTGCACCTCGGCGCGCAGGCGATCCGCTGCGGCGACGCTGAGGTGATCATCGCCGGCGGTCAGGAAAACATGAGCCTGTCCAACTATGTCATGCCGGGCGCACGCACCGGTCTGCGCATGGGCCATGCGCAAATCGTCGACACCATGATCAGCGATGGTCTGTGGGATGCGTTCAACGACTACCACATGGGCATCACTGCCGAGAATCTGGTCGATAAATACGAGATCAGCCGCGAACAGCAGGACGCCTTCGCCGCAGCCTCTCAACAGAAAGCCGCCGCTGCAATTGAGGCCGGTCGCTTTGTCGATGAGATCACGCCGATCCTGATCCCGCAGCGCAAAGGCGATCCGGTTGCGTTCAAGGTCGACGAACAGCCGCGTGGCGACACCACTGCCGAATCCCTGGCGAAACTGCGCCCGGCATTCAAAAAGGACGGCAGCGTCACGGCGGGCAACGCCTCGTCGCTGAACGACGGCGCCGCCGCCGTGATTCTGATGAGCGCAGAAAAAGCCAAATCCCTCGGCCTGCCCGTACTGGCGAAAATCGCCGCCTACGCCAACGCTGGCGTTGACCCGGCGATCATGGGCATCGGTCCGGTGTCGGCGACCCGCCGCTGCCTCGACAAGGCCGGCTGGAATATCGACCAGCTCGACCTGATCGAGGCCAACGAAGCTTTCGCTGCGCAATCGCTGGCCGTGGCCAAGGATCTGCAATGGGATCTGGACAAGGTCAACGTCAACGGCGGCGCCATTGCGCTGGGCCATCCGATCGGTGCATCGGGTTGCCGCGTGCTGGTGACGCTGCTGCATGAAATGATCAAGCGTGATGCGAAAAAGGGTCTGGCGACCCTGTGCATCGGCGGCGGTCAGGGTGTGGCGCTGGCACTGGAACGCGCATAACCAGAGTTCAACAGCGAACGGCGGATCCACGACATCCGCCGCTTGCTGGCAACAAAAACCCGGTGCGACTTGCGTTGCACCGGGTGTTTTTTTGCCTGTTTAAAATGTGCGTTGAATGTTCCGGCGCCTTCGCGAGCAGACTCGCTCCCACAGGGAATGCATTTCAAAATGTGGGAGCGAGCCTGCTCGCGAAGAGGCCCGCCCGGCCAGCGAAAATCTAAGGCTTGCGCAACAAATACGTATCCATGATCCACCCATGCTCCGCCCGCGCAGCCTTGCGCACCCGCTCGATCTCATCAGCAACATCCGCCAGCCTGCCACTGATCAAAATCTCGTCCGGCGTGCCGAGGTACGCGCCCCAGTAAATCTCGGTCTGCTGATCGGCGACCCGCTGATACGAGTCTTCGGCATCAAGCATCACCACCAGACTGTCCGCATCACTCACCTGCCCCGCCGCCAAACGTCGACCGGTGGTGATTTCGATGGAGCGACCGATGGTGTTCAACGGCACCTTGTGCTGCGCCGCCAGCGCCTGAACGCTGGTGATCCCGGGGATCACCTCAAACTCGAAGGCACACGCGCCCGAGGCCAGAATCGCCTGGAGGATGCGCACGGTGCTGTCGTACAACGCCGGATCGCCCCACACCAGGAAACCGCCGCACTGGCCGTCAGACAATTGGTCATTGATCAGGCGCTCAAAGGTCTGCTGCTTGGCGCGGTTCAGCTCATCGACACTGGCGGTGTAGTCAATATCGCCGCGTTCGCGCTCCGGGCTGTGGGCCTCGACGAAGCGATAGTCAGGGTCGTCGATGTAGCGCTCGCAAATCTCGCGGCGCAGGTCGATCAGCTTGTCCTTGCTCTGGCCTTTATCCATCAGAAAGAACACGTCGACCCGATTCAGCGCCTTCACCGCCTGCATCGTGATGTAGTCGGGATTGCCGGCACCGATGCCGATCACCAGCAGTTGTTTCATCACAAAGCTCCTTTAAGACACAGGCGCCAGCGCCCGGTGAAGCGCAGTTCAAGCATCGACAATGGTTCGACATCAATGTCATGAAACGCCGAACCGCGCATCACGTGGGTCAGCGCGGCGCGGATGACAAACGGATGCGTCACCGCCACGACATGTCCTGGCGTGGCTTGCAGACTGGATAACCACGTGGCCACGCGCTCGCACAACTGCGTCACCGACTCACCGCCGTGGGGGCTGACTTGCGGGTCTTCGAGCCAGGCGTGCAGCGCTTCTTCTTCCGAGGCTTGCAGGGTTTTGATTGACTGGCCGTGCCAGCGTCCCCAGTCACAATCGCGCAGCGCCTCATCAACTTGCGCGTCTGCGCCAAACCACGCCGCTGTCTGTCGCGTGCGCAACTCCGGCGCGCAAATCAAGCGTCGCGCGGCGTCGAAATGCTCGGTTAATGCCCCCGGCGCCAGCCCACTATTTTCAACAGGCTCATTCGTAGGAAAACACGCCAATTTCTGTGCGACGGTTCGCGCATGGCAAATCAATGTCAAACGAGTGGTCTGCACAGGGATCGCTCCGGTGGGCCTTCATGAAAATCAGCGGCACAAAGCCGTTCTGTCGGTAATTGTGCCGTAAACCGAGGGCTGTGGGACGGTTGACTGGCCCCGGCAAGTGCGGACAGAAGCAGAAATACGGCAATCTCTGACGCTATTGTGGGCGATGGACTACAAGCTCTGTCGAAATCCGTGTAGCCCTTGTTACACGGGCATCTCGCCCCGTTTTGGGGCCTTTTCAACACGTTGAAAAATTCACTAGACATGTAACGCCAGTTACATAAATACTGTTTTGACGGATTATGAAGCGAATTCAACACCCTCATCCAGCAGGAGCCCGGATGCCCCCTCTCAGAGACCTGATCACCGATCCCGGCCTGGATCTTACGCCGTCGGAGCGCAAAGTCGTTCGCGCCTTGCTTGATCAGTACCCACGCAACGGTCTGGGACCGATGGCGCGTCTGGCCGAACATGCCGGCGTCAGCGATCCGACCATTGTGCGGCTGGTGAAAAAACTCGGCTTCGGCGGTTACGCCGAATTCCAGGATGCCCTGCTCAGTGACATGGACCATCGCCTGCGCTCGCCGCGCACGCTGTTGCAACCGCGCGCCCATCAGCACAAGGACGACGCCTGGAGCCACTATCTGGGCGACAGCCATCGCCTGCTGGTCGAAACCCAATCGCTGACTCAACCCGAAGACGTGCGCATTCTCACCGACTGGCTACTCGATGCCCGGCATCAGGTGTACTGCTTCGGTGGGCGCTTCAGCAGTCTGATGGCCACCTACCTGCTCAATCACCTGCGTCTGCTGCGCCCCGGCTGCTTTGCTCTGGAAGACAACGCGCAACTGCCTGATCGCCTGTTCGATCTGCAACGTCAGGATGTGGTGTTGCTGTTCGACTATCGCCGCTACCAGACCCAGGCCCTGCGGGTCGCCAGCGCGGCAAAGAACAACAACGCGCGCGTGGTGCTGTTTACCGATATCTATGCCTCGCCGCTGCGCGAGCTGGCCGACCTGATCATCAGCGCCCCGGTGGAATCGGCGTCGCCGTTCGACACCATGGTGCCGGCGCTGGCGCAGGTCGAAGCACTGATCGCCTGCCTGACCTTGCGCACCGAAAACCTCGCCGATCGCCTGGAAGGCATCGATGCCCTGCGCAATGACTTCAACACCCACCTGCTGGAGGATAAATAAGGATGTTCAGCCTTCCCCACCGCTCGCCCCGGGACTTGCCGTTTGTCACCGATCACACCGCACTGTTGCTGGTGGACATGCAGCGTGCCTGGCTCGAACCGCAGTTCGACGCGCACCTCAACGGGCCTGACGCCGAGTATTTCCTGACCCGTGCACACATGCAGGTGGTGCCCAACCAACGTCGTTTGCTCAGCGCTTTTCGCGAGGCGCGGCAGAATGTGCTGCACACCATTATCGAAAGCCTTACTGCGGATGGTCGCGATCGCTCGCTCGATCACAAACTCTCGGACATGCATCTGCCCAAGGGCAGCGTGCAGGCACGGATCATCGAAGACCTGAGCCCGGTGGAAAACGAAATCGTTCTGCCGAAGACTTCGTCCGGGGTGTTCAACTCGACCAACATCGACTACGTCCTTCGCAACCTCGAAACCCGTCACCTGATCATCGCTGGCATCGTCACCGACCAATGCGTTGACATGGCGGTACGCGACGCCGCCGATCGCGGTTATCTGGTCACCCTGGTGGAAGATGCCTGCGCCACTTACAGCGCCGAACGCCATCACGCCTGCCTGAATGCGATCAAGGGTTACTGCTGGATCACCGACACCGACACCGTGCTCGCCCGCCTGCAGGAGATGCAGCCATGAGCGCGCGCCTGTCACCGCTGCCGATGACCACGCTGGTCACCACCGACCTGATCGGTATCACCCGGGGCCGCTCGTTTCCCACCGATGAGATGGAACATTATCAGGCCGCCGGTTGCGGCTGGGTGCCGGCCAACAGCGCGTTGACGCCGCAGGACATCATTGCCTCGACCAATCCGTGGGGCGCGTATGGCGACCTGCGGCTGATTCCCGACCTGAGCAGCCGCGTCACTGTCGGCAACGGCCCGGACGCCGACGCACCAGCGCTGGATTTCATTCACGGCGATATCCGTGAAACCGATGGCCGCCCGTGGGGCGCCTGCCCGCGCACGCTGTTGCGTGATGAAATCGAGCGTTATCGCGATGAACTGGGCTTGCAGGTCAACGCTGCGTTCGAACACGAATTCAACCTGCACGCCGGTTTTGCCGAACATCTGGCGTTTTCCCTCGAAGCCCAGCGTCAGGGTGCCGAGTTCGGCGGCTGGCTGCTCAGCGCCCTGCGCGCCGGCGGGGTCGAACCGGAAATGTTTCTGCCGGAATACGGCAAACACCAATACGAAATCACCTGCCGCCCGACGCTCGGCGTGGCGGCGGCCGATCGCGCCGTCAACGTGCGCGAGATTACCCGCGAGATCGCCCGGCAAATGGGCCTGGACTTGAGCTTTGCGCCGAAGACCGCCGCCGACGCGGTGTGCAATGGCGTGCACTTGCACGTCAGCCTGCTCGATCTGGCCGGCCAGCCGATGCTTTACGACGCGGGCACCAGCAACGGTCTGTCGAGTCTCGGCCAGCATTGGGCGGCGGGGATCCTGCATTACCTGCCGGCACTCTGTGCCTTCACCGCACCGACGCCGGTGTCGTACGAGCGCTTGCAACCGCATCACTGGAGCGCGTCCTACGCCTGTCTGGGCCAGCAGAACCGCGAGGCGGCGCTGCGCATCTGCCCGACCGTGACCCTCGGCGGCAAGTCCGTGGCCAACCAGTTCAACCTCGAATTCCGCGCCATGGACGCCACCGCTTCGCCGCATCTGGCCATGGCTGCGCTGTTGATCGCCGGGCGACTAGGCATCGAACAGCGCCTGGCGCTGAACGCGATCACCAACGAAATCCCCGATTCACTCAACGACGAGCAACGCAAGGCCCGGGGCATCGTCGCCCTGCCCGCCTCGCTGGCCCAGGCGCTGGATTGCCTGCGCAACAGTGGCGCCTTCAGCGAATGGCTGCCCAAGCCGCTGCTCGACACCTATTACGCCCTTAAAACCGAGGAACTGGCGCTGACGGAACAGCTCTCGCCCGCTGACTTGTGTGAGCACTATGCACGCCTGTACTGAATCCACCGAGCTGGGGTTGTACACCCGACCGGCCTACAACCTGAGCCGCGCCGATTCGACGCACCCGCTGATTCTGGTGTGCGAACACGCCAGCCGCTACATCCCCGAGGCCCTGAACAATCTGGGCCTGGACGAGGTCGCCGCTGGTGAACACATCGCCTGGGACATTGGCGCGCTGCAACTGGCCGAGCAGTTATCGGAAAGGCTCGGCGCAACCCTGTTGAGCGCCAATTATTCGCGCCTGCTGATCGATCTGAACCGGCCACGCCACGCCCCGGACAGCATTCCGGTGCAGAGCGAAATCTATCAGGTGCCGGGCAACCGCGAACTGGACGAAGCCACCCGCGAATACCGTCGCCAGACCCTGTTCAAACCGTTTCACGCGCGCTTGCAAACGTTGATCGACGCACGCGTGGCACAGGGCCAAGCGGTGCGTGTGGTGGGGATTCACAGTTTCACCCCGGTGTTTTACGGCCAGCCGCGACCGCTGGAAGCCGGCGTGTTGTTCGGTCAGGCCAGGGCCTACGCGCAACGCCTGCTCGACGGCCTCGGCGAGCATCCGCTGAAAGTGGCAGGCAACCAGCCGTACAAGATCGATCCGCTGGGCGACATGACCGTGCCCGTGCACGGCGATGCCCGTGGCCTCGACTCGGTGCTGATCGAGGTGCGCAACGACTTGCTGCGCAGCCCCGAAGCGGTATCACGCTGGGCCGGATACCTCGCGCCATTGCTGTAATGCAAGACTGCTGACGCTGTAAACGATGGACCGATAACAACTAAAACGACCGACTGGCTGACAAGGAGTTGCGCTTCATGGAAATTGAAGAATTCGGCTACAAGCAAGAGTTGAAACGTAGCCTGACGCTGACCGACCTGGTGGTGTACGGGATGATCTTCATGATCCCCATCGCCCCGTTCGGTGTGTATGGCTACGTCAACGCCGAGGCCCCGGGGATGGTGCCGCTGGCGTACATCATCGGCATGGTGGCGATGCTGTTCACCGCGCTGAGCTACGGCAGCATGGCCAAGGCCTTTCCGATTGCCGGTTCGGTGTATTCCTATGCGCAACGCGGCCTCAATCAGCACGTCGGCTTCATCGCCGGTTGGCTGATGCTGCTCGATTACCTGCTGATCCCGCCCCTGCTTTACGTTTACGCGGCGATGGCCCTCAACCATTTGTACCCCGACATCCCGAAAGTCGGCTTCATTCTGGCCTTTCTGGTCAGCGCCACCTTCGTCAACCTGCGCGGGATCACCTTCACCGCACGGATGAACATCATCTTCCTGCTGGCGCAACTGGTGGTGCTGGGGATTTTCCTGTTCTACGCCTGGAATGCCCTGCACAACGGTGGCGGTAACGGCGAATTGACTCTGGCGCCGCTGTATCACCCGGAAACCTTTAACTTCGCCCTGCTGATGCAAGCGGTGTCGATTGCGGTGCTGTCGTTCCTTGGCTTCGATGCGATCTCCACGCTCGCCGAAGAAATCAAGGGTGATCCGGGCAAAAGCGTCGGCAAAGCCGCGTTGATCACCCTGATGGTGATGGGCGTGATTTTCGTTGCGCAAACCTGGATCGCCACTGATCTGGCGGCGGGCATGGGTTTCAAATCCGCCGACACCGCGTTCTATGAAATCGCCGAAATCGCCGCCGGCAGTTGGCTGGCGACCCTGACCGCTGTCGCGACGGCTCTGGCCTGGGGCGTGGCCGTGGCCATCACTTCGCAAGCCGCAGTCTCGCGCCTGCTGTTCGGCATGGCCCGCGACGGCAAACTGCCAAAAGTGCTGGCCAAGGTGCACCCGAAACACAACACGCCGTACCTGAGCATTTATCTGGTGGCAGTGCTGTCGCTGGTGATCTGCTACCTGTTCATCAACTCGGTCGACACCCTGACCTCGCTGGTCAACTTCGGCGCGCTCAGCGGTTTCATGCTGCTGCACCTGACAGTGATCAACTACTACTGGCGTCGGCAGAAATCCGGTCAGGTCGTGCGCCACCTGATCTGCCCGGTGATCGGCTTCATCATCGTCGCGGCCATCATGTACAACATGGGCGTCGATGCGCAGAAACTTGGCCTGATCTGGATTGCCCTGGGTCTGGTGTACCTGTTCTTCCTCAACAAGTTCGGCGCCAGCACCGCGCTGCCTGACCCGAGCAACGGCTGACAAGAAAAAGAGCGGCGTCTGACAACAAATCAGGCGACCGCCGATTTATCGCGTGGAAACCGACAGTGATAGTCAGGTTCGGCGAATTTGCCGAACCTTTTGATACAGGAGTACATCCATGCTGGTCTTACGCCCAGTCGAACAGACTGACCTGCCCCAGCTACAGCAATTGGCCCGCGACAGTCTGGTGGGCGTGACTTCCCTGCCGGACGACAGCGACCGCCTGCGCGAGAAAATCGCCGGTTCCTGCGCCTCGTTCGCCAGCGCGGCGCAGGCTAACGGCCCGGAGAACTACTTCTTCGTGCTGGAAGACCTGGACAGCCAACGGCTGGTCGGCTGCTCGGAGATTCTCGCGACGGCGGGCTTTGACGAGCCGTTCTACAGCTTGCGCAACCGCCATTTCACCAGTGCATCCCGCGAGCTGAACATTGAGCACGGTGTGCCAGCGCTGTCGCTGTGCCATGACCTCAGCGGCCACACGCTGCTGCGCGGTTTTCACATCGATGCCGAACGGGTGCGTACGCCGTTTTCCGAATTGTTGTCACGGGCGCGCCTGTTGTTCATCGCCGCCCACACGTCGCGCTTTGCCGAGGCAGTGATTACTGAACTGGTCGGCTACAGCGACGAGCAAGGTCATTCGCCGTTCTGGGATGCGCTGGGCAAACACTTCTTTGACCTGCCCTACGCGGAAGCCGAGCGGCTGTGCGGGCTGCAGAGCCGCACGTTCCTCGCCGAACTGATGCCGCAATACCCGATCTACGTGCCGATGCTGCCGCAAGCGGCGCAGGACTGCATCGGGCGCATCCACCCGGACGGGCAGGAAGCGTTCGACATCCTTGAGCGTGAAGGCTTCGAAACCAACAGCTACATCGACTTGTTCGATGCTGGCCCGACCCTGTATGCGCGCACCGCCAACATTCGTTCGATCGCCCGCAGCCAGACGGCAACGGTGCAGCAACGGCCACAAATCGATGCCCGTGGCCGTTATCTGCTGAGCAACGACGCGCTGCACGGCTTCCGGGCAATCATGGCCGAACTCGATTACCAGACCGATCAACCGCTGGCCCTCACCCCTGCAATGTGTGCGGCGCTGAACGTGACCGATGGCAGCCCGATCCGGCTGATTGCCCTGTGAAACCTATTCGGTTCCGCAGCCAACGACAGTGCCCGAACAGGCGCGCAGAAGGAGTTACAGCATGATTGTCCGCCCGGTCAAAGTCAGCGACCTGCCAGCCTTGATGGCGCTGGTGCAACAGGCCGGCCCGGGGTTCACCACCCTGCCGGCCAATGAAGATCGCCTGTCCCACCGGGTTCGCTGGGCGCAACGAGCGTTCGCCGAACAGGTGGAACGGGCCGACGCGGACTATCTGTTTGTGCTTGAAGACGACGACATGCGCGTAGTCGGCGTCAGCGCCCTGGCCGGGGCGGTCGGCCTGCGCGAGCCCTGGTACAACTATCGGGTCGGGCTGACGGTAAGTTCGGCGCCGGATCTGGGCATTCAGCGGCAGATTCCGACGCTATTTCTCAACAACGAACTGACCGGCCAATCGGAGCTGTGCTCGCTGTTTCTCGGCCATGATCAGCGCCACGGCAGCAATGGCCGCCTGCTGTCGCTGGGGCGCTTGCTGTTCGTTGCCGAGTTTCCGCACCTGTTCGGCGAAAAGATAATCGCCGAACTGCGCGGCAGTGCCGATGAACACGGTTGTTCGCCGTTCTGGGACAGCCTGGGCCGGCATTTCTTTCAAATGGACTTCAGCCATGCCGATCACTTGTCCGGGCTGGGCAACAAATCGTTCATTGCCGAACTGATGCCGCGCCAGCCGCTGTACACCTGCATGCTCACCGAACAAGCCCAGGCGGCGATCGGCCAGGCACATCCGAATACCGAGCCGGCGCTGAAAATCCTGCAGGCCGAAGGTTTCACCCACAAAGGCTACATCGACATCTTCGACGGCGGCCCGGTGATCGAAGCGCCGGTGCGCTCGATCCGCACCGTGCGCGAAAGCGTCGAGCTGACCCTGATCCTCGGCAGCCAGGACGAACAAGCGCCGCTGTGGCTGATTCACAACCGGCGTCTGGAAAACTGCCGCATCACCGTCGCCCGCGCCCGCCGGGTCGGCAGCAGCCTGGTGATCGACCGCCTCACCGCCAAGCGCCTGCAACTGCAACCGGGCAATTCGGTGCGGGCGGTGATGTTGCCCAATCAACAGCAACAGGCGGTGGCGGCCTGACGGTCACCACCGCAAAAAGGTAAATCCTTTCAGCAAAAGGGCCCGCGGCAACCTGTCCCTTGCAAATTCGTCATGATCCTTGACCCATTCGCGTGATAGCCTTTTCATTCTTCGGCGTTGACACCTTTGTTCAAGCCTTTCCATTCCTTTGTATTGGTGGAACTTGTATGACCCGGCTTTCCCATCAAGATTTGCGCCGTAACTTCCGTCAACTGCTGGCTTCCGACACCTGCTACCACACGGCATCGGTGTTCGATCCGATGTCCGCGCGCATTGCCGCAGACCTGGGTTTTGAAGTGGGCATCCTCGGCGGTTCCGTGGCCTCTTTGCAGGTGCTCGGCGCCCCGGACTTTGCCCTGATCACCCTCAGCGAGTTCGCCGAGCAGGCCACCCGCATCGGCCGCGTCGCCCAATTGCCGGTGATCGCCGACGCCGACCACGGCTACGGCAACGCCCTCAACGTGATGCGCACCATCGTCGAACTGGAACGCGCCGGCGTCGCCGCCCTGACCATCGAAGACACCTTGCTGCCGGCGCAATTCGGCCGCAAATCCACCGACCTGATCACCGTTGCCGAAGGCGTCGGCAAGATCCGCGCGGCGCTGGAAGCCCGGGTTGATACGGAAATGGCGATCATCGCCCGTACCAATGCCGGCATCCTGCCGAATCAGGAAATCATCAGCCGCACTCGCCAATATCAAGCGGCCGGCGCTGACGGTATTTGCATGGTCGGGGTTCAGGATTTCGATCAGCTAGAACAAATCGCCGAACACCTGACCGTACCGCTGATGCTGGTGACCTACGGCAACCCGGCGTTGCGCGACGACAAGCGTCTGGCCGAGCTCGGTGTACGTGTGACCATCGATGGCCATGGTGCGTACTTTGCGGCGATCAAAGCGACGTATGACAGCCTGCGTGAGCAGCTACAGATCTTTACCCAGGCGTCCGATCTGAGCGCGACTGAACTGACGCACACCTACACCCAGCCGGAGGAATACATTCTCTGGGCCAAGGAATACATGAGCGTCAAGGAGTGATGGGTTGGCCGGGCTGACGCCATCGCTGGCAAGCCAGGCTCCCACAGGTTTTGCGGTTCGACATCAATTGATGGTTCAACACCAAACCCTGTGGGAGCTGGCTTGCCAGCGATTAGGCCTGCCGCTACACCGCTAAACCGGCGTCTTGTAAGCCTCTTCCCGCTGCACCGCCCGCGCCTGAATCACATTCAGAATCGCACAGCCCTCGCGCATCAACAGATGCACCGCGCTGGTCACCCGCGTCAGATCACAATCGGAAATGCCCTTGAGGTTGAGACTGGCAAAGGTGTCGGCCAGATCGCGCACAACCACAAACCGGTGCATCGCACAGGCGGCCATGTCGCTGAGTTCTGAGTGGGTATTGAGGAAGAGCACCGGGGATTCGACGTCGTAGGTGTCGATGGGGAGGAAGCGGGGCATTACTTGGTCGGTCATAGAGTTCACTCCAAATAGGGGTCAGGTGCTGTATTTGACCGGCCAAGATCGTCGCAGATTTTTCTGCGAGCCGAGACTATAAGAGCCGCGCTCAACGGCCGCAATGAGCGTTTCTGTCGGACTTTTCGGTATTTTTGTACGCCGTCCGCGCCTTCCACTTTTCCCACAAAAGCCCCTCACCCTAGCCCTCTCCCAGAGGGAGAGGGAACTGAATGGGGGATGCTCGGGATCTACGCCGACTTGTGATACCGCGCTGAATCCGACTTTGAATTCAAAT
>NZ_JAUJWZ010000013.1:0-195724 GCF_031931925.1 Pseudomonas sp. rhizo66
ACAGACCACGTTTTTCAATTAATAGAGAGAGTCGCAACCTGAATTCTTTTTTCGATTTTAGTGCCGACGCCATACAAAACGAAGCCTCTGCAGAAATGCAGGGGCTTCGTTGTTTTATGTAGCAGAAGTCAGCCCAAAGGTTTAAGTGGTATCAAGCAGGGTGCAGATCCCGCAACGCTTCAGGATGCTGACTGGCAACCCTCAGGAGAGTTTGCGCCGCACCAGTCGGCTGCCTGCGACCTTGCTCCCAATCCTGCAAAGTCCGCAAACTCACCCCAATCAACTTGGCAAACGCACTTTGAGAAACGCCCACTTTGGCACGTGCTTCCGCTGCCGCAGAGAGCGGCACCTGCGTTACACGCGCGGCCTTTCCGGCCTTCATCTGACGTACAGATTCCAGCAAGTCCTGCTGGAATTGCTCCAGTTCATCGACCATCGCTGATTTCCTCCTTCAGTTGCTCAAGGAAGGCTACGGGCAAGTTGTCGAGCTTTGCCTTGGTGTAGGCAATGAGCGACCAAATCGAGCCTTCAGAAAGCGTGTTGTAATAAATGACACGTGTACCGCCTCGCTTACCCATGCCGCTGCGAGTCCACCGCACCTTGCGCAAACCTCCACTGCCAGGCACGACATCACCAGCCAGAGGATTTGCAGCAAGCCAATTTATGAATTCATGGCGCTCACCATCGACCCATATGCGTCTGCATAGCGCTTGAACATTTCCGTTTCGATGATTGTATACATGAACCTGACTATACGGCTACGCCGTACAAACAAACCATAAACGTTTATAGGGACAGATCGACGAAATGCATGGCGCGAAGCCTTGTGAAATCTGTTGTAACGAGAAGCCACTACTAGCCACCGTTGCTCATTCGCTTCTCGCAAAGCTACCGTTCAGCTCGTCGCTGCCAATTCAGCGACCGGGCCTGAGAACCCGCGTAAGATGCAGGCGCACCAGCGCCCAACTCACGTTTGCCGGCGCATTTTTTGCGTCTGCATAACCGTGCAATGGCGGCTGTGCGTGGGAGACCTCCGGGTCTGCCGGGTTCCTGTATCTCCGGTTTCTCAGCCTGCGCATAGCTGCCACCCTTTCGCCTGAGAACGAAAATGGCGGCTCTCATTTGATACAGGGAGTTCACAAATGAATGCCATGGATCCATCAGCAATTCACCGAACTGCAGCAACGGTCACCTCACGACACTTCCTTACGGCAGGTGAAGCGAAATGACCAACTACCTCGATCTGAAAACCCCAGGCCTCACGCACTTTTCCTTCCAGGCCAATCAAGCGCTGTTCCGCACCAATCGTGGTGTTCCAGTAATAGCCGCTCTCTCGCACGCCTCACATTTGCTTCACATCTCCAAGCTACTGACCGCTGACTCCACAGTCTCTCGCGATCCTGACCTTCACGCTTATGCCTCCCAGTATCTGCAGGAGTTAAGCAAGGCACTGATAGATGATGTAGTGAAAGTGATGGATGCGCCGCCGAACAAGCCGTTGATGTAAATCACCCACATGAAGCCCTCGTTGATGCGAGGGCTTTTTGCGTTTCAAACCTGACTGATCTCAAACACAAACGAAATCCGGCGCTGGCTCGCACTCCACACATAACGCAGATGCTTGCCCTGCTTCGGAATCGAAACCGCCGGAGGCCGAAACGCGGCGACACATTCGTGTCCCGACAGGCGAACGCTGTTGTAGAGCAGGCCCCAGGATTCAGACTCGCGCAGTTGTCGAGCAAACGCTTGGGACGGGCCATAGGCGTCTGGATCGGGTTGATGTAAGTCTGGGAAGTCATGACGAACGTCGTGCAGCGGTTTAACCACCCGATTGACGTAAGTACGCATGGTCAACTCAAGATCCGCTTCGTTGGTGGCTGCGAGGAAACGTTCCTGGTGATAGCAGGTTTCGGCGATGGCGGCGGCCTGGCTGCTGGCGGCGTAGTAAACGCCGAAGGTGCCATCGCAGAAACGACTGCGTTTGCCGATGTGGGTGAACGCAGCCATCACCGGAGTCGAGCCGGGGCCGGAGAGTCGATCTTCGGGACGCACTCGGGCGAGAACCCCGGCCTGCTCTATCAACCGATCATTGGTTAGCGCTTCCAGCGCGTAGGCAACTTCCAGGTCTTCGGGATCGAGCACGTCTTCGAACAACGCAATCGGAGGGAAGCTGCTGTTGACGATCCGGTAGGCTCTCGGCCATTGCACATCCACCAAATCAGGCACTTTCAACCGCGCACCCCGTCGAGGTAACGGCGCACGTCGGCAATGTCGACCACCCTCCCCGCCAGCATGTAATCCAGCGCCGTTCGGCCATTGAATGGCGCAGCCGTGTTTGGGCTGCTGACCCACGTGTAGGCGCGCTCGCTGCTGTTGCTGAAGATGATGCTCAACGCTTTGTGAATGCCCATCAGGTACGAGATGCGCTCCAGCGTATCGTGCGGCAGGCGGATATTCGGCGGCAGATGTTTGTACTTGTAGAACGTGGTGTTGCCGACGCCCCCCAACAGCGTGCGCTGCTGCTCGGCGTTGCAGCCCCAGCGCTCCATGAGGTTGAAGAAGAACTTCAACGCAACGCGCCCGGCTTCAGGAATGTCGAGTTGCTCACGCGGGGTGAGGGCAGTGGATGAAGTAGGCACGACCACCTCCGTTGCTGAATGACATGCCTTCAAGCCTAGTACAGATACGGATGTTTGTTTTCTTTTAATCCGTAAATGAATCAATTCGTCCCTTTGCTCAGATCCCGGAAAAAACCACGAATTGTTATTCCAAGTCAGCATTTTTTTGACCTTCATCACCCCCACGTCACCAAAAAACCCGATCCTGTGTCAGCCTCCAGCCATCGGCGAGGACATCAATTCGCTACTAAACCCGCGACAACTATGCTCAGGTACAGGAATATAGCCAGCATATGGCGCCTGACCGGCAGTCTCGTAAACAACAATACCCAGCCCACTTCAGAGGGCATTACCCATGGATAGCAGAACCTTACGCAACCTCATGCGCATCGTGCAGACCGGCTCGTTGTCGGCCGCAGCCGAGCATTCGTGCCTGACTGTGCAGGCGTTGGCCGCGCAGTTGAACAAGGTCGAAGAGCAGTTCGGTTTCCGCTTGTTTCGACGGTCCAACAAAGGCCTGACGCTGACGCCGCAAGGCACTGAGCTCACTCCTTACATGGACAAAGTGCTGATTGCCACGCGACAGATGGAAGAGAAGGTCGAGGCGCTGAAGGTGCCGGGCCAGCGAACGTTGAAGGTGGCGTTGAACAACACGTTGTCGGCTGACTTCAATCGGCGAATGATCGGACGCCTGATCGAGGTGTTTCCCGATTACCAGATGGAATTCAGCTACGCCGAGTCGATGGAAAACCTCAGCAAGCTGAAGAATGAAGACTTCGACCTTGCGGTGCTGATCGGCCCGCAACGGCCGGGCTTGCCGAGTATCGTCCTGCCGGATGTACAGGTGCAGGTGGTCGGTGCCCATTGCGGGCAGGAAAACGATCCACTGACGTTGCTGGGCAACAAGTTTCAGGTACGTCCTGCGGAAGATTGTCCGTATTCCCACAGCTTTTTGCGTTTTCTCGACGCCGGGCTGGGCAATCACGAGAACGGTCAGCGCATGGTCTATTCGTGCAGTGAAACGTTGACGCTGTCGCTGATCACGCAGATGGATGCGGTCGGCATGGTCTCGCGTGAAGCCGCGCAGAAGAACGGCCTGACGATTTTCCCCGGGTTCGAGGATTTTCTCGAAGTGCGTCTGGCGGTGAACAATCCGGAGTTGTCGAACCAGGCACTCAACGATGTCGTCGACTTGCCGCTACATGAACGAGCCGAGCGCAATGTACGCAGCCGTCCCAGCCGCCACACTGAGAAAGAGGTTTTTGCTGAAATACGCACATAACAACGTCGGAATCGCGGCATAGAATTCCGGGCGATCGAGCTGTATGTGCTGATCCTTGATCAACAAGGGTGTCAGGCTGATCGCAGCGACGATCGCCACTGGCAAGTATTCCAGCGCCCGCGCAACAAACGGCGGCCAGTGCTCGGTGTTGACTTGCAGTGGCAACGCGCGTGGCAGGAAAGTCACGGCCATCATCAGCGCGACCACCAGAATCAGGAACGTTTGGTCAGGCATACACCCACTCCGCAGCCCACAAACGTGGCGATAAACACATTGAACGGCGAACTGCCGACCAGGCTCAGTGCGCCCATGCACAGCACAGCGGCTGCAGCGGCGATGAGTTTGTTACGGGTGTTGCAGAGCGATACCAGCACGTAGAGCATCATCGCGGTCAGGGCATAGTCGAGCTGATATTTGATCAGGTGCGCCGCGTACTGCGCGCAGACCGCGCCAAGCAAACCGCCGAGCACCCACGAGGTGTGGCAGAACAGGTTGAAACCGATCAGATAGCGCACGTTGACCGGCGCGCCAGTGCCGAGTTTGACGCTGTGGAACGCAAAGGATTCGTCCGTCAGGCCACCGGCGTAAGCCCAGCGCTCCATGCGGCTGAGCCCCAGCGCCCGCAGGGCCTTGGCCATGTACACCGACATCAGCATGTGGCGCGCGTTGATCAGGAACGTGGTCAGCACAATGGTGGTCAGCGACGCGCCGCTGGAGATCAGCGCCAGCGCGGCAAATTGCGAAGCGCCGGCGTAAACGAACAAGCACATCGCCACCGGCAGCCACATCGGCAATCCTGCGTTGACGGCCATCAGCCCGAACACGAATGACACCGTGAAGTAGCCGGCGACCACCGGGCTGGCTTCGGCAAAGGTGCGCGACGGCTGATGAGTCGCCATCAGCGGCGCACTGCCGGACGTTTCATTCATAGATCCCTCTCAAATGTCCGCTCGCCGTGGGGTTCGCAAAAACCCTGGGCAGCCCAGAATCGCTTGCCCGCGAGGTTAGCATCGTCGACGAACAGAAACATCCGCAACACGCCGACCCGTTTCATATCGGACGACGCCGCTTCAACCAGGCGTTGACCGACGCCCTGGCTGCGATAGCGCGGGCTGACCGCCAGATGATTGATCGTGCCGCGACTGCCGAGCATGCCGCCGAGCACCGCGCCGACGATTTCGCCTTCGACGTCGAAGGCGAGATAGGCCGTGGTGGTTTTCTGGATCAGCACACCGCGCAGGCACTTGGCATCCTGCCACTCGCAGAACGACACTTCGTCGAACTGGCGGAAAAAACGCTCCATGCGCTGCGCATCCTTGGCCGTGGCGCGGCGCAGCACCACCGGCGTCGAGCACTCGACGCCGTCGATTGGGGTGATCTGATTAGCGAACAATGTCGAAAGCGGTCCCGGGCCGCGAGAAGGAGATCGCCAGAATCTGCCGGTACGCCATCGCATGGGTGTGCGTGTTGCGGGCCGGGGTCACGTAGTGGCGCATATCGCGATCAAGGAAGTAAGTGGTGTCGAGAATTTCCTGGTAAGTGGTCGACGCCAGTTGATGCTCGTGGATGTCGTACAAACGACTCTCCGCGCCCTCGACGTTGTTGCGGCCCCAGAAGTGCACACCGCTGAACGGATAGCCGTCGCAGTGAATACCTTCAGGGGTGATTTCAAGTTGCTTGCCGGGTTTGATCTCTATGCGGATCTGATGGATCTGGCACTGCCAGATTTCATCGTGCAGCTCTTCCGGCAGTACGCTTTTGTACACCTCGAAATCGGTGTCGATCAGGCTGCGCATTACCGGCGAAGTGATCACTTCATCGGAGAAGTCCTGAAAGTGTCGTACCAGGCCGCCAACATAGGCGTTGTTCTCTTTCGACTGCACGTAGGCGCGATGCTCGAGTTGCTTGAGCTCGCGGGTTTTCGGGTTGTACTCAAAGTCGCTGTAACGACGGTAACGCATGCCGGCTTCGGCCTGACCGTAGTAACTGTCAGGCTCCATGTTTTCCCAACTTTTGGTCAGTCTGACGAAGTCGGCAAAATGACCGTAGAGATTGAAGTCACCACCCTGGACGTTGACATATTTGTCGCGCCGTAGCGATTCGCCCACTTCTCTGTTCAAAACGATCATTACCAAATTCTCCGCTGCGTTGAGCGGCCTAATCTATTAGGTGGAGAATTTGCGTCCATGAGAAAGAATTTCAGGCATTTAAAGCGTCGTTTGAAACGGGGTTTGAAGCGACTGAAAAACAACTTTTACATGACAAAAACACGGGGTTTTTCCGGTTTTCACTAAAAAACCGTCGAAAAAAAACCCCGAACCAGTCGGGGCTTTCTCAGTTTCATTACACCTGATCGTTCATCAGAAGATGTTGATCGGGTAGTCCACGAATACACGCAGCTCGTTGCCGCTGACGTTGTACTCGCTGGACTTCTGCGAAACACGCAGGATCGAGCTGCGCAGTTTCACGCTCAGGTCTTTGGCCGGGCCGCTTTGCACGACGTACTTGAACTGGTTGAAGATTTCACGTTCGGCGCCGCCTTCGCTGGTGGAGGTGGTGATGTTATCGCCACGCACGTAAGCGAAGTTGTAGCTCAGGCCCGGTACGCCGAATGCGCCGAAGTCGAGGCCGTAGCCCAGCTGCCAGCTGCGTTCGTCTTCAGCATTGAAGTCCGACCAGTAGGAGTTGGCCAGGTAGATGGTGTTGCCGCCATCGCCGACACGCTGCTGATCTTTCTGGTAGCCGCCGTAGGCGTAGCCCAGGTTGCTGTCGCCGGTGGAACGCTGGTGCGCCACGGTGAACGAGTGCGGGCCGGTGGCGAAGGTGGCTGCCAGGCTCCAGATCTTGTTGTCCTGACCGGTGACGATGCTTTTGCCCGGCACGGTGTTTTCGCGAACGTAGGAGCTGTCCAGCTTGGTGCGATAGCCGTTGAAGTCCAGGGTCAGCGACTGATCCTTGTTGAACGGCAACACGTAGTTGGCGTTCACGTATTGTTTCTTCAATACGTCTTCAACGTCGGAAGCGTACAGCGCACCCTTGAAGCGCTCAGTGAACTGGTAGCTACCGCCCAGCACATTGATCGACTTCAGACCACCGCTGTCACGGCCTTCATCGCTCTTGCGCGATTCGGCGGTGAAACGACCGGCGTTCAGTTCCAGGCCTTTGATCTCTTTGGAAGTGATCAACGTACCGGTGTAACTTTCCGGCAGCAGGCGGGAGTTGTCGTAGTTCAGCACCGGCAGGGCCGGCATCTGGTCACCGTAGGTCAGCACGGTGTTGGAGAAGCGAAACTTCACCGCCGCGCCGGCCTTGGCCAGGTCGTTGGCCGCGCTGCCGTTGTGGTCTTTTACGTAGCTGTTTTCTTGCTTGAAGAAGTCGATACCACCGGCGCCGCTGCGGCCCTTGCCGCCGTCCAGACGCAGCGCGTAAAGACCAAAGGCGTCAACGCCGACACCGACGGTGCCTTGGGTGAAGCCGGACGAGAACGTACCGATGGCCGCTTGGCCCCATTCGGCTTTGTCTTTGTTACCGTCTTTGTAATCACGATTGATGTAGGCATTGCGCAGCAGCACTTTGAGGCTGCTGTCTTCTTGAAAACCCTTGGACTCGGCCTGGTCGTTAGCCATGGCCGAAGTGGCGCTCAACATCCCCAGTGCGATCAGACTGATTCGCTTGTTCAACATTTTGTTTTCCTTATTACGGGTTGAAACGCGCTGTGTCGAACGGCGGAAACGGCGCTTTTGCACTCTTTTATTCACCCCGAAACAAAAAGGCCCGCCCACGATAACGTGATGGCGGGCCTGCTCCTTATTTTGAGTCATGGCGGTTGGCCACAGGCGTTGGGCCGAATCGTAGCCGTGCCCTGAACAATGTGTCAATTTCAAGAATCGTCTTTAAATAGGTAAAAATCGTCTAAGAAACGTAAATTTTGCGCTGACTCCTTGCTGGGAAATGCCTGCAGCCAGTGAATCCAGTGTGTATCAAACGCAGCCATCGACAGCACACAGTGCAGAGGCGTTGCCTGGCTCATCGAGAGCGATGGCCTGTTTCAACCAATTGGCAAATGCTTGCGGCTTGCCCAGCCATGGACTGATGTCGACCAATTGGAAGCTGCCGTTCTGTTCCATTGCCATGGTCGGAAATCCCTGGCCGCCCAATTGCGCCAGAAACTGGCGACTGGCTTTTATATGACCCTCGCTGTCAACCGACTCCAGCGCAATGTGGAAATCGTCCTGCGCATAACCCATCTCCATCGCCAATTCCAGCAGCACGGCGGAATCGGCAATGCGTCGCCCTTCCACATAGTGCGCCGTCTGCAAGCGGCCCAACAGGCGCAAACCGCCGCGGTCGATGGCTTCAGCCGCCATGACCGCAGCAATCGGTGGCGTTGAGTCGAACACCGCTGAGTGATCTCGCAGCAAACCGTCGAAATAGGCCTCGCCGAAAGGCTGGCCTGTGTACTCGGCAATGCGTCGGTCGTGGGGCATGACGTAATTGCGCAGTTGTGGCGAAACGCGCTGGCGATTGGCGCCACTCATCATTCCCCCGGCATGCGCGATCACTGGCAGCACTGCCTGCGCCGCGTCTACCAGCGGCTTGGCGCCATAGCACCAGCCACACAAGGGGTCGTAGATGTAATGAAGAATCATGGGGAACGCTCCGGCAGAAAGTCAGGAAAATCGATGGCGGCAGATTAGTCGCCGCACCTTTGCGGAAAAACGCCGGAATGGCTTTCAGTCTGTTTCATGAATCGGTCGAATTGTCGATTCAGGCAGATTGTGTCGGAGCCGACACAAATTGAAACAATCACACAAGGGAACTTATAAGGAATAATTAACGGAAGTAAATGCAAAGCATTACCATTCGCGCAATCGAGTTCTTCCACCCTTTCGGATGCGCTGTTCAATGCCTGCCCCGTTCCGTCTTACGCCCGTCACCCTTGGGCTTTCTGCTTTTCTATCCAGCGGTTTTGCCTACGCCGCGACCGAGCTACCCGCCACCGCGATCAGCGCCGAAGCGCAAGCCGATGACCCGCGCGTGAAACTGAGCAGCACCGCGACTCGGACCTCGACGCCCGTGCGTTATGTGCCCCAGGCGATCGATTCGATCAAGACCTCAAACGTTGCCAACTACGGCACCAATGACATCGGCGACGCCTTGAGTGGCATGCCCAACGTCAGCAGCAGCGCCGACACCCGCTTCGACAGCCTGCGCATTCGCGGCTTCGATGCCAGCAACGATTTCTATCTGGACGGCATCCGCGACGACAGCCAGTACAAGCGCGACTTGCACAACATCGAACGTGTCGAAGTGCTCAAAGGCCCAGCCGCTGTGCTTTACGGCCGTGGCAGTCAGGGCGGGATCGTCAACCGCGTGAGCAAAATGCCCGAGTTCGGCCGTCGCTCGACTATCGAAGCCCAGGCGGGCAGTGAAGATTTGCGCAGTCTTTACGCTGACCTCAGCAGCGACCCGAGCGAAAACATCAGCCTGCGTCTGAACATGGGCAACATGGATGAAAACAGCTTCCGCGACGGTGTCAGTGGCAATCGCCAATTGTTCGCGCCGTCGATGAGCTGGCAACTGACGCCGGACCTGAACTGGCTGGTGCAGTACGAATACAGCCGCTACAACCGCACCCCGGATCGCGGTATTCCCGGCGTCAACGGGCGCCCGGCCGATGTCGGTCGTGACACGACCTACGGCAACGATCACGACTTCATCGATGACAAGTCGCAGTCCTTGCGCTCGAAACTCACCTACGAAATCAACGACAACTGGCAACTGCGCCAGACCCTCGGCGTGTTCAAACTCGACAGTGATTTCGACAACACCTACCTCACCGGTTACACGCCGGCGACCAACAAGGTCACGCGCCAGCACTGGCAGCAGGATCTGACCACCCGCAACGTCTACAACAACCTTGAGCTTGAAGGCGGTTTCGATACCTTCGGCCTTGAACATCGCCTGCTCACCGGCATCGAGATCGGCAGCCAGCGCCGCGATCCGACACTGTACAACGCCGCTACCGGCAGAACGCCGGGCGCGCAGCCCGTGCCGTCGCTCGACCTCTACAACCCGAACCGCGATCTGCGCCACACAGGAGCCATGCAGGTTTCCAGCAGCAGCCACACCGAAGTCGAAAGCCGTGCGGTATATATGCAAGATCAACTGCGCTTGAACGATCAATGGCAAGTGCTCGCCGGTCTGCGTTACGACACTTTCGATATCGAGTCGACCAACAAGCTGCGCAACATCTCCGAAGACCGCGACAGCCACAGCACCAGCCCGCGCGTCGGCCTGGTCTGGACGCCGTTGCAGAACCATTCGTTCTACGCCTCGTGGTCCAAGACCTTTTCGCCAGTCGGCGGTGGTTTGATCGGCATCACCCCGGGCGCGGCCGGTAACACCAACGACCTCAGTCCCGAGTTGACCAAGCAGAAAGAAATCGGCGTGAAAAGCGACTGGTTCGATGACCGCTTGAGCACCACGCTGGCGATCTACGATCTGGAACTCTATAACCGCCGCACCACTGATCCAAACGATCCGACCCTGACGGTGATGTCAGGTTTGCAACGCTCGCGCGGGATCGAATTGACGGCCACCGGCAATCTCGTCGGCAACTGGTACATGCGCGGTGGCGTCGGTCTGCAGGATGCGAAGATCGAGAAGGACAACAACGGCCTGGAAGGCAAACGCATCAACAACGTTGCCAAGCACAACGGCAGTCTGTTCCTGACCTGGAAACCGGAAATGGGCTGGTACGGCGAAACCGGTCTGACCCTGGTTGGCCAACGCTATGCCGATAACGCCAACACCACCGTGTTGCCGGGTTACGGCCGCTGGGATGCCTTGGTCGGTTACCGCTTCAAGGATTGGGATTTGCGCGCGGCACTGAACAACATCACTGATCGCGAGTACTACGCGTCGGCGACCAGCCAGTATCAGATCCAGCCAGGTGCACCGCGCAGCGTCGTAATGACCGGCACCTACAGCTTCTGATTTCACACAAATCCCTGTGGGAGCGAGCCTGCTCGCGAAAGCGTCGGGTCAGTCGACATCGTCGTAACCTGATCCACCGCCTTCGCGAGCAGGCTCGCTCCCACATTGAATGGGTGTGTACAGAATAATCGTGCATAAAAAAGCGCCGCCATCCCGGCAGCGCTTTCACCAATCCCTGTTGTTCTTCTTATCCTTCCATCACAGCCCACAACGCTTCCAGTTCGGCCTCGCTGAACAGGTCAGCGGGGTAACGCTCGATCATCATCCGGCGCGGATCAGGTTCCCTGATCTGACGCGTTCCATTGGACTTCAACCAGTGCGCGACAATCTGGAGCGCTTCGCCGTTAACGGCCATGGGATGCAACGTCCGCTCGCTGACTACGTTCACTTCGGCGTTCATTTCAGCGCTCTCTCCCCGTTCGTGAGCGGCTACGTTATCCAAGGTTTATGACAGAACTGTTGAAGTTCTCCCCCTCCCTAGTGCACGGATGATGAATACAAGAGCTATGCCAAAGTCTTTGAATTGTCGACAAGCGGATACAAACAAGCCCGCCGTCCTTTCGGGCTGCGGGCTTGTGTACATGCATAGCGAGCTAATCATTACCCGGCTGATTTGTTAATCAACTCAAGGTGTTACGACTCAACTCACTCTTTGTGCGGCGCGGGTTGCTGCTGGGTAAGGCAGTGAATATTGCCGCCACCCAGTAACAGTTCGCGGCCCGGCACCATCACCACTTCGTGCTGCGGGAACAGCTTCTGCAAAATCTCTTTCGCTGGCGCATCCATGGGATCGTCAAAACTCGGCGCGATGATGCCGCCGTTGACGATCAGGAAGTTGACGTAGGAACCGGCCAAGCGCACAGACGGATTGCGCTCCTGCGTGCCGTCCACCGGATCGACACCGGCGCACTCTTCTTCAGTCGCATAGAGCGGCCCCGGAATCGGCATTTTGTGCACCGTGAACGGGCGCCCCTTGGCGTCAGTGCTGCTTTGCAGGACTTTCATCGCGGCCTGGCAACGCGGGTAGTTCGGATCCTGCGGATCGTCGGTCCATGCCAGCAGGACTTCGCCCGGACGCACGTAGCAGCAGAAGTTATCCACATGACCGTCGGTTTCGTCGTTGAACAAACCGTCCGGCAGCCAGATGATTTTATCCACAGACAGATTGGCGCTCAGTACCGCCTCAATCTCTTCCCGGCTCAGGTGCGGGTTGCGATTGCGGTTGAGCAGGCATTCTTCGGTGGTGATCAACGTGCCTTCGCCGTCGACGTGAATCGACCCGCCTTCGAGCACGAAACCTTCGGTGCGGTAACGCGGGCTGCGCTCGATCTCGAGGATCTTGCCGCCGACCTGCGAATCACGATTCCACGGCGAATACAGGCCACCGTCGAAACCACCCCAGGCGTTGAAGTCCCAGTTCACACCGCGCACTTCGCCGTTGTTGTTGATGACGAAGGTCGGGCCGCTGTCACGTACCCAAGCGTCATCGCTGGACATCTCGACCACGCGGATATTCGGTACGTCGAGGCGTGCCCGGGCGTTTTCGTACTGGCCGGCGGACACCGCCACGGTCACCGGTTCGAAACGTGCGATGGCTTTGGCCACCGCAGCGTGCGCGGCTTGCGCCGGTTTGCCGCCCAGACGCCAGTTGTCCGGGCGCTCGGGCCAGATCATCCAGGTCTGCGTCTGCGGCGCCCACTCGGCCGGCATGTGAAAGCCGTCGGCGCGCGGGGTACTTTTCAAGGTGGTCATCGGGATCAGGACTCCAGGGAACCGTCGAGGGTTTTCAACGCGCCGTACAGGTTTGGACGGCGGTCACGGAATGAACCCCACGCGCTGCGAATGTGTTCGAGCTCGTCGAGGTTGAAAGTGTGCACAAGAATACCTTCTTCAGTTTTATTCAGCTCCTGCACTTTTTCGCCGAACTGGTTGGCAATGAACGAAGAGCCGTAGAACGTGATGTCGTAGCCGTCCTGTTCTTCGTTGCCGATGCGGTTGCTGGCGATCAGCGGCATCAGGTTGGCGCCGGCATGACCCTGTTGCACGCGCTGCCAGTGATCGCGCGACGAAATGGTCTTGTCGTGCGGCTCGCTGCCGATGGCGGTCGGGTAGAACAGGATCTCCGCGCCTTGCAATGCCATGCTCCGTGCGGCTTCCGGAAACCATTGGTCCCAGCAGATGCCCACGCCGATTTTCGCGTAACGCGTATTCCACACTTTGAAACCGGTGTCGCCCGGGTTGAAGTAATACTTCTCGTGGTAGCCCGGGCCGTCCGGGATGTGGCTTTTACGATAAATCCCGAGGTTGCTGCCGTCGGCGTCGATGATCGCGATGCTGTTGAAGCGCGCACGGCCGGCCAGTTCGTAGAAGTTGATTGGCAGCACCACTTGCAGTTCTTTGGCGATTTTCTGGAAATGTTTGATCGCGACGTTTTCTTCCACCGTCGTCGCCAGTTGCAGGTAGTCCGGGTTTGGCTTCTGGCAGAAGTACGGCGCCTCGAACAGCTCCTGGATCAGGATGATCTGCGCACCTTTGGCGGCGGCTTCACGCACCAGCCTTTCAGCGATTTCGAGGTTGGCTTCCAGATCCCAGGAACAGGCCATCTGAGTGGCGGCGACGGTAACGATACGGCTCATGAATCATCTCCGGGCAAGTGCTTTGACGGTCGACAATTCGACCGAAAAGAAAACGCGCGCACCGGACATGAGATCGCCATACCGGAGCAATGGCGACTTTATAGCCGATAAATATCGGCTTTAGAAGCTAGATAAATGCATTCCGTCTAATTTTACGCACAAAATACCGATACAAATCGAATTGACCCCGAAACGCTGTAGGAGCTGCCGAAGGCTGCGATCTCTTGATTTTGCTCTTGAAAAACAAGATCAAAAGATCGCAGCCTTCGGCAGCTCCTACATGGGGTGAGTGTCAAAGGCCCTCGGTGAGCACCCGATCGAGCATGTCGACAAAGAAATCCACACTCTGGCGCGATGTCACCATCGGCGGCTTGATCTTCAGAATGTTCAGGTCATCACCAGTCGGCTGCATGAAAATCCCCAGCTCACGCAAGCGATCGCATAGCAACGTCGTCTCCTCAGTCGCCGGCTCCAGCGTCTCGCGATTGCGGATCAGCTCCAGCCCCAGATAGAACCCGGAACCGTGCACCGCGCCCACCAACGGATGTTTATCGATCAACGCTTCAAGCCGCGCCTTGAAGTGGCCACCGACCACCTGCGCGTTCTCCCAGAGCTTTTCTTCTTCCATCACGTCGAGCACCGCCATGCCGATCTGGCAGCTCACCGGACTGCCGCCCGCCGACGAGAAGAAATAGCCCTCGGCCTCCAGCGCCTCGGCAATTTCCCGCCGAGTGATGACCGCGCCCAGCGGCTGACCGTTGCCCATGCCCTTGGCCATACAGATGATGTCTGGCACCACGCCCTGCTCTTCAAAGCCCCAGAAGAAGTGGCCCATGCGCCCGTAACCGACCTGCACTTCGTCGGCGATACACACGCCGCCCTGCGCGCGTACAAGCGCATACACCTGCTGCAGATACCCCGGCGGCAGCGAGATGCCGCCGGCATTGCCATAAACCGGCTCGCAGATGAACCCGGCCAGTTGGCGCTTCTGCTCGGCGAGTTTTGCCAGGTGATGCTCAACGCTGCGCACGTAATCCGGCGCCGAATCAAGACCGCGGAATTCACCGCGATAAGTGTTTGGCGCAGGCACCGGATGCACCCAGTCCGGGCGGCTTTCCAAGGCTTTCGGGTTATCGGCAATTGACGTTGATACCGCATCGGCGCCGACCGTCCAGCCGTGATAGGCCTCAAGCACGCTGATCATGTCGCGGCCGCCGCTGTAGGCCCACGCCAGACGAATCGCCAGGTCATTGGCCTCGCTGCCGCTGTTGACCAGAAACACCCGATCCATGCCCTCGGGTGCCAGTTTCAGCAAGCGCTCGGAAAACTCCGCCACCGCCGCATAGTTGAATCGCGAGTTGGTGTTGAGCAGCGACCACTGCCGCGCCGCGACCGCCGCCATGCGCGGGTGGCCGTGACCGAGCACCGCAACGTTGTTGAGCATGTCCAGATAGGAGCGGCCCTGCATGTCGATCAGGTGATTGCGCCAGCCGCGCTCGATGCGCGGCGGATCGACGTAGTAGTGTTTCTGTGTGCGGGCGAAACTGGCATCGCGGCGTTCGAGCAGGGTTTTCGCGTCCAGCTCCGGTTCGGCATCGCAGGCCAGCCCTAACAATGCTGCCGGCGACGGGCACAGTGCCTGCCACGCCGCTGCTTGCGCCGGGGTACAGAACAACGGCGCATTGAGTTGCGCGCCACGGCACAACTGCACCCGTAACGGGCCGCTCACCGCGCCCAGCACCTGGCCTTTGACCAACGCCGCGCCACTGTGCAGCGAAGGTGTCACGCCCCAGAGGCGCACGCTGAGTTGCGGGCCATCCAGTTGCAGCACGCCGTCTACTGCCTGATGCACGACACCAGCGAACGGCGCCTCCACGGCGGTGCCATCGGGCACGCGCAATTCCACGTGCAACGGGAAGGTGTCCGGTTCAACGGCACTGTCGGGACGAGTGCGCGACAAACGGTACTGCCCATAACGGCTTGCTGCCAAACCATGGGCCGCCGCCGCTTCGTCCAACAAGTGCTGATCGATGCCGGCCTGCTCCCAGTTGCCCGCCTCGAAATGCGGACTCAGCACGCCGAGATCAATCAGCGCAAATTCACGCCCGACCAGACCGGGCAGCAAGGGCGCAAAACCTTCGCTGTCGATTGCCGGCAATGCGTGACCGACGGCAGTGAGGATCGCCGCTTCCATCAGTGCCTGTGGCACCGAAGTGGCCACACGAAAGATTTCCCACTCATGGCTGAGGTTGTCACGGCTGTAGGTATTCGCAGGATCGATGCTGACCTGTTGCTCGCCACTGAGTACCAGCACCGCCGCGCGCGCGACGATCAATGGCCACAGCGCTTGCAACTCTGCATGTTGCAGCGGGTTGACCGCGTGGTAAGCCTGCACCGCCGGCAGGATGACAAACGGATCGCCACTGGCGTGATGCAGCAACGCCGCACAGGTCACCGACAGATCGGTGATGCGCCAGGTGCGCACCAGATCGCCAAAGTCGATCACGCCCTGCAACTGCCAGTGCCGCTGGGCATCGCGCGCCCAGACGGCGTTGTCATCGGTGATGTCCATGTGGATCGCCTGCACCGGCAGCTTGCCCTGCAACGGCTGCAAGCGGCGTTCAGCCTGTTCGGCGGCATCGGCAATCAATGTGCGCTGCTGCTCGTCGTTGATCACTGGCAGCAGATGGCTGATCAGTGCGCTGGCGTGGCGGGCATCCCACTGCAACGTGCGCTCAAGGCCCGGATGATCGAACCCGGCCAGCGCCAGATCCATCTCACCGCAGAGCCGGCCAAACCCCGCCACCACATCACGACCCAGGTGATCGAGATGCGTGAGCGGCTGGCCCTCAATGTAATCCAGCAGCCGCACATGGACAGCTTCGCCGCCGACTTTCAGTGACAGCAGATCCTCGCCATTATTGGCCGCGATCACCCGCGGCACCGTCACCGCCGAGTGCTCGGCCAGGTACTTGAGCCCGGCATGCTGGGCTTGCAGCTCGACCAGAGCGTAATCGCCACGGCAGATTTTCAGCACGAACCGACCGCGCGGGCTGTCGACGCGGTAATTGAGATCCTGCTGGCTGCCAAGGGCCTGCAACGTGCCGCTGAGTCCGTAATGCTCCGCCAACCATTGCCGGGCCTGCTCTGCAGAAACCTGCGGGCTGGGCAAACTGGCGCGATGAATCAACGTGGCGAGCGGCATGAAACGACCCCTGAAATTTTATTAGGCGCCTATATCGCCATTGCTGCGCAGGATCTGCAACCCCCAACCGCGCAAAGGCATCCGGGCTATTTGTCTTCCGGCACTCGCACCCTCCGGCACTTTGCGCAAGAATGTCGGCCATTCACACCAGCCTATGGAAGTCCCCATGAATGTAATCACCACCGACCTGCCCGGTGTCCTGATCATCGAACCGAAGGTGTTTGGTGACGAGCGCGGTTTTTTCTACGAGAGCTTCAATGCCAAGGCGTTCCAGGACGCCACCGGTCTGGACACGCAGTTCGTTCAGGACAACCACTCGCGTTCGCAAAAAGGCGTATTGCGTGGCCTGCATTACCAACTGCAAAACACCCAGGGCAAACTGGTCCGCGTGACCGTTGGCGAAGTATTGGATGTGGCCGTGGATATTCGCCGCAGCTCGCCGCACTTCGGCAAATCCGTAGCGGTACGTCTTTCGGCCGACAATCATCGCCAACTGTGGGTACCGGAAGGTTTCGCCCATGGTTTCGTGGTGCTGAGCGAGTTCGCCGAATTCCTCTACAAGACCACCAATTACTACGACCCATCGTCCGAGCGCAGCATTCGCTGGGATGACCCGGCTCTTGGCATCGACTGGCAGCTGGACGAAGCGCCGAAGCTGTCCGCCAAGGATCAAGCCGCCGCTCTGCTCAAGGACGCTGACGTCTTCGCCTGAGCCTAGGCATAATGCGCCTGTCCCTACAGGCGCATCGGCTCATGAAACCAACTCTTCCCCCCAGACCTCGCTGGCGCAGTCTTGCCCTGCTGGCCCTGTGTCTTGCGCCGCTGCTGTGGCCGCTGGAACATCTCGCCGAGCGCTATTACCGCAGCGAACTCGCCGGACAGAACCGCCAGACCCTCGACCTCTACGTCGCCAACCTGCTGGGCACCCTGCACCGCTATGAAGTGTTGCCGCAGATCCTCGGCGACCTGCCCGCCCTGCGCGCGGTACTCGGCGCACCGGACGACGGCGTCACCCAAGGCAATGCCAATCGCCTGCTGAAGAACATCGCTGCGCAGACCGGCGCCGAAGTCATGTACCTGATGGACACCAGCGGCCAGACGCTGGCAGCGTCGAACTGGGACAAGCACGACAGTTTCGTCGGTCGCAATTTCTCCTTCCGTCCCTACTTCAGCGAAGCCATGGCCGGACGCCTCGGACGCTTTTTCGGCCTCGGCACCACATCAGCCAAACGCGGTTACTTCTTCGCTGCCGCCGTGCGCAATGGCGAAAAAATCATCGGCGTGCTGGTGATCAAGGTCGACCTCGACCACACCGAAAGCCTGTGGGGCAAAACCCCGGAACAACTGTTGGTGACCGACCACAACGGCGTGGTGATTCTCACCTCTCGTCCGGAATGGCGCTTCCGCTCGACCCGTAACTTGAGTGACAGCGAACGCTCGGCGATCACCGCTATCCAGCCTTACCCGACCCGCGCACCGCGGCCGCTGAACCTAAGCCCCAGCGCATGGCTGACCCAGACCCACGACATCGCCGAAACCGGCTGGAGCGTGAGCATCCTCGCCCCGCGCACGCTGATCGACCGCCCGGTGCGCACCGTGGTTGCCATCGGCGGCGCCACGCTGCTGGTGCTGATGCTGTTGCTCGGTCTGATGATGCAACGCCGCCGGCATTATCTGGAACGCATCGCCTTCGAGGCCAAGGCACGTCGTGAACTGGAAGGCCGCGTCGCCGAGCGCACCAGCGACCTCGAAGGCCTCAACCGGCGTTTGAAGGAGGAAGTGCTGGAGCGTGAACAGGCCCAGCAGGAGCTGGTGCGTGCTCAGGACGACCTGGTCCAGGCCGGCAAGCTGTCAGCGCTGGGCACCATGTCGGCGAGCATCAGCCACGAACTCAATCAGCCGCTGGCAGCGATCCGCAGCTACGCGGAAAACGCCGAAGTGCTGCTCGATCATCAACGCATCGACGATGCGCGCGGCAACCTCAAACTAATCAGCGAACTGACCGGCCGCATGGCCTCGATCATCGCCCACCTGCGCGCTTTCGCCCGCCGTGATCGCCACGCACCGGAAAGCGTTGCCCTGCAACCGGCGCTCGACGATGCCCTGGCGCTGCTGGCCAAACGTCGGCGCAGCATGGAAGTCGAACTGATCCGCGATCTGCCCGCCGCCACGCTGTGGGTCGAGGCCGGGGAAACGCGCCTGCGTCAGGTGCTTGGCAACCTGCTGGCCAATGCCCTCGACGCGCTCACCGAGAAAGGCCCGCCGCGCAAACTGTGGCTGAGTGCCGAATCCACCGCCGAGGGCGTCAATCTGTACATTCGCGACAACGGCCCGGGCTTTTGCATGGAAGCCCTCGGCCGCGCCAGCGAGCCCTTTTACACCACCAAGACCCGCACTCAGGGCCTGGGCCTGGGGCTGGCGATTTGTGAAACGCTGATGCGCGCCTTCGGTGGTGAACTGTCGTTCGCCAACCACAAGCAAGGTGGCGCCTTGATTACCCTGCGGCTGCGCGCCGGTGCGCCCGGGGTCAGCCTGCAACCGTCCGAGGATCGAAGTGCATGACCATCGACAATCGCATTCAGGTGGTGTTGATCGACGACGATCCGCACCTGCGTCAGGCCCTCGGCCAGACCCTGGATCTGGCCGGCCTGAAAATTCTGCCGCTGTCCGAAGCCAAAGGACTGGCCGCACAACTTGAGCGTGACTGGCCGGGCGTGGTGGTCAGTGACATTCGCATGCCGGGCATGGACGGTCTCGAGTTGCTGGCCGAACTGCACGCGCAGGATCCGGAACTGCCAGTGCTGCTGATCACCGGCCACGGCGACGTACCGCTGGCGGTGCAGGCCATGCGTGCCGGCGCTTACGATTTTCTCGAAAAACCGTTTGCCAGCGATGCGCTGCTCGACAGCGTGCGCCGCGCCCTCGCCCTGCGCCGACTGGTGCTGGACAACCGCAGCCTGCGCTTAGCCCTCAGTGACCGCAATGAACTGAGCGCGCGGCTGGTCGGCCATTCGACGCCGATGCTGCGCCTGCGTGAGCAGATCGGCGCGCTGGCCGCGACCAAGGCGGACGTGCTGATCCTCGGCGAAACCGGCGCCGGCAAAGAGGTGGTCGCCCGTGCGCTGCACGATTTGTCCAGCCGTCGTAATGGCCCGTTCGTGGCGATCAACGCCGGCGCACTCGCCGAGTCCGTGGTGGAAAGCGAACTGTTCGGCCATGAACCCGGCGCGTTTACCGGCGCGCAAAAACGCCGCATCGGCAAATTCGAATTTGCCAACGGCGGCACATTGTTTCTCGATGAAATCGAGAGCATGAGCATGGATGTGCAAGTGAAGTTGCTGCGCATGCTGCAAGAGCGCGTGGTCGAGCGTCTGGGGGGTAATCAACTGATCCCACTGGACATCCGCGTGATTGCCGCGACCAAGGAAGACCTGCGTCAGGCCGCCGATCAAGGCCGCTTCCGTGCCGACTTGTATTACCGCCTCAACGTTGCACCGCTGCGTATTCCGCCGCTGCGCGAACGCGGCGAGGATGCACTGGTGCTGTTCCAGCATTACGCCGACGAAGCCAGCGCCCGCCACGGCCTGCCGCCACACGAATTGCAACCGGCGCAACGCGCCTTGCTGCTGCGCCACACCTGGCCGGGCAACGTACGCGAACTGCAGAATGCCGCCGAACGTTTCGCTCTCGGCCTGGAACTGGCGCTGGATAACGGTGACGCTGAAAGCGCTGGCAGCACCACGGTCGAAGTCATCAATGGCGGTCTGAGCGAGCAAGTGGAAAACTTCGAGAAGTCGCTGATCGCCGCGGAACTGGCGCGCTCCCACAGTTCGGTGCGCAGCCTCGCCGAAGCCTTGGGCATTCCGCGCAAGACCCTGCATGACAAGTTGCGCAAGCATGGCCTCAACTTCGGCGACAGCAGCCATGGGGACGAAAACGAATGAGCACCGACAGTCACTATCTGGAATCGGTCCTGCATCACGACATACCCCTGACACGGGACATGGGGCTGAAGGTGCTCGACTGGCACGAGCAGCAGTTGAGCCTGCATCTGCCTCTCGATCCCAACGTCAATCACAAGAGCACGATGTTCGGTGGCAGCCTCTACTGCGGCGCGGTGCTGGCCGGGTGGGGCTGGTTGCATTTGCGTCTGAAGGAAGAAGGCATCACCGATGGGCACATTGTGATTCAAGAAGGGCAGATCAGTTATCCACTGCCAGTGACCGGCGATGCCGTGGCGATTTGCCCGGCGCCGGATGCAAAGGTGTGGAAGAAGTTTCTGGCGATGTATCAGCGTTATGGACGGGCGCGGTTGACGCTTGATACGCGGATCGTCAATGCGGGAGGTGATGAGGATGCTGTGACATTTACCGGGCAGTACGTTTTGCATCGCTGACAATCAAAAGCCCCTCACCCTATACCCTCTCCCAAAGGGAGAGGGTTAGGGTGAGGTGTCTTGCGTTGGACATCGACCTGAAAGATCGAAGCGATTATGGATTCAGCAAAACTCGACCAGGTCGGCGCTACTCTCAAATATCCCGGGATCGGCTCCCTCTCCTGGGGGAGAGGGCTGGGGTGAGGGGGATTGCGGATCAGCCCACTTACCCCCGGGCCAACTCCAACAACCTCGCCCGCCACGCCGCCTTCGCCGGCAATGCCAAAAAGAACTCGTTCAACAGCGATTCCCGCGCCGGATAACAAAACGCTTCCCCGCGTAAATCCAGCACTTCACCACCCGCGCCTTCCAGCACACCTTGCGCCGCCGCCGTGTCCCACTGCGAAGTCGGCGCCAGGCGCGGATAGCAATCCGCCGCGCCTTCAGCCAGCAGGCAGAATTTCAGCGAGCTGCCAATGTTGGCCAATTGCAACTCGCCCAGACTGGCACTCAGCCCGGCCAACAGACGTTCCTGCTCGGGACTCGAATGGCGACGGCTGGCCACCACGGTAAACGCCTCTTCCGGCCCCGGCACATCACGCACCTGAATCGCAACCGGCGTGCCGCCCTTGTCGCAGCGCCATGCGCCAAGCCCGGCGCCGCCAACGTAGAAACGACCATTGGTTGGCATCGATACCACGCCGAATACCACGCGACCGTTTTCGATCAGCGCAATGTTCACGGTGAACTCTTCGCTACCGCTGATGAACTCTTTGGTGCCATCCAGTGGATCCACCAACCACCAGCGCTGCCAGCCAGCGCGTACGCTCTGAGGGATGTTGGCGTCTTCCTCCGACAACACTGGAATGCTCGGATCCAGCGCCGTCAGCCCGGCGACGATCAAGTGGTGCGCGGCCAGATCCGCTGCCGTCACGGGCGAGTCATCGGACTTGGCCGTGACTTCAACGCCGGCGCGCCAGAACGGCAGAATCGCCTCGCCGGCCTGCAATGCCAGCTCAACGACCGGCGCCATCAAAGGGTGGGGAAACTTCATCGATATCTCACTCATGCTGGAAAGAACCCGCGCTCGGTCAGCAGATCGCGGGCCAAATACAGTGCAGCCAACGCGCGACCTTCAGAGAATTGAGGATGGAGCGCCAGCGCCGACAATTCGCGCAGGTTCACTTTGTCGACGCGCATCGGCTCGGGCTCGTCGCCTTCCAGGCGCTCTTCGTACAAATCGGTGGCCAGAACGACCTGGATCTTCTGGCTCATGTAACCGGGCGACAACGACAGCTCGGTCAGATGCTCCAGTTGCCGCGCGCCAAAACCGGCCTCTTCCTTGAGTTCACGCTCGGCTGCCGCCAATACGTCTTCGCCCGGTTCGATCAGACCTTTGGGCAAGGACAATTCGTATTCGTCAGTGCCGCCGCAATACTCTTCCACCAATACCGCGTGCTCGGCATCCAGCATCGCCACGATCATCACCGCGCCGTAGCCCGCACCTTTGCCGACCAGACGCTCATAAGTGCGTTCCACACCGTTGGAAAAACGCAGTTTGAGTTCTTCGACACAAAACAGGCGACTGGTGGCGACGATCTCGCGGGCAAGTACGGTGGGTTTCTGGCGCATGCAAAGCTCCTTGGCGTGAACGCGCTACTATAACGCGGCTTTCCCGATTGTTTATGTCGGATATCTTTCTACCGTTCGAGACGTTGCCATGCCTTCATTACCGTGGTCCGACATCGATACCGTTCTGCTGGACATGGACGGCACGCTGCTGGATCTGCACTTCGACAATCACTTCTGGCTGGAACACCTGCCCCAGCGTTACGCCGAACTGCACGGGGTCAGCCGGGCCATGGCCGAGATGGAATTGCAGCCGCTGTTCGAACGCCACGCCGGCCAGTTGCAGTGGTACTGCCTTGATTTCTGGAGTGCCGAGCTGAAGTTGTCGGTGCGTGAACTGAAGCTGGAAACTGCGCACCTGATTGCCTTGCGGCCGGATGCCGATACCTTTCTGGAGGCAATCAAACGCGCCGGAAAACGGGTGATCATGATCACCAACGCGCACCGCGACTCACTGTCGTTGAAGCTGGAGCGGATCGAACTGGCGCCGTATTTCGAGCGGCTGATCAGCTCCCACGATTATGGTTATCCCAAGGAGAACCCGCAGTTCTGGGATGCCTTGCAGGCGGACATCGGCTTTGATCCGGCGCGCAGTCTGTTTATCGACGATACCTTGCCGATACTGCGCAGTGCGCGGGATTTTGGCGTGGCACATTTGCTGGCGGTGAAAGAGCCGGATAGCCGCAAGGGTCCGAAGGACACGGCTGAGTTTGCGGCGGTTGAGGATTATCGGGATCTGATTGCCGGACTCTAATCTTCTGTAGGAGCTGCCGAAGGCTGCGATCTTTTGATTTTGATTTTTTACAAACAAGATCAAAAGATCGCAGCCTTCGGCAGCTCCTACAGAGGGTTTGTGTTACTCAGGAATACGCAGGGTCTGCCCTGGATAGATCTTGTCCGGATGCGACAGCAGCGGCTTGTTGGCCTCGAATATCTTGTTGTACTGGTTGGCGTTGCCATACACAGCGAGGGAAATCGCGCTGAGGGTGTCGCCTTTTTTCACCACGACAAACTTTGCTGCCGCCACCACCGGACCAGTCACCGTGATCTGATCATCAACGCTGCCGACACCTTCAATATTGCCTACCGCCAGCAAAATCTTCTCTTTCTCTTCCTGACTCGCAACTTCGCCGGCGACGGTCACTTTGTCGCCATCCACCGTCGCCTGCACATTCGGATTGCCCAAGCCGACCTTGCTGATGTGTTCCTTCAACTGCTCACTGGCATTGGCGTTGCCCGGGGTCAGCAGATCGATCAGCTTCTCACCGGCTTCTTTTACAAAACTTAAAAGACTCATCGTGGTTCTCTCCATGGAATAAAGGGTCAGTCGTCCAAGCCTAGACCACCTCAGACAAACCCGGTTCCAAGCCGACCAATGACCCTGCCACCGCGCAAGCGGTAGAATCTCCCACCCCTGCCAGCGCCCGGAGCGAAGATGGACATCAAGCAACTGAAATTCCTCATCGCCCTCGACGAAACCCGCCACTTCGGCCAGGCCGCCGCGCGTTGCCATATCACTCAGCCAACGCTGTCGATGCGCCTGCGCAGTCTTGAAGAAGAACTCGACCTGCCGCTGGTCAACCGTGGCCAGCGCTTCGAAGGTTTCACCGCGCCGGGCGAGCGCGTGCTGGCGTGGGCACGTTCGGTGATGGCGGCATATGACGGTTTGCACGCGGAAGCGGCGGCATGTCGCGGCAACCTGATCGGCACGTTGCGCCTAGGCGTGGTGCCGCTGTCGAGTTTCGATCCACTGCCGTTGATGCAACGCCTGCACAGCGCCCACCCGAACTTGCGTTTTGAGATGTCGGCGCTGAGTTCGGAGCAGATTCTTGAGCAATTGGCGAACAATCGCATCGATCTCGGCGTGTCGTATCTCGAGCGCCTGGATAACGAGCGCTTCGAGTCCCTGGCCTTCAGTGAAACGCGCATGGGCCTGCTCTACGATCAGCGCTCGTTTACATTTGGCGACGAACCCTTGAGTTGGGCGTCGCTGATCGAACTGCCGCTGGGCATGCTCACCAGCGGCATGCACTTTCGTCAGTCCATCGACCACAATTTCCACAGCCGTGGCCTGACTCCGCAACCGTTGCTGCAAACCGACGCCGTGCATCAATTGTTACAAGCCGTACACGGCGGGTTCTGCTGCGCGATCATGCCGCTTGACGGAGGGCTGGAAAAACTCACCGACCACCTGCGCCTGCAGCCCATCGAAAACGCTCAGACCCTCGCCCCGCTGGGCTTGATCATGCGGCGCGGGGCGCCACGCTCGGCGCTCGCCGAGGCGTGTTTTGCGCTGTATCAGAAATCGCCAACGGCGCCTTGATCAACGGCATCTATCGATAGATCGACACTAGCGATTAGACGCGACAACTTGCCGCGCCTAGTCTTAACGTTGTTCAAACCGTCGGTGATGCCATGAACGCCAAGCGCCCAGCCTGCGCGGCGCCTGCACTTGAAACGCCCGCGCCCGCTGCCAGCCAGACCTACAGTTACAGCGATCTACCCCGCGAGGAATCGGCCAGCACTGCGCTGGCCGAGGAAGTCGCGTTGGCGATTGCCTACAACGGCATCAGTCAGGCGGTGATGCTGGTGACGCCGACCGACCTGGAAGACTTTATCGTCGGTTTCAGCCTCGGCAGCGGCATCATTATCGACGCCACCGACATTTACGACCTGCAATTGACCGGTGCAGGCTCCGCGCAATACGCGCAAGTGACCATCGCCAATCGCGCGTTCTGGAATCTCAAGCAACAACGTCGGCAAATGGCCGGCACCAGCGGTTGCGGCTTGTGTGGCGTTGAAGCGGTGGAGCAGGCACTGCCTGATCTCAAGGTCTTGCCCGGCGCGCCGCTGCCACCGATCGAATGGCTGGACGGTTTACGTCAGCGTATCGGCGCGTTTCAGCCTTTGGGTCAGCATTGCGGCGCGGTGCATGCGGCGGTGTTCATGAACGCCAGCGGCGAATTGCTGTTTGGGCGCGAAGACATCGGCAGACATAACGCCCTCGACAAACTGATCGGCGGGCTGATCCGCCAGAAGATTTCCACTGAAGGCGGACTGGCGATTGTCACCAGCCGTTGCAGCCTCGAATTGATCCAGAAAGTCTTGCGCGCCGGCATCCAGACTCTGGTCAGCCTGTCCGCGCCCACGGGCCTTGCCGTGCAATGGGCCCGTCGACACAACCTCAATCTCATCCACCTGCCGCAGAAAAGTGCGCCGCGGGTGTACAGCCCCGCGATGGAGAATCAAGCGTGAGCCAACATCATCAAGCCGACCAGAAACCTGTCCCGCGCTACAAGCCTTACAAAGGTGCCGCCGGCGGCTGGGGTGCGCTGATCAGTGTGGCCCAGGCCTGGTTGACCAGCGACAACGCCCTGAAGAACCTGCGCATGATGCTCAAGACCAACCAGAACGGCGGTTTCGACTGCCCGGGTTGCGCGTGGGGCGATTCGCCGGAAAGCGGCATGGTCAAGTTCTGCGAGAACGGCGCGAAAGCGGTGAACTGGGAAGCGACCAAGCGTCGCGTGGATGCCAGGTTCTTCGCCAAACACAGCGTGACCTCTCTGCTGGAGCAGAGCGACTACTGGCTCGAGTACCAGGGCCGTCTGACCGAGCCAATGGTTTATGACGCCGAAACCGATCGTTACAAACCGATCAGTTGGGATGACGCCTACACGCTGATCGCCAAACACCTGCAAAGCCTGCCGAGCCCGGATCTGGCCGAGTTCTACACCTCGGGTCGTGCCAGCAACGAGGCGGCGTACCTGTATCAACTGTTCGTGCGCGCTTACGGCACCAACAACTTTCCTGACTGCTCGAACATGTGCCACGAAGCCAGCGGTGTGGCGTTGGCGCAAAGTGTCGGCGTCGGCAAAGGCACCGTGACCTTCGACGATTTCGAACACGCCGATGCGATTTTCGTCTGGGGCCAGAACCCGGGCACTAACCACCCGCGCATGCTCGAACCACTGCGTGAAGCGGTGAAACGCGGCGCGCAAGTGGTGTGCATCAACCCGCTGAAAGAGCGGGGTCTGGAACGCTTCCAGCATCCGCAACACCCGATCGAAATGCTCACCAACGGTGACAAGCCGACCAACACCGCGTATTTCCGCCCGGCACTCGGTGGCGACATGGCGCTGCTGCGCGGCATGGCCAAGTTCCTCCTGCAGTGGGAGCGCGATGCACAGAAGGCTGGCGAGCCTGCGGTGTTCGATCACGACTTCCTCAATGCCCACAGCGCCAACGTGCTCGAGTACCTGGGCGTGGTCGATGACACGCCATGGGAACAGATCGTCGAGCAATCCGGCCTGACCCTCGTAGAAATCGAGCAAGCTGCGCGCATGTACGCCAAGGGCAAGAACGTGATCATGTGCTGGGCGATGGGCATCACCCAGCATCGCCACTCGGTGCCGACGATTCAGGAAATCGCCAACCTGATGTTGCTGCGCGGCAACATCGGCAAACCCGGCGCAGGCCTGTGCCCGGTGCGCGGCCACAGTAACGTGCAGGGCGACCGCACCATGGGCATCAACGAGCGTCCGCCGGTGGCGTTTCTCGATTCGCTGGAACGACGCTTCCAGTTCAAAGTGCCGCGCCACAACGGCCACAACGTGGTCGAAGCGATCCACGCGATGGCTGAAGGTCGCGCCAAAGTCTTTATCGGTCTGGGTGGCAACTTCGCCCAAGCCACGCCGGACAGTCCGCGCACGTTTGCCGCTCTGAGCAATTGCGACCTGACCGTACAAATCAGCACCAAACTCAACCGTAGCCACCTGGCTCACGGTAAAGACGCGCTGATCCTGCCGTGCCTCGGCCGGACCGACATTGATATCCAGACCGAAGGCCCGCAAGCGGTCACCGTGGAAGACTCGTTCAGCATGGTTCACGCCTCCAACGGTCAGTTGCAGCCACTGTCGAACCAGATGCGCTCGGAGCCGTCGATCATCGCCGGTATCGCCGCCGCCACGCTGGGCAGCAAACCGGTGGACTGGAACTGGCTGGTGGCCGATTACGGACGCATCCGCGAACTGATCGCCGATACCATTCCCAACTTCAAAGAATTCAACGAGAAGATCAAGAACCCGGGCGGCTTCTACCTCGGCAACAGCGCTGGCGCGCGCAAGTGGAACACGCCGTCGGGCCGCGCCAATTTCCGCGCGAACATGCTGCCGAAAGATCTGGTGCACGAACGCACCCGCGCCACCGGGCAACTGCCGGATCTGATCCTGCAATCGATGCGCTCTCACGATCAGTACAACACCACGATTTATGGCCTCGACGACCGTTATCGCGGGGTGAAAGGCCAGCGCGATGTATTGTTTGCCAACGAAGCGGACATCATTCGTCTGGGCTTCCGTCCGGGGCAGAAAGCCGACATCGTTTCGATATGGGACGATGGCCGCGAGCGTCGCGTTAAAGGCTTTACGCTGCTGGCGTTTGATATTCCCGCCGGACAAGCGGCGGCGTATTACCCGGAAGTGAACCCGCTGGTGCCGCTGGAAAGCACCGGGGATGGCAGCCATACACCGACGTCGAAGTTCATTGCGATTCGGTTGGAAGCGGCGAGTGAGACTGGGTTGATCATGGCTAAATCCGCCTGAAGCGGTGTCAGTACCGGCCTATTCGCGAGCAAGCTCGCTCCCACATGGATCGCGATTTTTTTGCATGAACCCGATCAACTGTGGGAGCGAGCCTGCTCGCGAAAGCGGTGGGACATTCAATAAACCTCTTCCGGCTAGCACTTTTCAAACGCCCACAAAAAAGGCCGCTTTTTCACAAAAGCGGCCTGTCCGAAGTAGCTAAAGACCGGCGAAAATCAGTTAAGTTCCGCTGAAAAAACAGCAACTTGCAAAATTGTATACAAGTCGTGTTATTCGTCGGATTTCGATTGTCAGCCTTGTTACACAGCCTCAGGATCGGCGCCGTCATCCCTTTGAGGCTCATCTATGAAGTTCTCCTCGATTCTCTTGTTGTCCCTTGGCCTGGTCAGTGGTTTTGCTTCTGCAGGCGGCACCACCGAAGCAGGTGTGGGCGGCGCATTGGGCGGGGTTCTTGGCTCGGTCGTCGGTCAGTCCTTAGGCGGCAATACAGGTTCCACCATTGGCGCAGCCCTGGGCGGCGCGGGTGGTAGCGCGGTCGGCGCCGACAAACGCAGCCGTGGCGAAGCCGCCATCGGTGGTGCGCTGGGCGCAGCCGGCGGTAACGTGGTCGGCCGCAGCATGGGCGGCACCACCGGCAGCCTGATCGGCTCCGCAGCAGGTGGCGGCGCCGGTGGCGCGCTGGGTAACTATATGGGTAACAAAAGCGATGACGATGATCGTCGCTATGACCGTCGCCATGATGATCGTCGCTACTACCGCGACGGCCATCCAGGTCGCGGCCATGCCTACGGCCACCGCAAGCATCACAAGTACTATCGCCATCGTTAAGGCGGATGCTTGAACAAAAATCGCAGCCCGAGGGCTGCGATTTTTTTGCTTTTTTTAAACCACAAGGTATTCCAGTGCCTGCCGCAGCTTGGCGGGAATCGGCACTGGCTGGTTACTCGTCCGATCGACGAATACGTGAACGAAGCGCCCGGCCGCGCAGGCCTCGCTCTCTCCCACCTTGAACACCGCCAATTCGTATTGCACCGAACTGTTGCCCAGCTTGCCGACCCGCAGACCGATCTCGATCAGATCCGGAAAGGCAATTGAAGCGAAGTAATCGCACGCCGAACTGACCACAAATCCCACCACCTCGCCATCATGAATATCCAGACCACCGACTTGAATCAGGTAGGTGTTCACCGCCGTGTCGAAGAAGCTGTAGTAGGTGACGTTGTTGACGTGACCGTAAGCATCGTTGTCGTGCCAGCGTGTGGTGATGGGCTGGAAGTGTGAGTAGTCGGTGCGTTGAGGGGTGGACATGGTTGGGCTGATTCTCCTGTTTTTTCAGTGAGGCTGCTTGCCCTCACCCTAGCCCTCTCCCAGAGGTAGAGGGGACTGACCGAGGTGTTCTCTCGAAATACACCGACCTGAATTGCCGAGCCGAACGCGAAAGGCACAGAGATCGGCTCCCTTTCCCCCTCGCCCCCTTGGGGAAGAGGGCTGGGGTGAGGGGGTAAGATTTTGACTTCAACACTAATCCTGAGCAAACCGCCTACCCTGCGCCGCCAACTCACCAATCAACCGCGCCGGTTTCCACTGATCGCCCTGACGCGTCTCCAGCGCCAGCAAGCGCTGATGAATATCGGCCAGTCCTTGCTGATCCGCCCAGGCCATCGGCCCGCCCTTGTCCGCCGGGAACCCGTAGCCGTTCAGGTACACCAGATCAATGTCGTGCGCTGACGCGGCAATGCCCTCCTGCAAAACCTTCGCGCCTTCGTTGACCAGAGCCAGCAGGCAGCGCTCCAGAATCTCCTCCGGACCGATCTCGCGGCGCTGGAAGCCCAGCCCTTCGCTGACCTGCAATACCAGCGCATCGACCTCAGGATCGTGCTCGGCCTGACGACTGCCCGGCTCGTAATGGTAGTAACCGTTGCCAGACTTCTGTCCAAACCGGCCCAGCTCGCACAAGCGGTTATCCACCTGAACCTCTGGCGCATCCTGGCCCTTGCCGGCCAACTCGCGGGCACGCCACTCCAGATCGATGCCAACCACGTCGTACATGCGAAACGGCCCCATGGCAAAACCGAAACCTTGCAGCGCCGCGTCGACCTGCTGTGGATAAGCGCCCTCAAGCAACATCTTGCGCGCCTCCAGCACATACGGATGCAGCATGCGATTGCCGATAAAACCGTGGCAGTTCCCCGACACCACACTGACCTTGCCCATGCGTTTGCCCAGCGCCAGTGCAGCCTCCAGCACCGCCGCAGAGGTTTGCGCACCGCGAACGATTTCCAGCAGTTTCATGATGTGCGCCGGGCTGAAGAAATGCAGGCCCAGCACTTGCTCCGGACGCCTCGTCGCCGCAGCAATCGCATCGATGTCCAGCGCCGAGGTATTGCTCGCCAACAAGGCTTCAGGCTTGAGCAAACCATCCAGCTCACGAAAGATCTTCTGCTTCAGCTCAAGATTTTCGTACACCGCCTCGATCACCAGGTCGACATTGCGAATCGCCGCATAATCCGCCGCCGTACTCACCCGTGCGATACGCGCATCCGCCTCGGCCTGATCAATCCGCCCCTGACGCACGTTGTGTGCATAAGTCTCGGCCACAGTGGCGAGGGCCTGTTCAAGCATCTGTGGATTGTTATCCACCCATTGCACGGTCACGCCGGCATTGGCCAGGCACATGACAATGCCGCGGCCCATGGTGCCCGCGCCAATCACCGCGGCCTGCTGAATATCGAAGGATGTCTGGCTCATGTTGTTCTCTTGTTGGCGATCCAAAGACTGGTCTCACCATAGTCAGCCAATAACGGATTTTGAAGTTTATTACCGTGATGATCGACATTCAGCGGATGGATAGAGCCCCAGACTTGATGACACTTAATGTAGGAGCTGCCGAAGGCTGCGATCTTTTGATCTTGAACAAATCAACATCAAAAGATCGCAGCCTTCGGCAGCTCCTACAAGGATCAGAGGTGCTCTTGCGCCCAACTGCGGACTTCCGCATAGGGATACTCCTCCAGCCCCGCAAACCCGGTAATCGTTCGCGCCTTGAGCCTGGTAAACAACGGCACGCTGATCCCGCACAAAAATCGCGTCAGCCGTTCCGCCGTTGGAATCAACCCGGTGTGCTGCTCATGCCTGTGGATAAAATCGCCGCACAGCGCCGCGAAGTTTTTATCCACAAGCGCTGGCAACTCCGGTGGTGCCGGCAGCCGCGCAACCTGCCCGTGGCACACCGAACAATGCCCACACTGCTCGGGCGCATTGTGATCACCGAAATACTCGGCCAGGCGATAACCCAAGCAGCGTTCGGTGGCGAATACCTCAAGCATCGCGTGGATGCGCGCCACTTCGGCCTGCTCATGTCGGGTGAAATATTCATGCAGCTCGGCACTCAGGACATCGCTGTCGAAGTCGCTGTTCAGCAGGCTGTAGACCTCGGTCATTTGCTTGCTTTCCAGCTCGACCCAACCCTTTTCCTGGAAGTAATCCAGCGCCTTCACTACCCGATTGCGCTCGGCGGAATATTGCGAATACATCGACTCGAAATTCACTGTGGCCCAGGTGCGCGCGCGGGTCGAGGTCTGAATGATTGCAGCGACGAAATCCCTGCGCTCACCCTCAAAACGTTCAAGCAGCACTTCGGGTTCCAGCAGGTATTTGAAACGGTATTCGGCGTAGTAGGCGTAGCGCGGTGCGATCAAACCGCGCAGTTCCAGTTGCACCAGCAAGGTCTTCAGCGGCAGTGCGCGAATGTTGCTCTGATCCGCCAGCGGCCCGAGCAGAAACTCCCACTGCCCTTCTGGTGCCGATGCCTTCAGTTCGTCGAGCACATAGCGGATGCCGTCACGCTCCGGCGTATCGCCGTATACGAAGTTTTCCAGCACATTGAGGCTGTCGCGATTGGCCAATACCAAACAGTCGGATGGCTGCCCGTCGCGCCCGGCGCGGCCAATTTCCTGACTGTAGTTTTCGATGGATTTGGGCAGATCAAAGTGCACGACGTTGCGGATATCACTCTTGTCGATGCCCATACCGAAAGCGATCGTCGCGACGATGCAATTGGACTGCCCAGCCATGAAGCGCTTCTGGATCGCCTCGCGTTTGTCGTGGGCCAGACCTGCGTGATACGCCTCGGCCTGAATGCCGTTACGCTCAAGGTGTTCGGCGATGTGTTCGGCGGTTTTCTGCAAGGTCACATAGACGATGCTTGGCTGCCCTGGCCGCTCGGCCATCCACTCCACCAGACGCCGCCGCTTGTCCTGGCCGCGCACCGGTTCGACCAACAGATTGAGGTTGGGCCGATAGAAGCCGGTAGTCACCACGTCAGCGTCGGCGATAGCGAATTTGGCCTGCATGTCGGCGATGACTTTCGGCGTTGCCGTGGCCGTCAGTAGCAAGGTTTGCGGGATGTTGAACTGGCGTTGGTAGTCCGGCAGTTTTAGATAGTCAGGACGGAAGTTGTGGCCCCATTCCGAGATGCAATGCGCCTCGTCGACCACCAGCAACGAGATCGGCACTTGCTGCAAAAAGTTGCGGAAGCGCTCGTTCTTCAAGCGCTCCACCGAGATCATCAGAATCTTCAGTTCACCTGAGCGGGCGCGGGCCATCACGTCATTGGCGTCATCGCGGCTCTGCGCTGAATCAATGCTGCCAGCGGAAATACCGTGTCGCTGCAAAAACGCCAACTGATCCTGCATCAGCGCCAGTAACGGCGAGACCACCAATGTCAGGTGCGGCAGCATCAGCGCCGGCAATTGATAGCAAATCGACTTGCCGGAACCGGTGGGAAAAATCGCCGCCGCCGAGCGCCCGGCCAGCACCGCGCTGATCGCGGCCTCTTGCCCGGGTCGAAACTGTGGAAAACCAAAAACCTGTTCCAGGGTGTTGTGCATTCGCTGTCACTCCATTGACTGCTGCCATGCCAACAGCCTAGCGGGCGATCGCAGCGAGTCGAGAAAAGGTCGGGGCCAAATCGATTCGGAATGATACAGCGATTACTTGATTGCCACGGTCCCTGTGGGAGCGAGCCTGCTCGCGAAGAGGCCGGTCAGAACAACACAACACCGGAGGTTCAGGGGTGCAACACCGCCACCCGCAACTGCTCATTCAGCATCTGCTCATGGACGTTTTGGCTTTTGCTCGCCCACAGCGCATGGGCCGGACTGATGTCGCCAGTGAATGCCGCCGCCAACTGCCGCAGGTCAGCGACGCTGCGCACGCGCGGGCAGAACGGTTGTTCATCACAGTTCTGGCTGGCGTTGCGATAGGTGCTCAACAACCCCTCCCAGAGGCCGTCACGCACGCGGCGAATCGACTTCAGTTGCACGTGGGGCACACCGAGTCGCTGCTCAAGCCCTTCTTCATCCAGTGCTTCACTGGCCAACAGGGCTTTGGCGAACATCAACACCTCCCCGCGCGACGCCGTGTCCATGCTCGCTTGGCTGATGATTGCCTCCGGCCAATCGGTGCGATCGAGACGGTCCAGCACCCATGCATTGCCAATGTCAGAGGCCATGGTCCAACGGCAAGTGCTCAGCCCGAGCAATAAAATCGCGGCCATTCGTAGCCAGTGCATACCTAATTCCCTTTAAGCGCGTGTCAGACGTTTGGAAACGCCCTACAGATTCTGGCGCGCACGATACAGCGGTTTACCGCGAATCGCCTGACAAACATGTAGGAATTATTACGCCTAAGGGTTTTGGCCTGAAAAAGCTGCGAAAACACGTAGGGCATTTCCTCAAAACACGGAAAAACCCCTACGAATACTGTCCATTGCGGCTGTCTTGTCCCACAGAGAAACGCCCTTCTATAGTGGCCGGCGCGGCTGCAAACACTGCACCGGCCCGCTCCAGCGCCTTCGAACAGGACACGCCTGACCATGATCAACCGCTACCGCCCCCTCAAGACTTGCTACAGCGAAAACCCGGTACTGCTTATCGACAGCCACTCCAGCCAGACTGACCTGATCAATGCCGCCGATCAGCGCCTTCGCGCGGCCGGGGACTTGCTGGAGACACTCTATTGCCTATGTTTCAAACAGGCTGATGTGAAAGATATTCCCAACATCGTTAACGCGCTTTATTTGCTGGTTCAGGATGGCTGTGACTTGCTTGAAGTTGCCAAACAAAAATCGCCCCAAACAACATACAACTAATCCCGCTACAAATACGGAAACACCAACACGCTTTATTTATACATGCAGCCCACACTAACTTGTTCGCTCTTACAACTAAACGAGAGCAACAGCATGACAGTTCTAACTATATTTTTTTGCGGTACGGGTTCCAACAAGTTCGATACCGCCCATGAAAACTTCTGGGACGGTGAATTGGTTTCCACGCTGGCTGCCAACCACACCGGCCGCGAGTTCGCCGAATGGATCGTCGTCGACGGACCCGGCAGCGGCAACCTGCAAGCTGACGATCTGTTCACCAAAACCAAGGAGTACGGCCTTACGGGCACGCTGTTCGGCAAAGGCTGGGAGGAAAACGTGCAGCATGCCCTCAATATTATCAAGGGCAAATGCGACTGGCAGCGCGAGCAACTGACCGAGACTGAATACAACCGCCTCAAAGCCGCTGGCATTCCTATTGAAGACGTAAAAGTCGAGGGTTCGTGGTTCTGGCGCAAATATAACTACGGTGATCGCAGCGTGACCCAACAGAAGTTACAGGAGCAGATCATCAAGACATTTCGCAAGGATGGCGTTATTCCCACTCAGGTCAATCTGGTGGGCTGGAGCCGAGGGGGTGTAAGTTGCCATATGCTGGCCAATGCGATGCTCAATGATCACGAACTGAATAATATCCCGGTGAATATATTTGCCCTTGATCCGGTACCAGGAATCGGCAACTTCCAGGATGCGCGCGTCAAACTTGGCGCCAACGTCAAAGAATATGTCGCCTTCTATGCCCGCGATGAACGCTCCAAAGGTTTCAGTTGTGTCATTCCGCAAACCGCCACCGGCACTAAAACCTGCGTCTACCCGATGGCCGGCCGCCACGCGACCATGGCCGGCAACGCCACAGCTGACGGTGGTGTACCCACCAACAGCGGCGACCTGAAAGCGCTGGTCGAACCTGGCCGCATCGTCCGCCACCTCGCCGAAACCTGCCTCAAGCGCTGGGGCGTACAACTGAACAAAACCCTGAACCTGAGCGAAACAGATCTGCTGCGCCTGACGGGCGCCATCGTCGCCGACGAAGCGCGCTACAAGCGGATGCACAGCATTTCCTACACCTACTTCACCGAACTGGATAAAGGTGAGCGCTATGTTTCGCTGGGTAGCAAAGGGGTGCCGTTCTCGGCAGTGAAGGGTTCGATCTACGCGCCGGCAACGGGGCTGACGACGAGCCTGTTAAACGTTGCGGAGTATCGGATTATTGGTTGATGGCGCTGGGGGTGTGAGCGGACGAAAAAACCTACAGCAATAGCCTATCCGCTATTCGTCCAGTTCCTACAAACCTAGACTCCGTTGCCGCCTATCGCGGCTTGGTAAGTCAAATCTATAGTCGTGGCTGTCGCTGCCAAATCAGCGACTCGGGTTTGGTCACCTGAAATTGAGAGAGAGAAACTACGCATGCCCTTGTATGCTTGCCGCCATCTATTGTGCGGCATGCTTTATGGCGGCTGTGTTTGGGACGCTTCGGCGTACACGGAGTTCTCTCTCTCTGGTTGACCAACCCGAACACAGTCGCCTCCCATCGTTTGGTCATGATGGCGGCGGCTATTGGAACGCCTATAGAGAGAAGAACAATGAAAGCATGGAATCCGCTTACCCCTGATCGCTACCGCCCACTCGAATCAAACCTCACCGACACCAAGCCCCTGATCATCGACACAACGGCCAACCCGCAAGACATCCTCGAATGCGCCGTTCAGCGCCTGCGCGCTTCAAGCGACCTGCTACGCACCCTCTACTGCCTCAACTTCAGACAAGCCGACGTCGAAGACATCCCCCACATCACCCACGCCCTCTATCTGCTGACGCAGGATGGCTGTGACCTGCTGCAAGTCGCACAGCAGCAGATGCTCAATTGGAAGGCTCCAGTCTGAAATTGAGTGATCGTATCGCTCTTATGCACTCTGTGAGAGCGATCAAAAAACGGTAATTAAACATGGGAGCAACCATGAGCAAATTCTTTGATGAGCTGATGGAAAGCGTTATCGAAATGGACGAGATCTTACGCAAAAATCATCGCGATTCAGACTCAAATGCTGACACGAGCGTTTTGACGTTTCAGCAAAAGCAGGCCCATTACGACAAGGTTCGCCGGTCAAACTACTTGGCTAGCCTAAGTATTGAAGGTTTTGAAACCACCCCTGCCGATGCTGAAAAGCCACTTTCCTCACGCATGGAGGTTCTCGAAAAGTACCGGCAAAAACCGGGCTGACTCGAGGAAGCGCTCACGTTTAAGTGGCAGTATTCTAGCTATACAAGCCAAAAACAGATGGAATAATGCCACTTAACTTCTTTTTTTCAGGGATCTTGCGGCAAACAGCGTTCTTCAGCTTAAGTGCTATTATTCTGGCAGTTAAGGTTTAAAAATGAAGGAATACTGCCACATGGCCAAGAAAACAGCGCCGCTTTTGCCCTCCACTGCTCGGCTGTTGGTCGACCTTGGTGAACGACTGAAGCTGGCTCGCCTACGCCGCAAATTGACGGCCAAGCAGGTCGCCGAAAGATCAGGCATGTCGCTGACAACCTTGCGCCATCTGGAGTCAGGTGGATCAGGCGTCACCATCGGGGCCTACTTGTCGGTCATGCAAGTGCTGGGGCTGGAAAAGGATCTGAACAAACTGGCTGCATCCGATGAAATGGGTCGCCAATTGCAGGATGCGCAGTTAATGCCTGCAACAAGATCCGCAGCCAAAAAAACCCAGCGAGTACGAGCAGTCAGTGCGGCAAAAAAGGGCACATCCGAACACGCCGGGACTTCAAACGTTATCGATGCCGCCACTACCACGAAAATTCCGGCTGACTTCCCATTCAACACACACTCACTCTCCAGCCTTTTGAACACGAAGAAAAAGGCCGGCCCCCCAACAGGTGAAGAATGACGCTGATTGCTGTTTATGCAGACTGGGAATCCTTGAAAGGCGCCAGACGCCTCGGATTTCTACACGCAAGGAAAACACGCAACACCAACGTGTTCGAATTTGAGTACGACCCTAAGGCGTTGGCCGATCCCGAGTTGAGTTCCATAACTCTAGACCCGCGCATCGGCCCCTTCGAAGGCCGCCAATTCCCCGGCGAACATCAGAGCCGCTTTGGCGTCTTTGCAGACTCGAGCCCCGATCGTTGGGGCCAACTGCTGATGAAACGCCGATTGGAAAGGGACATTCGCGACGGCTTGCTCCCCAGCAACAGCAAGTTGTTTGAATCCGATTACCTGCTTGGCGTCCACGACCTGTTCCGTGTCGGCGCCCTTCGCTACAAACTCAATGACGAAGGCAACTTCCTCGACGACCGCGACGGCGTTGCAGCTCCACCCTTTGTCGAGCTACGCGCGTTAGAGCAGGCAAGTCTCGCCCTGGAAAACGATAGGGATAACACAGCCAGCGAGGGCCGCGAATGGCTAAGAATGCTCATCGCACCGGGCGGCTCACTGGGCGGCGCCAGACCGAAAGCCAGCGTCGTCGACGAGTTCGGCCAACTGTGGATCGCCAAATTCCCAAGTACGAGAGATGACTACGATGTCGGTGGTTGGGAATTTGTAGTAAACGCTTTGGCGGTCAACTGTGGTCTACGTGTTGCCACCGGCATGGCCCGACGCTACGCAAGCGATCACCACTGCTTCCTGGTAAAGCGTTTCGACCGAACCGAACGCGGCGCCCGACATCACTTCGCATCAGCCATGACCATGACCAACCGCGTCGACGGCGACGACGCCTCAACCGGCGCCAGCTATCTAGAGTTGGCGGAAGTAATCATGGAACACGGCTCGGAACCCAATACCGACCTCCGTGAACTCTGGTCACGAATCGTCTTCAACATCCTCGTTTCGAACACCGATGATCACTTGCGGAACCACGGTTTTATTCTGGATCCTGGCCGAGGATGGCGCTTGTCGGCAGCGTATGACATGAATCCGGTAGCGCATGCGGATGGGTTGAAGCTGAACATCACTGATTCTGACAATGCGCTGGATTTGGAGTTGGCGAGGGAAGTTGCTGCCGTTTTTCGAGTTTCCGACTCACAGGTGAATAAAATCATTAAGCACTTTCAAGATGCCATCGGCCAATGGCCTACATTGGCTGGAGCGCTGAAAATCTCTAGACAAGAGCAGGATCGGATGGCACCAGTTTTTGACTGCTTTAACAGATAGACATGTTTTTAAACTGAAATTTTCTTTTCTACCATTCAGCAAGCAGGTCGGTTCCTAAAACCAAACTTAAAGCTTCTAAGTACTGGCAAAATAATGCCTTCGGGTTTACGCTGACACAAAGGCTAAAAACACGTACGTAATGGCCATATGCACGAAGGGAAAATCTAAAATGAATCGCCAAACGACTGTAAAAAAGCATTCATCCTTCTACGGCGCATTTATTTATGAATAACAAGGAGCTGTTTTTTAAAAATATACAGAAACTACATGAAGACGATTTTAGCAAAACAATAATAATCCCTTTACTCAGGAAAATCGGATATCAATTTGTAGACTTTAATGGTGGCCCATACGAACTGGGCAAGGATATTATAGCCTACAAGTTAAATGAGTTTGATGACATTGAAGTAACAGTCATTCAATCAAAAATGTTTAAACCTAGCAGGACATCAACAAGTAGCCAAATATTCGGAACAATCGTTCATCAGCTAAGCTTGTGCTATTCAAAGAAAATCCCCTGCGCTGATGGAGTCGAAAGATCGCCATCGAAAATTCTTTTGATCACGCCATTTACTGTTGACACTAGACATTTAAGTGAGCAGTTTGAAAAAATAAAACTTCATAACATTGGAATATTCGACCAAACGAAGCTCACCAGCCTCCTCGACAAATATTGGCCAGATATCTACGAACCAGATCACAACAATCTGTCGCAAGCGATTAAACTACAGAACTACGATATTTCAAATGTTGAGCTCTACAGAGCACTACACATTGAATCCAAAACAACTTACTCAAATTATTATTCAGACTTAAATTTTTTTGTTGGCCAAACTGAAAGCCGAGAAGTCTTTTCCAGCCATATCCACTTCTCTAAATCCTTTCAGGGCTCATATGACGAACTTGAGTGGCAAGAGCTAAAGAAAGCTAACAAATGGATAAAAGAATGCATCGATCAAAATCTTATTCAGGGAAGCATTCAGAATATAGAATCCAACTACAATAAAAAACTATCTGAATATAACAAAAAAGAAAACCAAGAAATAATAGCTCAACTAACTCAAAACAAAGAAAATATTCAAACCCTAAGATCCTTAATAACATCCGAAATATCCATAGCAAAAAACTTAATTGCGGCTGTCATTACGACATCCAAATCAAAAGTAAGCAAAGAATCTGTACCGACTGGGTTTCTTTCTCCCCTAAAGAAAGCAATCGAAACCATCGAAGAGTTATCCTGGAGCGAATCTTTTTTAGAGATAGAGGTACAAATTCGAGAACTACCTATAAAAGATATCAAAGACAAAAGAGTAAAATCGTCTTTGTTGAATATAGGTAGCTTGGCAAAAGATTTACAAAAAGCCAACCTAACCATCATAACCTTAAATTCCTCTGTATTACCCATTCCTAATTATGAAACGGACATCTGCGAAAAAACCGTTGAGTCCGATATAAACTCAAAAATAAAAAATTTATCATTGCAACTGACACAACTAAACAAAAGAACACTTACAAATATTGAAGCTCGGACAATTCTCGACACTACCAACACAGTTCTTCGATGCATCGACCATTTGACGAAAAATTTAAAAAGTGCTTCTCTCAAAGTCACACTAAGAAAAGACACGTCATTTGCCAATGAGCTAGACATATCAGCCCACACTATCTTTGACTCGGGTTGCAACATAGCACTGTACGGCGACGCTGGAGCGGGAAAATCTACTACACTGTACGTTTATGCTGAAAAACTATATAAGAACAAAAGCTCTTCTGAGGAAGTTTTATTTATCCCCCTCAACCGAGTTACGAGCAAACTGGGAAAAGCAGGTATTGATCTTAAAGCGCAAGTCATTGATGAAAAAAGCCACTTCAACTCTCTTATAAATTCGTTCCTGCTCTATAGAGACGTTGATGTCACACCAGAAAACAGAAATTTATTAGTTGAAACGCTTTCCAAAAAAACGAAAGTAACAATAATAATCGATGCATTGGACGAATCAGCAAATAACTCAGACTGGATAATCCCTGCTCTGTCCGAACTTCCAAAACACATACCACAAGCCCAAGTAATTACTTCCTCACGAAACTGCGTTAGCTATATAAACGAGATAGAGTTCCTTGGAATTACACTACTTCCATTCAACAGGGACCAATTAAAGAAATTTATATTTGGTTGGCTCTCCGATGAAAGTCAATGCAATGAATTGTGGTCATGCATAGAAAACAATGAACTTTTCGAAGTAGCACGAAATCCACTTCTGGCAACAATTATATGCACACTTCACGAAAATGGAATTCCAGTCCCAGAAAATGAACCAGACGTCTACCGGCGAAAAATTGAACTTCTTTGCGGACTATATGACCAAAGCAAAGGAATAAAAAGAGCGACAAACGAAAAGTCTTTTCTAGAGAAGTGTTGCCAGAAAATCGCCTTCCAAATGCATGTAAGATCACGAAGAGAAGCAACTACTGATGAACTAAAAAGCTTTTTAGCAAGAGGGCTGGAATCAAGAGTTGGCTCAGATGTAGTTCAGAGCGCTCTGAACGACTTGATTGATGCTTGCAACATTTTAATAAAGTCCTCCGACGGAAATACTTATAGTTTTGGGCACCTCAGGATTCAAGAGTCACTCGCTGCAGAGGAACTCGAAAGAAACAGATCAATAGACATTATTGATCTCATGACCCAGAGTTGGTGGAGAGGCGCACTTTATCTATACTCATTTAATAATAATATCCAGCCTCTTATCGATCAAATTTACGATAGGCATAGCAATTTTACGCGACATAAAGCAACGCTACATATAATGATAAACAGTCAACCAAAAAACATTCAAAGTGGGCTTCGCGAACTGTTGTCCAAGCATGAGCACAGCGACATAAAGGAAGGATTTAATGAATTCGGTGTTAGCGATGCAGACTATGAAGATTTACTCGACGCTGATTTAAAAAATATTATTGGGTATTAGTCCCTCAAAAAAAAGCCGCCCCTAAAGGGCGGCTTTTTCATTCACAACAAACCAATCTTACAACTTCGGCCCAGCAGCCTTGATCGCGTCGCTCACTTCGAACTTCTTGAAGTTCTCGATGAACAGACCGGCCAGTGCTTTGGCAGCCTCGTCGTACGCAGCCTTGTCAGCCCAGGTGTTGCGTGGGTTGAGCAGGTTGGTTTCAACGCCCGGTACGGCCAGTGGCACGTCGAGGTTGATGGTGTCGAGGTGCTCGGTGGCTGCACCGATCAGCGCGCCGCTCTGGATTGCGGCGATCACTGCGCGGGTGGTCGGGATGTTGAAGCGCTTGCCGACGCCGTAGCCGCCGCCGGTCCAGCCGGTGTTGACCAGGTAGACCTTCGAACCGAAGCCGCGGATGCGCTTGATCAGCAGCTCGGCGTATTCGCCGGCCGGACGCGGGAAGAACGGTGCGCCGAAGCAGGTGGAGAAGGTCGACTTGATGCCGCTGCCCGAACCCATTTCAGTCGAGCCCACCAGTGCGGTGTAGCCGGACAGGAAGTGGTAGGCCGCTTGTTCTTCGTTGAGGATCGACACTGGCGGCAGGACGCCGGTCAGGTCGCAGGTCAGGAAGATCACAGCGTTTGGCTCGCCGCCCAGGTTCTTCTCGGAACGCTTGGCAACGTGCTCCAGCGGATACGCGGCGCGGCTGTTCTGGGTCAGGCTGACATCGGCGTAGTCGGCGTGCTTGGCGTCGTCAATGACAACGTTTTCCAGCACCGCGCCGTGCTTGATGGCTTTCCAGATCACCGGCTCGTTCTTCTCGGAGAGGTCGATGCACTTGGCATAGCAACCGCCTTCGATGTTGAACACCACGCCTTCGCCCCAGCCGTGTTCGTCGTCACCGATCAGGTAACGGCTTTCGTCGGCCGACAGGGTGGTTTTACCGGTGCCCGACAGACCGAAGAACAGGGTCACGTCTCCTTCTTCGCCGATGTTGGCAGCGCAGTGCATTGGCAGCACGTCAGCGGCCGGCAGCAGGAAGTTCTGCACGGAGAACATGGCTTTCTTCATTTCACCGGCGTAACGCATGCCGGCGATCAGCACTTTCTTCTGTGCGAAGTTGAGGATCACGCAACCATCGGAGTTGGTGCCGTCACGCTCAGGCACGCACTCGAAGTTGGCCACGTTGAGCACTTGCCACTCTTCACGACCGGCCGGGTTGTACTGGGCCGGGTTGATGAACAGGCAACGACCGAACAGATTCTGCCAGGCAGTCTGGGTGGTCATTTTCACGGCCAGGTAGTGATCTTCCGCCGCGCCTACATGCACGTGGGACACAAAGTGCTCTTGCGCGTTGTTGAAGGCTTCTACGCGAGCCCACAGCGCGTCGAACTTGTCGGCCGGGAACTTGCGGTTGATCGGGCCCCAGGCGATAGCGGCCTGGGTGGAAGGCTCTTCAACGATGAAACGGTCAACAGGCGAACGACCGGTGCGGTGACCAGTGCGAACAACCAGAGCGCCGGTATCGGCAAGCTCGCCCTCACCGCGCTGCAGGGCTTCTTTAACCAGATCATCAACACTCAGATCGGTGTACACGGCGTTATTGGCTTGCGTCATGAGGTTCCCCGTCGGCCAGTGGCCGAGTGTGCTCCAAACGTTTTGTAGTAGAAAGTCGTGCACTACTACCGCGAAAAAAGTGGGCCGGATTATGCCAGAAAAGCCCAAAAAGAGTAGGGTCCTCCCGTCGTAACGGCGAAATTCCGTCGTTACGCAGTGAATTTACCTGCGCTGAACCGTTTTAGTGCCGGGTATCTGACGGCGTGTCGACCCCTGCGCCAGCGAACAACTGAGCAATATCGGCCGAGTCGAACAGGTACTGCTGATTGCAAAACTGGCAATCGATCTCGACTTTGCCATCCTGCTCGGCTGCCAGCGCCAGCGCATCTTCAAGCCCAAGACTGACCAGCGCGTTGCCGGAGCGTTCCCGCGAGCAGCTGCAGCTGAAGCGCAAATGTTGCACATCGAACAGGCGCACCTGCTCTTCGTGATAGAGACGATGGAGTACGGTTTCGTTATCCAGGCTAAGCATTTCATCTGCGGTCAGCGTGTTGCCCAACGCGGTGATGTGCTGCCAGCTGGCGGCGCGTTCTTCTTCGTCCTTCAAGCGATCGGCCGGCAATTGCTGCAGCAGCAGGCCACGGGCACGACGACCGTCGGCGAAGAGCTTGAAGCGGGTGCCGACCTGTTGCGACATGACGAAATAGTTGGTGAAGCAGTCCGACAGTGTCTCGCCGTCAAGATCAACAATGCCCTGATAGCGCTGACCAACAGTCGGGTCGACGGTCAGGGCCAGAACGCCGTTCGGCATCAGATCATTGAGGGTGGCGTCCGCCGCGATCTGCTCGGCGTTGTAACGCGCCAGGCCACGGATCTCGCGCTCGCTGGAGCATTCGATCATCAGCAGCGGAATCGGCCCTTCGGAACGCGCCTGCAGAATCAGCAAGCCATCGAACTTCAGCGTGCCCACCAGCAACGAGGCAGCCGCCATCAATTCGCCCAGCAGTTGCGCCACCGGCTCCGGGTACGGGTGCTTGGCGAGGACTTCGGCGTAGCTGCGTTCAAGCGCCACCAGTTCGCCGCGCGTGTCGCTGTCATCGAAGATGAAACGTTGGGTGAAATCGGTATCCGCTAGGTCGGTCATAATTTTGGGTATCTGAATGTGATGACAAAATGGTTACAAGACGTGAAAATTTGCACTTCTTGGCACCCTTTTTGGTGCCAGCGTTAAGCCATGGGAGGCATTTTATGAACAATCCGGGTTTGTTCCAATCAAGGTGGAACCTCGGCCGGCTGGTTCTGTGCAACGTAGTGCCGCTGGCGCTACTGGCTTTCTGGTTATGGCCTACGGGCAACTCGCTGTGTGTGATTTTCGACGAGTGGCTGTTCCGCTCGCTCAATGCACCGCTGGCCAGCAACCCGATATGGCTCCACATCTGGGCAATTGCAAGTCTGCGTCCGTTCGACATCGTTGTCGGTGTGATTTTGCTGGCGCTGCTGATCAAGGGCGACTGGGTGTTCAAGGCGATTGAGGTGCGTCGCGCATTCTTCGGTTTTTTCTCGATCCTGCTGTTGATGGTGGTGATCCGCGCACTGTTTTCCAAGTTCGCCGACCATATGGACTGGCAGCACAGCAGTCCGTCGATGGTGCTCGAAGGCGCGGTGCATATCAGCGATTACTTCCCGCACCTGGAAAAAACCTGGGAGCTAAAGGATCGCTCGAGCCAGAGTTTCCCTGGTGACCACGCTTCGGTATTGCTGATCTGGGCGCTGTTCATGGGCGTGTTCAGCCGCACGGCTGGCCAGTTTGTAACGATCTGGGCTCTGGCGCTGTTGTTCATGCTCCCGCGTCTGGTGGCCGGTGCGCATTGGGGTCAGGACGATTACATCGGCGGCGTGCTGCTGGCGGTGTGGGCGTTGGGTTGGGGTTACTACACGCCGTTTGCTTATCACGCCGCGAATTTCTGGCTGAAGGTGACGGCGCCGATCTTTGCGTTGCTGGGCAAGTTGCCGCTGGTGTCGCGGATGAGTGTGGTGCGTAGCGCCTGATTCCGAGCTGTCTTCGGCGAGGGCTGCGCCCTCGATTCGCGAGCAGGCTCGCTCCCACATTGGAATGCAATCTCCTGTGCGAGCCTGCTCACGAAGAGGCCAGAACCAACAAAACAGAACGTCGCGCTTACTCGTCGTTACTGCTGCCGCGAAACTTGAACAAATCCCGCCGCTGCTTCTTGCTCGGCTTGCCGTCGGTGCTCACACCCAGCGACCCCGCCTTGCGCATTGCCGCTGCGGCTTCCCGCTTGGCGATACTCGCCTCAGTCTCCGAATACAACGTCTGCGCTTCGGGCGCACCACGCCGCACAATCGACAACGCCTCGACCTTCACCGTGCGCACCTCGAGCCCGGTACGAATCTCGAACTCGTCGCCAATACGCGGCTCTTTGCCAGGTTTGCAGCGCTCACCGCGACAATGCACCTTGCCGCTTTCGATCGCCGCCTTGGCCAAGGCACGGGTTTTGTAAAAACGCGCGGCCCACAGCCACTTGTCGAGACGGACCTTGTCGTCCTCTTCGCTTTTTTGTGCCATTTGAATTCCTCGTTCAGCCAGTAGTCGGAACTGTACTACCGTTTCTGTCGGGCGCAAGAACTCGGCCCTCCCGATAGACAGATCTTGGCCAGTGCATCGGCATGGGGGTGCTCGAGTGACAAAATTTCCGTCTTCATTAACCTCGACCCACACCGGTTGCCAGGGCTGCCAGCACAGTGAACCGTTGGGCTTCGATTTTGACTTTGCCTACCAACCTATTGTCGATCTGCGCGACCAGTCGGTTTTCGCCCATGAAGCGCTGGTCCGTGGGGTGAGCGGTGAAGGCGCATTCACTGTGTTGAATCAGGTTACAGAAGAAAACCGCTACCGTTTCGACCAGCTCTGCCGGACCCGCGCCATCAAAGGCGCGGCCGATCTTAATATGCAGACACACTTGTCGATCAACTTCATGCCCAACGCCGTCTATCGTCCAGAGCTGTGCATTCGCAGTACGCTCGAGGCGGCAAAAAAACACTGTTTCCCGCTCGACCGACTGATTTTTGAAACACTGGAAAGCGAGCACGTAGATAACTATCGCCATTTGACCAATATTCTGCGTGAATACCGCGAATTCGGCTTCAAGACCGCCATCGACGATTTCGGTGCCGGTCATTCGGGGCTCAATCTGCTGGCCGATTTCCAACCGGACCTGATCAAACTCGACATGGCGCTGATCCGGAATGTCGACCAAGACCGTGTCCGTCAGGTGATCGTCCGGGGGATTGTCACAATCTGTGCGGAGTTGGACGTTACAGTCATTGCCGAAGGCATCGAGAGCGCCGGTGAACGGGACTTCCTGGCGGACTGTGGAATATTTCTGATGCAGGGCTACTGGTTCGCCAAGCCTGCATTCAAAGCGTTGGCCCCGGTTTCAGCTGAGGCCTGGACGCGTTAATCGTTGGTTTTTCCTATTGAAGACATTTGACCATTTGACCGTTGTCGGTCTGCGCGAGTGGGTGGCGCTCCCTGATCTGGGAGTCGCAGGCCTGCGAGCGAAAATCGACACCGGCGCCAGCACCTCCAGCCTGCATGCCACTGACATCGAGCCGTTCGAGCGTGACGGCGAGAAGTGGGTGCGCTTCACCGCGCACCTGGGCACGGTGGTGCAGTTACGTCACCGGCGTTGCGAAGCGCCGCTGGTGACGCGCAAAACCATCAAAAGCTCCAACGGCCATGCCCAGGAGCGCTACGTGATCAGCACCACCCTGGCTTTGGGTGATCGGGTCTGGCCGGTCGAGTTCACCCTTGCCTGCCGCAAGTCGATGCGCTATCGCCTGTTGCTCGGTTCCAAAGCCCTGATCGATGGCCAGTTGGTGGTCAATCCGGGTATCAAGTATGTACAAGACAAGCCGGTGTTCCCGGTATCTACCTCTTCCACAGGTGTTGCATGAAGATCGCTGTGCTGTCGCGAAACCCGCGTCTGTATTCCACCCGCCGTCTGGTCGAAGCCGGAACCGAGCGCGGGCATGAAATGGTAGTGATCGACACCTTGCGCGCCTACATGAACATCGCCAGCCACAAGCCGCAGATCCACTATCGCGGCAAACCGCTGGAAGGCTTCGATGCGGTGATTCCGCGGATCGGCGCGTCGGTGACGTTCTACGGCTGCGCGGTGTTGCGCCAGTTTGAAATGATGGGGGTATTCCCGCTCAACGAATCGGTGGCCATCGCCCGTTCGCGGGACAAGTTGCGTTCACTGCAACTGCTGTCGCGTCGCGGCATCGGTCTGCCGGTCACCGGTTTTGCTCACTCGCCGGATGACATTCCCGACCTGATCGACATGGTCAACGGCGCACCACTGGTGATCAAGGTGCTGGAAGGCACTCAGGGCATCGGCGTGGTGTTGTGCGAAACCGCCACGGCGGCAGAGTCGGTGATCGAGGCGTTCATGGGCCTGAAGCAGAACATCATGGTTCAGGAATACATCAAGGAAGCGGGCGGTGCGGATATTCGTTGCTTCGTGGTCGGCGACAAAGTCATCGCCGCGATGAAGCGTCAGGCCAAGCCGGGTGAGTTCCGCTCCAACCTGCATCGTGGCGGCAGCGCCAGCCTGATCAAGATCACCCCGGAAGAACGCATGACCGCATTGCGCGCTGCCAAGGTCATGGGCCTGGCCGTAGCGGGTGTGGACATCCTGCGTTCCAATCACGGGCCATTGGTGATGGAAGTGAACTCGTCACCGGGACTGGAAGGGATCGAGACCACCACGGGCAAGAACGTGGCCGGGATCATCATCGAGCATCTTGAGAAGAATGGCGGGCCGAACATGACCCGGACCAAAGGCAAGGGCTAGAGCGAAGAGCAAGAGCCCCTCACCCTAACCCTCCCATAGGGAGAGGGGACTGATAGGGGGATGCTTAAAAGATACGCCGACCTGATCCTGCTGTGCCGCATTCACAATCGCCTCGGAATTTCAGGTCGACGTAGACGCCAGACACCTCGGTCTGCTCCCTCTGGGAGAGGGAGCAGATAGGGGGATGATTAAGAGATACGCCGACCTGATCTTGCTGTACCGAATCCGTAATCGACTCGGAATTTCAGGTCGATGTATGGCGCCAGACACCTCGGCTGGCCCCCTCTCCCTCTGGGAGAGGGCTGGGGTGAGGGTTTTATGTTTTAAACGGCATCCCGAGGCAACATCAACCCCAACGGCAACCTGACTCGCGCTTCCAATCCACCCCCGGACCGATTGCGCAGTTCAACATTGCCGCCGTGCATCGAAGCAATCCGCTTCACGATCGCCAGGCCCAGGCCAGTGCCCTTGCCACCCCGGGCGCGATCGCCTCGGGTGAACGGATTGAAAATTGCCTCCAGCTCCGAAGGATCAATCCCTGCGCCACGGTCCATCACGCTCAACACCACATACGGCGCACTGACGTCACCGGACACATAAGCGGCGACCTCAACGCTGCCACCGGCATGGTTCAAGGCGTTGCCGATCAGGTTGTTGAGCAAGCGTTTCATCGAGACCCGACGCAGCGGAAACGGCTGGATCGGCTCAAGACGCAAACGCACTTTCTCTTCATTCTGGTTGTACGGCGCTGCGACCTCGCGCACCAGATCAGTCAGATCCACCTCTTCCACTGATTCGTCGCGACCATCGCGAATAAACGCGAGGAACTGGTCGAGGATCGCGTCCATGTCTTCGATGTCGCGCACCATGTCGTCGGTCAGGTCGTTGCGGTCACCCATCAACTCCAGCGACAGGCGCAAGCGGGTCAATGGTGTGCGCAAGTCATGGGACACGCCGGCCAGCATCAACTCGCGTTCGCGTCCAGCCTGCTCGACGTCTTCGGCCATCTGGTTGAACGCGCGATAGACCTCGGTCATCTCGCTTGGCGTGTCGCTGATCGGCAGCCGCACGCTGCGACCCTGACCGAGCTGCCGGGCGGCATAGACCAAGCGTTTCAACGGCTGGTTGAGCTGACTGACGAAAATCCACGCCGACGCCGTCGACAGCAGGCCGATGGCGAGGAACCAGCCGAGCACGTTCCAGATTTTCTGGCCACGCAACGGGTGCGGATACAGCGGTACTTTCAGCCAACCATCGCCGAGGCTGGGCGCACGCACCCACAACGCCGGCGGCGAGTGCATGCGTAAACGCACTTCGGTGTCGGCGCCCAGTTCCGCCTGCATCTGCCGCTGGTAGATTTCGCTGTACGGCCAGTGCTGTTCGCCTTCCGGCACACCAGCGCCAACGACCCGGATCAGGGTTGCGGCATCAGCGATCTTCGCGCGGTTTTCTTCATCGGCAGCCCAATAGGCTCGCAGCGTCAGGGCCACGCCGTGGCTGTATTGGCGGTCCACCAGCACGTCCTCGTTCATCAACAGATAAACCAGGGTCAGCGCCTTGGAAAACAGCACGACGATAAGCACCAGCCAGAGGGTGCGGGAGAAAAAACTTTGGGGGAACCAGACGGGGGTTTTCATCTATAACCGCTACACACTTGCAGGAGCGAGCAATGCTCGCATATTGCGGATTGCGAGTCTGCGGCCATGGCCCTTCGACCTAACCTGCAGACTCGCTCCTACAAATCACCGATCACTTGGTGGCGGCACCATCGGGTACAAACACGTAGCCCACGCCCCAGACAGTCTGGATATAGCGCGGCTTCGACGGATCAGGCTCGATCATGCGGCGCAGACGGGAAATCTGCACATCGATGGAACGCTCCAGGGCATCCCACTCGCGGCCACGGGCCAGATTCATCAGTTTGTCACGGGTCAGTGGCTGACGCGCGTTCATCACCAGGGCCTTGAGTACCGCAAACTCACCGGTGGTGAGCATGTGCACCTCGTCGCCGCGTTTCAGTTCGCGGGTGGCCAGCGACAAGACGTAATCACCGAAGGTGACGTTCTCGTCTTCGCTGCCCGGGGCGCCCGGCACCGGTGCAGCCTGACGACGCAGAACCGCTTTGACCCGCGCCATCAGCTCGTCCGGGTTGAACGGCTTGGCCAGATAATCGTCGGCGCCCAGCTCCAGGCCTTTGATGCGGCTCATCTCATCGCCCTTGGCGGTGAGCATGATGATCGGGATCTGATTGTTCGCAGCCCGCAGGCGGCGGCAAGCGGTCAGACCATCTTCGCCAGGCAGCATCAGGTCGAGAACGACCAGATTGAAAACCTCACGCGACAGCAGACGATCCATCTGCTCGGTATTCGGTACGGTACGGGCTCGGTAGCCCTTGCTGACGAAAAAACGTTCCAGCAGGCTGCTCAGGCCCGGATCGTCGTCAACGATGAGAATTTTTTCGCCTTCAGCAGTTTGTGCAGTGCTGCTCATTGGATGCTCCTTTTAGCTCGGCGCGCATTATGGCGTAGCTGCCGTTATACGCACCGTGTGCATTGTTAGCAGATTTTTCCTTCACTGCCAGAAAACCGGGGTTTATGCCTACAGACTGCAACGCCCCCGAATGACAGAACGCTGGTTATAATGCGCGGCGTTTTGTGCCAGGCAACGTCTGAATCGTTACCGCAGGTGGCAGGCTTTTTTTCCCACCGCGCGCAGTAATTGTTCGATTTCACGGGTCAATGGGCTGCCTTTTGACCCAGGCAGCGGCAATTTTCTAGCCGCTCAACCAGACTCCGGGCCTTTATTTCCGTGCCTGCGAGCCTGCTTTCACAATATGTCAGGTGGTTTTATGGACAGCATCAACAGCCGCATTGCCGAGGAACTCGGTGTACGCCCACAACAGGTCGAAGCGGCCGTCGCGCTACTCGATGAAGGCTCTACCGTTCCCTTCATCGCCCGTTACCGGAAAGAAGTCACCGGCAGCCTCGATGACACCCAGTTGCGTCACCTGGAAGAGCGCCTGCGCTACCTGCGAGAACTCGACGAACGGCGCATCAGCATCCTCGCCAGCATTGAGGAGCAAGGCAAACTCACCCCTGCCCTTGAGCGCGACATCAAACTTGCTGACACCAAGACCCGCCTCGAAGACTTGTACCTGCCGTACAAGCAGAAGCGCCGCACCAAGGGCCAGATCGCCCTGGAGGCCGGCCTCGGCGACCTGGCCGACGGTCTGTTCAACGACCCGAACCTGACCCCGGAAACCGAAGCCGCACGCTTCGTCGATGCCGAAAAAGGCGTGGCCGACGTGAAGGCTGCGCTCGAAGGCGCCAAGTACATCCTGATGGAACGCTTCGCCGAAGACGCCAGCCTGCTGGAGAAACTGCGTAACTACCTGAAACAGGAAGCGACCCTCAGTGCCCGCGTTATCGCTGGCAAGGAAGAGGAAGGCGCCAAGTTCCGTGATTACTTCGAACACGACGAGCCGCTGAAAAGCATGCCATCGCACCGCGCATTGGCGATTTTCCGTGGCCGCAACGAAGGCATTCTCAGCTCCGCGCTGAAAGTCGGCGACGAACTGCCGGGCACCATGCACCCGTGCGAAGGCATGATCGGCCAGCAATTCGGCATCCAGAACCAGAACCGCCCGGCCGACAAGTGGCTCGGTGAAGTGGTGCGCTGGACGTGGAAGGTCAAGCTCTACACCCATCTGGAAACCGACCTGCTCGGCGAGCTGCGTGACGGCGCCGAAACCGAGGCGATCAACGTCTTCGCGCACAACCTGCACGACTTGCTGCTGGCCGCCCCGGCCGGCCCGCGCGCGACGCTGGGTCTCGACCCGGGCCTGCGTACCGGTTGCAAAGTCGCTGTGGTCGACTCGACTGGCAAACTGCTGGATCACGCCACGGTTTACCCGCACGTGCCGCACAACAAGTGGGATCAGACCATCGCCATTCTGGCCGCCCTGTGCGCCAAGCACTCGGTTGACCTGATCGCCATCGGCAACGGCACCGCCAGCCGCGAAACCGACAAACTGGCGATCGAGCTAATCAAAAAATACCCAGCGATGAAGATGACCAAAGTCATGGTCTCCGAGGCCGGTGCATCGGTGTACTCGGCGTCGGAACTGGCAGCCAAGGAATTCCCGGATCTGGACGTGTCGATCCGTGGCGCGGTATCGATTGCCCGCCGCCTGCAGGATCCGCTGGCCGAGCTGGTGAAGATCGATCCGAAATCCATCGGTGTCGGCCAGTACCAGCACGACGTCTCGCAACTGAAACTGGCGCGCGGTCTGGACGCTGTAGTCGAGGACTGCGTGAACGCCGTCGGTGTAGACGTGAACACCGCTTCGGTGGCGCTGCTGGCCCGTATCTCCGGTCTCAACGCAACGCTGGCGCAGAACATCGTCACGCACCGCGACGAACACGGCGCGTTCAAAACCCGCGCGGCACTGAAGAAAGTCGCACGCCTGGGCGAAAAAACCTTTGAACAGGCCGCCGGTTTCTTGCGCGTGATGAACGGCGACAACCCGCTGGATTCGTCGGCCGTTCACCCGGAAGCCTATCCGTTGGTGCAGCGCATCGCCGCTGAAACCGACCGTGACATTCGCTCGCTGATCGGCGATGCCGCGTTCCTCAAGCGTCTGGATCCGAAGAAATTCACCGACGAAACCTTCGGTCTGCCGACCGTAACCGACATCCTTCAGGAACTGGAAAAACCGGGCCGCGATCCACGTCCGGAGTTCAAGACCGCCGAGTTCCAGGAAGGCGTTGAAGATCTGAAAGACCTGCAATTGGGGATGATCCTCGAAGGCGTCGTCACCAACGTGACCGCGTTCGGTGCCTTCGTCGACATCGGCGTGCACCAGGACGGTCTGGTGCACATCTCGGCGCTGTCGGAGAAGTTCATCAAGGATCCGCGTGAAGCGGTGAAGGCCGGTGACGTGGTGAAAGTGAAGGTCATGGAAGTCGACATCCCGCGCAAACGCGTCGGTCTGTCGATGCGCATGGGCGACACCCCGGGCGAGAAAATCGACGGCGCCCGTGGCTCGCGTCCGGGCTCGGCCCAGCGCCAGCCTTCGAACAACGCGCCGCGCAAGGAAACCGCGACAGCAGCGCCAGTGAACAATGCGATGGCCTCGCTGTTCGCCAACGCCAAGCAGTTGAAGAAACGCTGATGGAGATTCCGGCCGGGCTCGTCGAGAGCGCGTTTTTCAAGCTGTTGGGCTGCCGCCTGCACAGCCTGGAAACCGGGGTGGCGCAAGTCGCCCTGGCGCTGGAACCGGAACTGCGCAATCGCGGCGGCAAATTGCACGGCGGCGCGCTGTTCAGTCTGGTCGACATCGCCATGGGGCTGGCCTGTTCCAGCACCCACGGTTTCGATCAACAGAGCGCGACCATCGAGTGCAAGATCAACTATATCCGCGCCGTTTCCGACGGTGAGGTCATGTGCACGGCGCGGGTGATTCACCCGGGCCGACGTACTTTGGTGGTCGAAGCCGACGTGATGCAGGGCGACAAACTGGTCGCAAAAGCGCAAGGCACGTTCGCTGTCCTGTAGCTTGTCGTTATCAATTTGAGTTAATTTCGGCGCTGCGTCTGCGGCGTCGAACTTTTCCGTGCGCGCAATAGCCAGATTCAAGGAGTGAAGTTGGCAATCGACACGGGCCGTTGTGGCTCAAAAACCAGGCGAAAACGCCAGTTTCAACTTCACCCTTGTAGACCGTCTTGCCCACCCCCATATTGGGGCGACTGACGCGTGAAGGAATCCAAATTGAGCGAACTTCTCAACCGCCGCCTGGCTCTGCTCGGCGAGCGCGCTAACCTCTCTCTGCTCGAGCAGTGCCTGCACGGTATCGAACGTGAATGCCTGCGCGTGACCAGCGAAGGTCGCCTGGCGCAAACGCCGCACCCCGAAACCTTGGGTTCCGCGCTGACCAACGAACAGATCACCACCGACTACTCCGAGTCGCTGCTGGAATTCATCACGCCCGCCCTGCCGGATCCGGCCGACACGTTGGCGAGCCTGGACAAGATTCACCGCTTTGCCTACAGCAAGCTCGGCAACGAGTACCTGTGGAGTCCATCGATGCCGTGCCCGTTGCCGGCCGAGGAAGACATCCCGATCGCCTATTACGGCACCTCCAACATCGGTCAACTCAAGTACGTCTATCGCAAGGGCCTGGCCCTGCGTTACGGCAAGACCATGCAGTGCATCGCCGGGATTCACTACAATTTCTCCCTGCCGGAAAAGCTCTGGCCACTGCTGAAGGAAGCCGAAGGTTTCGTCGGCACCGACCGCGATTTCCAGTCGACGTCCTATATCGCCCTGATCCGTAATTTCCGCCGCTATAGCTGGCTGTTGATGTACCTGTTCGGTGCCTCGCCGGCGCTGGACGCAGGCTTCCTGCGCGGCCGTTCGCATCAGCTGGAACAACTCGATCCCGACACGCTGTACCTGCCGTACGCCACCAGCCTGCGCATGAGCGACCTCGGTTACCAGAGCAACGCTCAGGCCGGTCTGACGCCGTGCTACAACGATCTGTCGAGCTATACCGACAGCCTGCGTAAAGCCGTGGCCACGCCATACGCGCCGTACGTGGAAGTCGGCACGCACAAGGATGGCGAGTGGGTGCAGCTCAACACCAACATCCTGCAGATCGAAAACGAGTACTACTCCAACATCCGCCCGAAACGCGTGACCTATACCGGCGAGCGGCCGATTCAAGCGCTGGTGGCCCGTGGCATTCAGTACGTTGAAGTGCGTTGCCTGGACATCAACCCGTTCCTGCCGATGGGCATCGACCTCACCGAGTCGCGCTTCCTTGACGCCTTCCTGCTGTATTGCGCGCTGAACGACAGCCCGTTGCTGACCAATACCTCATGCGGCAACGCGACGTCGAACTTCCTCAGCGTGGTCAAGGAAGGTCGTCGCCCGGGCCTGCAATTGCAGCGTGATGGTGAAGCGGTCGAGATGAAGACCTGGGCAGCCGAACTGCTGGAGCAAATCGCGCCACTGGCGGCGTTGCTGGATCAGAGCCATGGCGGCGATGCCCACAGCAAGGCGCTGGACGCGCAACTGGCCAAGGTCAGCGACCCGTCCCTGACACCTTCGGCGCAAGTGCTGGCGGCGATGGCTGAGCACAAGGAAAGCTTTGCGCAGTTCTCGCTGCGACAGAGCCAGGCCCATGCCGAGTTTTTCCGTAGCGAGCCACTGGCGGCGGATGAGCAGGCGAAGTTTGAGGAGCTGGCGCGTTCGTCGCTGGCAGCGCAGGCTGAGCTGGAGCAGAACGAGGTTGGGGATTTCGACGTGTTCGTCGGTTCGTATCAGGCGAGTATTTTGGCGATCAGCAATTAAAAGCCCCTCACCCTAGCCCTCTCCCGGAGGGAGAGGGGACTGATTCAGGTGCTCTTGAGATTTACGCCGACCTGAAATATCCAGCCGAACTCAGGCCTTGAAATGCATAAAGATCGGCTCCCTTTCCCCCTCGCCCCCCTGGGGGAGAGGGCTGGGGTGAGGGGGCAAAGATCTAACGTCGAACGCAAGATCCGAAATATCCACAATCCCCCGCGCCTTAGATTTTTCCGCTCATAAGCTCATTCTAAAAAGTTATTTATTTACCGATTCTTAGATCATTTAGTCTCCTTTCACGCCGACGCTCGGTCGCCTGATATGGAGCTGTTCAATGAAACTGAATTTCCCGCTTCGCCTGCTGGCCGTGGCCTCTCTGGCTGCCGCGAGTTTTCTGGCCCAGGCCGCCGACCTCACCGTCGCCTACCAAACCACCGTTGACCCGGCGAAAGTTGCCCAAGCCGACGGCGCTTACGAAAAAGCCACCAAAGCCGACATCGCCTGGCGCAAGTTCGACAACGGCGCCGACATCATCGCCGCCATCGCTTCCGGTGATGTGCAGATCGGCTACCTCGGTTCCAGCCCGCTGACTGCCGCGATTACCCGCAAAGTTCCGGTCGAAACTTTCCTCATCGCCACCCAGATCGGCGCCGCCGAAGCACTGGTCGCGCGCGACGGTTCCGGCATCAAGACTCCGCAAGATCTGATCGGCAAGAAAATCGCCGTACCGTTCGTATCCACCGGTCACTACAGCCTGCTGGCCGCGCTGAAGCACTGGAACATCGACCCTTCGAAAGTCACCGTGCTCAACCTCGCCCCGCCAGCGATCATTGCCGCGTGGAAACGTGGCGACATCGACGCCACTTACGTATGGGATCCGGCGCTGGGCGTGGCGAAGGAAAACGGCAAAGTGCTGATCACGTCCGGCGAACTGGCCAAGTTTGGCGCGCCGACCTTTGATGCGTGGATCGTGCGCAAGGACTTCGCCGAGAAACATCCGGAAATCGTCACCGCGTTCGCCAAGGTCACCCTCGACGCCTACGCCGATTACCGCAAAGACCCGAAAGCCTGGCTCGCCGATCAAGCCAACGTCGACAAACTGGTGAAACTCTCCGGCGCCAAGGCCAGCGACATTCCGCTGTTGCTGCAAGGCAACGTCTACCCGCTGGCGGCGGATCAGGTCGTCACCCTCGGCGCGCCGACCACCAAAGCCATCACCGACACCGCTGCGTTCCTCAAGGAGCAAGGCAAGGTCGAAGCGGTTCTGCCGGACTACGCGCCGTACGTCAGCGCCAAATACATCACTAACTGATCGGGAGTTAACCGCGATGGCCTTGCTACAGCTGGAGCGCATCAGCGCACAGTACCCGGGCAGCCCGACACCGGTGCTGGCGGATATTTCTCTGACCCTGGGGCCTCAGCAATTGCTGGTGGCCCTCGGCCCGTCCGGCAGTGGCAAGACTTCGCTGTTGAACCTGATTGCCGGTTTCGTCGGACCGAGCGCCGGGCGCATCACCCTCGACGGTGTGCCGGTCAAAGGTCCGGGCGCCGAACGTGGCGTGGTGTTCCAGGACGACGCTCTGCTGCCTTGGCAGGACGTGTTGGCCAACGTTGCGTTCGGTCTGGAACTGGCCGGTGTCGCCAGGGACAAACGCGAAAAGATCGCCCGTGAAATGCTCGCGCTGGTTGATCTCTCCGGTTTCGAAAGCCGTCGTATCTGGCAACTCTCCGGGGGCCAGAAACAACGTGTTGGCCTCGCCCGCGCCCTCGCCGCCGACCCGCGTGTATTGCTGATGGATGAGCCTTTCGGTGCCCTCGACGCATTCACTCGCGAGCAGATGCAGGAGCTGCTGCTGCAAGTCTGGCAGCGCACCGCCAAACCGGTTTTCCTGATTACCCACGACATCGAAGAAGCCGTGTTCCTCGCCACTGACCTGATTTTGCTTGCACCGAATCCGGGGCAGATCGTTGAGCGTCTGCACCTGGATTTCGGTCAGCGCTATGCCGCTGGCGAGTCCGCCCGGGCGATCAAATCCGACCCGCGTTTTATCGAAACCCGCGAACACGTGCTGAGCAAAGTGTTCTCGCAACGCAGCGCCGTGCAACGGCAGGAGCGCGCATGAGCAGTTACGACGTTTCCTCGGCTGCGGTAAAACCGGTCAGCGCTTCGACGGTCATTCCCGTACGCCGCAGTCTCAGCACACGCTGGATCAGCTTGCTGACGTTGTTTGCATTGTTGGCCATCTGGTGGGCGGTCACCGCCAGCGGCTTGATCGAACCGCTGTTCCTGCCGCCACCGTCCGCCGTTCTGCAAAAAGGCTGGTTGCTGGCAACCACCGGGTACATGGATTCGACGCTGTGGCAGCACCTCGGCGCGAGCCTGAGCCGCATCGGTCTGGGCCTCGGCTTCGCCATTCTGACCGCCGTGCCGGTGGGCATTGCCATTGGCGCCAATCGCATCGCCCGTGGCGTGCTTGATCCGCTGATCGAGTTCTATCGCCCTATTCCACCGCTCGCCTATTTGCCGCTGATCGTGATCTGGTGCGGCATCGGCGAGTTGTCGAAAGTGCTGCTGATCTACCTGGCGATTTTCGCGCCGATTGCCATCGCCACCGCGACCGGTGTACGTACCGTGGATCCGGCGAAATTGCGCGCGGCGCAGTCGTTGGGCGCCACTCGCGCACAACTGATTCGCCATGTGATTTTGCCCAGCGCCCTGCCGGACATTCTCACCGGCGTGCGCATTGGTCTGGGGGTTGGCTGGTCGACGCTGGTTGCGGCCGAACTGATTGCTGCCACCAGCGGCTTGGGTTTCATGGTGCAGTCGGCCGCGCAGTTCCTGGTCACCGATGTCGTGGTGCTGGGGATTCTGGTCATCGCCCTGATCGCCTTCGCCATGGAAATGGGCCTGCGCGCCCTGCAGCGCAAACTGGTGCCGTGGCACGGCCAGGCTCACTAAAGCATCCCGTTTTTGAATCCCCGTGTAGGAGCTGCCGAAGGCTGCGATCTTTTGATCTTGTTTTTAAAAAGATCAAGATCAAAAGATCGCAGCCTTCGGCAGCTCCTACATAGGGTGATGACCGCAATTGAAGAGAAAGACCATGAGCAGCCTGAACATCACCCCGTTAAGCTCAGCCCTCGGCGCACAGATCAGCGGCGTCGACATCAGCCAGCCACTGAGCCTGGAACACCGCGATGCCATCGAGCAGGCGCTGCTCAAGTATCAAGTGTTGTTCTTCCGCAACCAGCCAATCGAGCCGCCGCAACAGGCGCGCTTCGCCGCCTATTTCGGTGATCTGCACATTCACCCGATCTACCCGAACGTACCGGAGCAACCGGAAGTGCTGATCCTCGACACCGCCGTCACCGACGTGCGCGACAACGCGATCTGGCACACCGACGTGACCTTCCTGCCGACCCCGGCGATGGGCGCGGTGCTCAGTGCCAAGCTGCTGCCGGAATTTGGTGGCGACACACTGTGGGCCAGCGGCATTGCTGCGTACGAAGCGCTGTCGGCGCCGCTGAAAGGCTTGCTTGAAGGGCTGACCGCGACTCACGATTTCACTCGCTCGTTTCCGCTGGAGCGCTATGGCAACACACCGCAAGCGCTGGCGCAGTGGGAAGAGGCACGACGCAAGAATCCACCGCTGTCGCACCCGGTGATCCGTACACATCCGGTCAGCGGGCGGCGCGCGTTGTTCGTCAATGAAGGCTTCACCTCAAAGATCAATGAGCTGTCGGACACCGAGAGCGAGGCGATTCTGAAGTTTTTGTTCGCCCACGCGACGCGGCCGGAATTCACCATTCGCTGGCGCTGGCAGAAAGACGATATTGCGTTCTGGGATAACCGCGTGACCCAGCATTACGCGGTAGACGATTACCGCCCGGCACGGCGGGTGATGCAGCGGGCGACGGTGTTGGGGGATGTGCCGTTTTTTCGCTGAGCCTTGAACAGCAAAAGCCCCTCACCCTAACCCTCTCCCCGAGGGAGAGGGGACTGAATGGGGGATGCTTTGGAGGTACGCCGACCTGATATTACTTTGCTGAATCCATAATCGACTCGGTATTTCAGGTCGATGTATGGCTACAGACACCTCGGTCGGCTCCCTCTCCCTTTGGGAGAGGGCTGGGGTGAGGGTGACTCACTCCGCCGTCGAAGGCTTCTCCCAAAGATTGATCCCGCCCTCTTGGGCAAACCGGTCAATCTCCGCCAGCTCTTCAGCACTGAAGCTCAGATTCTTCAACGCCCCGACGTTCTCGATGATCTGCTCCGGCCGGCTCGCGCCGATCAGCGCCGACGTCACCCGTGGATCACGCAGGGTCCAGGCCAGCGCCAGTTGCGCCAGGCTTTGACCACGACGCTTGGCGATTTCATTCAGCGCCCGCACATGAGCGATGTTGGCATCGGACAGGTGCGAAGCCTGCAATGAACCACCGCCCGGCCGATTGACCCGCGCATCTGCCGGCACGCCGTTGAGGTATTTGTCGGTGAGCAGACCTTGCGCCAGCGGGGTGAAAGCGATAACGCCCGTGCCGAGTTCATCGGTGGTATCGAGCAAATCCTTTTCCACCCAGCGATTGAGCAGGTTGTACGCCGGCTGATGAATCAGCAACGGCACTTTCCACTCTTTCAGCAGCGCCGCCATCTCACGGGTTTTCACCCCGGAGTACGACGAGATACCGATGTACAACGCCTTGCCCTGTTGCACCGCAGTGGCGAGGGCGCTGGCAGTTTCTTCCAGCGGGGTGTCCGGGTCGAAGCGGTGTGAATAGAAGATATCCACATAGTCCAGACCGAGGCGTTGCAGGCTCTGGTCGAGGCTGGCCAGCACGTATTTGCGCGAGCCACCGCCCTGGCCGTAGGGGCCGGGCCACATGTCCCAACCGGCCTTGCTGGAGATGATCAGCTCATCGCGGTATTGCTTGAAATCTTCGCGCAGCAAACGACCGAAATTGATCTCGGCGCTGCCGTACGGCGGGCCGTAATTGTTGGCCAGGTCGAAGTGGTTGATGCCCAGATCGAACGCGGTGCGCAGCAAGGCGCGCTGGGTGTCGATCGGCGTGCTGTCGCCGAAGTTGTGCCACAGGCCCAGCGACAGCGCCGGCAGCACCAGACCGCTGCGGCCGACGCGGCGGTAAGGGATGGAGTCGTAGCGGTTTTCGGCAGCGGTGTAAGTCATCGAATCCTCTCTTGTCTGTCTTGAATGGGGTGTCGACTGCTTCGCTAGCAGGCTAGCGATTGGGCGCTACAAAAATCTATTGCCGGGTCGAGCGAGACCCAGGTTCTGGCGCAACGTCCGGCCCTCATACTCGGTTCTGAACAGCCCACGCCGTTGCAGTTCCGGGACCACGCCATTGGCGAAGTCTTCGAGCCCGCCCGGCAGGTGCGGTACCAGCACGTTGAAGCCGTCCGCCGCGCCTTGTTCGAACCACTGCTGCAAGCGATCAGCGATCTGCTCCGGCGTGCCGACCAGGCTGTAATGCCCGCGCCCGCCGGCAATCTTGCGACCCAGTTCGGCAAGGCTCAGCTTCTCCCGCCCGGCCAGCTCAGTGAGCAATTTCTGCCGACTCTGCTGGCCACTTTCCGTCAGCGGCAATTCCGGTAGCGGCCCGTCCAGCGGGTACTTCGACAAATCGAAGTTGCCCAGCATACGCCCAAGCAACGCGACGCCAACTTCGGGTTCGACTAATTGCTGAAACGTTTCACATTTTTTCTGCGCTTCAGCTTCAGTGCGTCCGACCACGACGAAAACCCCGGGCATGATTTTCAGCGAGTCAGCGCTGCGACCGTACTTGGGCAAGCGTCCTTTGAGGTCGGCGTAAAACGCTTGGGCACCGGCCAACGAAGTTTGCGCGGTGAACACCACTTCAGCCGTCTGCGCCGCCAGTTCGCGCCCGGTTTCGGAAGAGCCGGCCTGAACAATCACCGGGCGCCCCTGCGGCGAGCGCGCGAGGTTCAGCGGGCCTTTGACCCGGAAGTGCTCGCCAGCGTGATCCAGCACATGCAATTTCCCAGGGTCGTAATACGCCCCGCTCGCCTTGTCGCGCACAAAAGCGTCGTCCTCCCAACTGTCCCAAAGCCCGGTGACCACTTGATGAAACTCGCGAGCACGGCTGTAGCGTTCGGCGTGGCCAATGTGTTCGTCACGACCGAAATTCAGCGCTTCGGCAGCATTGTCCGACGTCACCAGATTCCACCCCGCGCGGCCACCCGACAGGTGATCGAGCGAAGCGAATTTGCGCGCCACGTGGTACGGCTCGTTGTAACTGGTGGTCGCCGTGGCGATCAGGCCGATGTGTTCGGTCACCGCACTCAGTGCCGAGAGCAGTGTCAGCGGTTCGAAGTGATCGGAACGTGCCATGCGGCTGGCGATGTCCTGAGTCGGCGCGGCAACGCTGTCAGCGACAAACAGCGCATCGAACTTCGCCGCCTCGGCAATCTGCGCCAGTCGCTTGTAATGGGTGAAATCCAGACCCGCATTGGCTGGCACATCAGGATGACGCCACGCCGCCACGTGGTGCCCGGTGGCCATGAGGAACGCGCCGAGTTTCAACTGTCTGCTCATCGTCAGAAATCCTTGCGCAGTTGCACACCGAAGTAGCGCTCGTCATCCCGAGGCACGGCGCGATAAATGTAATTGCCGCCGCTGGCGAGCAGTGGCGAATAGGACTTGTCGGTGAGGTTCTTGCCCAGCAGCGTGACGCGCCAGCCATCGCTGTAATCGGCCAAGGCGACGCTGGCGTTCCACAGGCCGTAGGCGCCCTGCCTGGTGTCGGGGTTCTGGCTGATGTCGTACTGCACTTCGCTTTGCCAGCTGTAGTCGGTGCCCAGTTCGATATCCAGGCCGTTATCCAGCGGGATGCTGTAGTCGGCGCGCACGTAGCTTTTCCAGTCCGGGCTGAACGGCAGCGGTTTGCCGTTGACGTTGCACGACGCCGCCGCGCCCGCCGGGCAGGCGAATTCATCGATGCGTGCGCGGGTGTAGGCCAGTGCGCCGGACAGCTTCAATTGTTGGGTGGCCTGCAAGGCGTAATCGAGTTCGACGCCTTCGCTGCTGACGCTGCCGGCGTTGATCAGGCGCGTCACCACTTGCCCGGCGACGGTGTCAAAGAAGTTCGCCTGATAGTTGTCGTAGTCGCTGTGGAACACCGCGAGATTAGTGGTCAGGCGATTGTTCCAGCTCGTCGCTTTGATCCCCGCCTCCCAGGTGTTGGAGGTCTCCGGTTTCAGCGCTTCGGTGTCACGCGGCTGCATGTTGAAGAACACGTTGTAGGCCGGGCCTTTGTAGCCGCGCGAGTAGGTCAGGTAAGTAGTGACGGTATCGCTGAGGTCGTACTGCACGCCGAGGCGGCCGGACCAGCCGTCTTCGTCCACCGAACCGGAACTGCTGGTGGCCGGTTGAATGCCGCTGACGGTGGTCGCCGAAGTGGAAACGCGGCGGTGATCGTATTCGAGATCATCGTGGGTGTAGCGCAGGCCGGCGATGCCGCGCAAATCCGAGGTGAAGTTCAGCGTGGCCTCGCCGAATGCTGCGTAGCTGTCGCTGGTGGTGCTGTAATCGGCGACGCCGCGATCGGTGCGTGTGGTCGTTGTCAGCGTGCGCTGATAGGTCTCGTCATCCTTGCCGTGCATGTAGAACAGGCCGCCGACGTATTCAAGGAATTCACCTTTCGGTGAGGCCAGACGCAGTTCCTGCGAGTACTGATCGAAGGCCAGATAGCCCTTGTCCGCCGTGCCGGGGAACGCAGCCGACACGGTGCCGAGTCGGTCGCCATCCTGATACTGGGTGTTGTCCCAACCGCGCCACGCGGTGATCGAGGTCAGGGTGTAATCGCCCAGTTGCCAATCGAGCTGGCCGGACAAACCTTTGTTGATGTCCTCGACATGGCTGCGGGTGTCGGTGTTGATGTCGCGGTTGTGGCTGCTCGCATTGACCGGGCTCAGCGCGTTGGCGAAGGCCGGTGTCAGCGACTTGCTGACCACGCCGTTGGGGCCGTCGTCGTGGGACTGCATGTAGTCGGCAATCAGGGTGAAGGTGACGTCGTCATTCGGCGTGAATTCAAGTTTGCCGCGCACGCCGCGATGGTTGTAGCCGTTGACCTCCTGACCGTTGTGCTGGTTGTCGACGTTACCGTCGTAGGTGCCGAACAGCGTGCTGATCGAGCCTTTCAACGTCTCCGGAATCAGGCTGCCGCCAATGCCGAAACGGGTGCGGCTTTCGTTGCCGCTGTAGTACGACTGATCGATGTAGCCGTGGGTTTCGGCGGTCGGTGCCTTGCTGGTGATGTTGAGCACACCGGCCGAAGCGTTTTTGCCGAACAGCGTGCCTTGCGGGCCACGCAATACTTCGACGCGTTCCAGATCCAGCAGGTCGAGCGTGGACTGCCCCGGACGCGCATAGACCACGCCGTCGATCACCGTCGCCACGGTCGGCTCGACGCCGGGAGAGGTGGAAATCGTACCGACGCCGCGCACGAACAACGAGGTGTCCTTGTTCGATGCGCCGGTGCGGAAATTCAGCGACGGCACTTGCTGGACGATGCTCGCCACGCCGTTGCGGTTGTCGCGCTCAAGCTGTTCGCCGTCGATCACCGAGACCGCCACCGGCACTTTTTGCAGCGACTCTTCGCGGCGCGTGGCGGTGACGGTCACAGATTTGAGAGTGGGTTCCTGATCACTGCTCTCGGCAGCGAATGCGTTGGGCAACGGCAGCGCCGCCAACCCCGTGAATACCCAGCCGGCGGCGCGAATCGACTGCGCCAGTGTGTGTCGCCCCAGGAATATTGTGCATGTATGCCCGCTCGAAATTGGCCCTGAACCGCTGCCGTTCTGCGACGACAGCGCCTGAATCGGTGTCTTGGGCATTCGCTCGAGCGAGTAGCAGACAGCGCGCTTTGTTAGCGCTACCATCGACAGTATTGGCAAGCTGCACATAGATCGTCCAATACTGAAAAATTACTTTTATATGCGATTTTGTTTTTAAGAAGGATCGACCCTTGAGCGAAGAAAAGCCCCGCAAACGTCGTGGCGCCGGACGTGTAACGCTGAATGCCGTGGCGCGCCAAGCCGGGGTTTCGGCGATTACCGTGTCGCGCTACTTCAATCAGCCGGAGCAGGTTTCGCCCGAGCGTCGCGAGCGGATTGCGGCGGTGGTGGCCGAGTTGGGTTATGTGCCGAATCTGGTGGCCGGCGGGCTGGCCTCGGCGCGGGGGAAAATCGTCGGCATGGTCATCCCGAACATCTCCGGGCCCATCTTCGCCAATACCATTCAAGGCTTCAGCGACACGCTTAGCCGCCATGGCTATCAGCTGTTGCTGGCGTCGAGTTACTTCAGCACTGAACAAGAAGAAAACGCCGTGCGTGCGTTTCTCGGCTGGTCGTCGGCGGCGTTGGTGCTGACCAGTCACTTTCACAGTGCGGGCACGGAAAAGATGATTGCCGAGGCCGAAGTTCCGGTGATCGAAACCTGGGATTACCAGCCGGATCGCGAGCCAATGCAGATTGGTTTTTCGCATTTTGAAGTGGGCGTAACGGCGGCGAAGTATCTGCTGGAAAAAGGCTACCAACGTATCGCCTTCGTGCAGAACAGCGCTGCGGGCGACTTCAGCGCACTGGAGCGCCGCGATGGTTACGCGGCGACCTTACGAAATTCCGGCCTGGAGCCGTGGATCTTCGCCCCTGACGCTGATCGTGCACCATTCGAGGCCGGCAAACAGGCGATGGACGCCCTGATGAGCGCATCCCCGCGCCCCGATGCAATCATCTTCGCCAACGACAACCTCGCCGCCGGCGGTCTGCTCGCCGGGCAACGCGCGGGTTTGAAAATCCCCGAAGACTGCGCCGTTCTTGGCTTCGGCGATTACCCGTTCGCCGAGATGCTTTTGCCCAGCCTGAGCACCATCAAACCACCGGCACTGGAGATCGGCGTACTGGCCGCAACCCGCGTACTGGAAAGTCTTGGGGTATTGCCGAGCGACGAAGTGCAACGACTCAACCTGCTGCAGTGCCAAGTCATAGAGCGCGAAAGCACCTGACTTCGCTATACCGACAATTCGCGCAAGGCAGCCGCCGCGAGAAAACCGGAGCGGGAGCGATAGCGCTGGTCACGACGGACCGTCTGGTCAATACGCTCAAGCAACTGCTCCGGCAGCGTGGCGTTAAAACGCACTGACTTACCGAAATACGGGGTGATATCAAAATCGACCACACCCCAGATCCCTCCCGCGTAATCCGGATTATCGAGATGAGCATCAATGTCCCGCACTTGCGGCAACGGCGCGCCGTCGGCGACCAAACCCTCATAATGAAGCGCCAATGCTTCCTGAGTATTCTCAAACGCCTCAGCGACCGTAGTGCCCGCAGAGAAGCACCCCGGTACATCCGGGATGATCACGCCGTAGTCTGAGTCGACATCCTTGTGCAGAACGACCGGGAATTTCATAGGAAACCCATTCTTCAAGCCATTTAATGTCGGCAACTATAGGCGTAACTCTCGGGGAGTAATTCAAACGACACATCCTGAAATTGATCGTCATTTGAGAGCTAACTCTGTTCTGCGAATCAACATCGCGCACTAGCCACAAACTATCAATGGTCAGATAAAAGAACAGTAGGCTGGATTGGCTATGCTCTAAAGAACACCGAGGTGGCCCCTTCGCGAGCAGGCTCGCTCCCACAGGGATTTCCTGTGTACATGAAATTTATGTCCAGCCGGGATCCATTGTGGGAGCGAGCCTGCTCGCGAAAGCGATCCTTCAGGCAATGCACCTCCACCAGGCAGAATCCGCCATGCACACCGCCATCATCATTTTCTTCGGTCTGATCCTGCTCGCCCTGATGCTCTACATCGGCGAACGCATCGGCTTCAGCCGTCAGACCATGGCCTACGGCTTCGCCGCCCTGTGGCTGGCATTGACGGTGATTAATGGTGCGGTGGGGGTGGTGCATGCCGGCCAGTCCGCAGGGTCGGAAATAGCCATTGGTAGCGCGGTGTTCGGGGTGCCGGTGGCGGCGATGGTGTTGTTCATGGTGCTGAGCACCGAGTCCTGAGCAGACCCGGCGCCCAACCACCGATCAACGCACCAAGTGCAGGAATTGCATGTGCCGTTCGTACTGGTCGAGGATGTCGTTGATGATCTGCTCTTTGGTGTAGCCGACCAGATCGTAGTCCTGACTGCCCTCGCTCAGATGCACTTCGGCACGGTAGTAGCGGCGATTGTTAAGTTGCTTGGAACCCATGCCGCCACGCGCGAACGACGGCGTGAAGTAGCCGCGCATCTGCACCTGATAGATGAACGGATGCGCATCACCATGGCCAATTTCGAGGCTGACGCTGTCATTCGCCGGATCAGGCTGGGTGACCACGTTGAGGCCTTTCTCGACGAACACCGCCGTCACTTCTTCAATCGCCGGGCGCACCGTGGTGTCCATGAAGCGGTACACCTCGTCACGCGACGGGAAGTGCACAGCCTGGCTCAAGCGCTGTCGCCAGCCGCCCGTGCCGCGCCGTGAACCGGAGACCGGTGCCAGCGAGTGCAATTGCGCGATCTGCTTCTGCGACTCCAGATAGAACGCCTTGTGCAGGCCCCACATCATCAACAGCAAGATCAGCGAGAACGGCAAAGACGTCAGCACCACCGCCGATTTCAGCGCATCGATGCTGCCGGAGAACAGCAGCGCACTGGTGATCAGCGCCGTCATCGCGCCCCAGAACACTCGCAGCCATTTCGGCCCGTCTTCGTCGGGGTTGCCGCCCTTGGCCGACAGCGTCGAGAGCACCACGGTGCCGGAGTCGGCAGAGGTGACGAAGAACACGAAGCTGATAAACACCGTCACGGCGATGACGGTTTTGCTCCACGGGTAGGTTTCCAGCAGCAAGTAAATGCTCATCGACGGGTTGTCGATGGCCGACATGCCCAGCGCGCTCATGCCGTGGTTGAGCACTTGATCCAGCGCGCTGTTGCCGAAAATTGACATCCACGCGAGGGTGAAACCGAGCGGGATCAACAGCACGCCGAAGACGAATTCGCGGATGGTGCGGCCACGGGAAATACGTGCGATGAACAAGCCCACGAACGGCGACCACGCAATCCACCAGGCCCAGTAGAACACTGTCCAGCCACCAAGCCAGTCGCTCGGTTTGTCGTAGGCGTAGAGGTCAAAACTCTTCATCGGCAGGGCGCCGAGGTAGTCGCCCAAGTTCTGGATCAGGGTGTTGAGCAGGTGCTGGGTGGGACCGGCGAACAACACAAACAGCAGCAGCGCACAGGCCAGCAGCATGTTGATGTCGGACATCACGCGCACGCCTTTATCGACCCCGGAGACGGCCACGATGATCGCCGCGCCCATCATCAGCGTGATCAGGCCGACCTGAATCCACTGGGTGTGAGCGATGCCGAACAGGTAGTCGAGACCGGAGTTGAGGTGCAGCACCCCAAAGCCCATGTCCGCGCCCAGACCGAACACCGTGGCGATGATGCCGAAGCCGTCCACCGCGTAGCCGATCGGGCCGTTGATGCGTTTGCCGATCAGCGGATACAGCGCCGAGCGCAGGGCCAGCGGCAGATTGTGGCGGTAAGCAAAGTAGGCCAGCGCCATACCGACAAAGGCGAACACGCCCCAGCCATGCAGGCCCCAGTGCAAAAACAGAATCTGCATCGCCTGACGGGCCGCATCCGCCGTGCCCGCCTCGCCTTGCGGCGGCTGGAGCATATGGGTCAGCGGTTCAGAGACGCAGAAGAAGAACAGCGTGATGCTGATCCCGGCGGCGAACAGCATGCCGGCCCAGGACAGGTAACTGAATTCGGGTTCGTCGTGGTCGGCACCGAGCTTTATCTTGCCGTAGCCAGATAAGGCGGTGACCACCACGAAGACCAGATACAGGGTCATCGCGAGCATGTAATACCAGCCGACCGTATTGGCCGCCCAGTTTTGCGCTTGCAGCAGCCAGGCGCCTGCCTGCTCAGGCATGGCGATAACAACGAGACCAAACAGCAGAATGACCGTCGCGGCGAAATAGAACACCGGCGGATTCATGCGTACCAGACCGCTGGCGGGGGTAGACGATGCACTCATGAAACGTGCACCTCGAGGGGTTGAAACGTGGCTGAAATGATCGGACTCAGCAAAGGCAAGCCTCCTGTTGTGAGCGGGCAGCGAACCACCGGTTTAACTTGAATGAACGTTCAAGTTAAACATGGATAGGGTGGTAAGGACTAATCGTACGGCTAGGCGGTAGTTTTCCTACGGTAGCCCAAGGAGGTGTATGACGCGGGTTTGAGGGTATTCGTTCACTGGAGATTTGGCTGATTGCCATTATCTTGATTTGGTCTGAAAACCATTCGCGAGCAGGCTCGCTCCCACCTTTGAAACGCATTCCAGTGTGGGAGCGAGCCTGCTCGCGAAGAGGCCAGATGCCGCAACGCAATTTCAGAGCCTACTTCTGCGTCCCGTCATCATGCTGCAGATTCGCCTGGGTCAGATTGCACCCCGCCGGCACACTGCGCGTCAGCCACACATTGCCGCCAATGGTCGACCCTTTGCCAATGGTGATCCGCCCGAGAATCGTCGCCCCGGCATAAATCACCACATCATCTTCAACGATCGGATGGCGCGGATGGCCCTTTTGCAACTGGCCGTCTTCATCCGCCGGGAAGCGCTTGGCGCCCAACGTCACCGCCTGATAAATCCGCACGCGCTCACCAATGATCGCGGTCTCGCCGATCACCACACCCGTGCCGTGATCGATAAAGAAACTACGGCCGATCTGCGCGCCCGGATGGATATCGATACCGGTCGCCGAATGGGCGATTTCCGCGCTAATCCGCGCCAGCAATGGCAAACCGGCGCGATACAGATGGTGCGCCAGACGATGGTGAATCACCGCGAGAATCCCCGGATAGCACAGCAGCACTTCATCGACACTGCGTGCCGCCGGATCACCGTGATAGGCCGCCAACACATCGGTGTCGAGCAGCGTGCGCAAGCCCGGCAGTGCGAGGGCGAAATCCTGCACGATCTGAATCGCGCTGGCTTCGACTTCGGTGTCGGCCTGCGCGCTGTGGCGGGCGACATAACGCAGCTCCAGGCGGGTCTGCGCCAGCAAGGCATTCAGCGCCACATCGAGGGTGTGGCCGACGTAGAAATCTTCACTCTCTTCGCGCAGATCCACCGGGCCCAGACGCATCGGGAACAACGCGCCACACAATGCTTCAAGAATCTCCGCCATCGCTGCGCGGGACGGCAACTCGCGGCCGCCCTGCTCGCCGGACGCCCGGCCGTTCTGTGCCCGCCACTGATCCCGCGCGCTGCGCAGTTGACTGACGATGGTCTGCAATTGCCAATGGCTGGAACGCTCGCTCACGGTAAAGACTCCTCACGGGCGGCCGGACTGTCTGGCCGCGTCATCGGCGCCTACTTTACGGCATGCTCACGAGAGCGAATTAAGAACCGATAGTGCTGGCCTCAGTTCATTTGGCTATAAGCGATTCGCGGTTGCCCCTGCAAAAGCGCGTGCCTATAGTCCTTTCATCTTCCTCCGCCAGTACGGACTCATGATCAAACAACAGCTGGACCGCTTTAACCGTCTCGACCTGCTCGGCCACCCGACGCCCCTGGAAAAACTCGAACGCCTGTCCACCTGGCTCGGCCGCGAGGTGTACATCAAGCGCGATGACCTGACGCCGCTGGCCATGGGCGGCAACAAATTGCGCAAACTCGAATATCTCGCCGCCGATGCCCTCGCACAAGGCGCCGACACGCTGATCACCGCCGGTGCCTTGCAATCGAACCACGTCCGCCAGACCGCCGCACTGGCCGCCAAATTGGGCCTGGGTTGCGTGGCGCTGCTGGAAAATCCGCTGGGCACTGACGACAGCAACTACACCGGCAACGGCAACCGCCTGCTGCTGGATCTGTTCGACACCAAGGTCGAGCTGGTCGACAACCTCGACAACGCCGACGAACAACTGACCGCCCTCGCCGCCCGCCTGCGCAGCAACGGCAAGAAGCCGTATCTGGTGCCAATCGGTGGCTCCAATGCGCTCGGTGCGTTGGGTTATGTGCGCGCCGGTCTGGAGCTGGCCGAGCAGATCAAGGACACCGGGCTGGAGTTCGCTGCGGTGGTATTGGCCTCGGGCAGCGCCGGTACTCACAGCGGTCTGGCATTGGCGTTGAGCGAAGTGTTGCCGCAATTGCCGGTGATTGGCGTGACCGTTTCGCGCAGTGAAGAAGATCAGCGACCGAAGGTTCAAGGACTTGCCGAGCGTACGGCGGAGTTACTCGGCGTCGAACTGCCGGCCGGTTTCAAGGTCGAGTTGTGGGACGAGTATTTCGGCCCGCGTTATGGCGAGCCGAATGCCGGGACGCTGGCGGCGGTGAAGTTGCTGGCGAGTCAGGAAGCGGTGTTGCTCGATCCGGTGTACACCGGCAAGGCCATGGCAGGTTTGCTCGATGGCATTGGCCGTCAGCGCTTTGATGAAGGCCCGATCATCTTCCTGCATACCGGTGGGGCGCCGGCGTTGTTTGCTTACAAGGATTTCCTGTAGCAGAAGATCAAAAGATCGCAGCCCGCGGCAGCTCCCACAAGTGATCTCATGTAGGAGCTGCCGCAGGCTGCGATCTTTTTCCACAGGCAAATCTTATTCCAATAAAGAATAAAGTTTTAGATATTAAGTATTTTCAAGTCTAACGCAGACATCTTATAGTCTCGCCGCAGGCGAATTTCGCGAGAGACGCATAAGCTGCTTTAAGGCAAGATAGCGCTGTCGTCCGAATCACCCATTCGCCAACTTTCCTTAAGCGTCTTCCATAAGAAAACACAGGGGCTTGTCATGAATTTTTCCGCACTACGTCGCAATCTGCTGGTGGGTTCGCTGGGTCTTGCGCTGAGCGCCGGCCTGATCGGCCAGGCAGTGGCCGGTGAACAGTTGCAACAGATCAAGGACAAAGGCGTTATCAACGTCGGCCTGGAAGGCACTTACCCACCGTTCAGCTTCGTTGACGAGAACGGCAAGCTGTCCGGCTTCGAAGTCGAATTCTCTGAGGCGCTGGCCAAAGAGCTGGGTGTGAAGGTCAAACTGCAGACCACCAAGTGGGATGGCATCCTCGCGGCGCTTGAGTCCAAGCGTCTGGATGCAGTGATCAACCAGGTGACCATTTCCGAAGAGCGCAAGAAGAAGTATGACTTCTCCGAGCCGTACACCGTTTCCGGGATTCAGGCGCTGGTGCTGACCAAGAAAGCCGCCGACCTGAACATCAAATCCGCTGCCGATCTGGGTGGCAAGAAAGTCGGCGTGGGCCTGGGCACCAACTACGAGCAGTGGGTCAAAGCCAACGTGCCGACCGCTGATGTGCGCACCTATGAAGATGATCCGACCAAATTCCAGGACCTGCGTGTCGGCCGTATCGACGCCATCCTGATCGACCGTCTGGCCGCACTGGAATATGCCAAAAAAGCCAAGGACACCACCGCCGCCGGCGAACCGTTCTCCCGTCAGGAAGCTGGCGTTACGTTGCGCAAAGGCGAGCCTGAACTGTTGGCTGCAGTGAACAAGGCCATCGACAAGCTGCGCGCCGATGGCACGCTGGCCAAGCTTTCGGAAAAATACTTCAGCGCCGACGTCACTAAATAATGGAAGCAACTTTCCAAATTGTACGGGAGGCCATGCCCTTTTTGCTCAAGGGCATGTACTTCACCGTCATCCTCAGTCTGGGTGGCATGTTCTTCGGCTTCCTGCTCGGTTTCAGTCTGGCGTTGATGCGTCTGTCGCGTTTCAAGGTGGCGAACTGGATTGCCCGCATCTACGTATCGTTCTTTCGCGGCACACCGTTACTGGTGCAACTGTTCGTGATCTATTACGGCTTGCCACAGGTGGGGATCGAACTCGATCCGATTCCGGCCGCTCTGATCGGCCTTTCGCTGAACATGGCGGCCTACATTTGTGAAATTCTGCGCTCTTCGATCAGCTCGATCGAACGCGGTCAGTGGGAAGCCGCTGCGAGCATTGGCATGACCCGCGCGCAAACCCTGCGGCGGGCCATCCTGCCGCAGGCGATGCGTACGGCATTACCGGCGCTGGGCAACAGCTTCATTTCCCTGGTCAAGGACACTGCACAGGCCGCCACCATCCAGGTGCCGGAGTTGTTACGTCAGGCGCAGTTGATCAGCGCCCGTAACTTCGAAATTTTCACCATGTACCTTAGCGCCGCACTGCTTTACTGGATTCTGGCCTCAGTGCTCGCGCACCTGCAGACCAAGCTGGAAGAGCGGGTCAATCGGCACGACCAGGAGTCCTGACCCCATGATTGTCGTGGAAAAACTGACCAAGCAATTCAAGGGTCAGGTCGTGCTCAACGGCATTGACCTTGAGGTGAAGGAAGGCGAAGTCGTCGCAATCATCGGCCCCAGCGGTTCGGGGAAAACGACGTTCCTGCGCTGCCTGAATTTCCTTGAACAACCCACCAGTGGCCGGATCAAGGTCGGCGATATCGAAATCGATACCAGTCGCCCGTTGAACCAGCAGCAGAGTCTGGTGCGCAACCTGCGCCAGCACGTGGGCTTCGTGTTTCAGAACTTCAACCTGTTCCCCCATCGCACCGCACTGGAAAACGTCATCGAAGGCCCGATTGTGGTCAAGAAGATGCCGCGCGAAGAGGCGGTTGCTCTGGGCAAGAAACTCCTGGCCAAGGTCGGACTCGCCGGCAAAGAGGACGCTTATCCGCGTCGTCTCTCCGGTGGTCAGCAACAGCGCGTAGCGATTGCCCGCGCGCTGGCGATGGAGCCGGAAGTGATTCTGTTCGACGAGCCGACCTCGGCCCTCGACCCGGAACTGGTCGGCGAAGTGCTGGCGACCATTCGTGGCCTGGCTGAAGAAAAACGCACCATGGTGATTGTCACTCACGAGATGGGTTTTGCTCGCGACGTGGCCAACCGTGTGGTGTTTTTCGATAAAGGTGTGATCGTTGAACAAGGCGAAGCCAAAGCATTGTTTGCCAACCCGAAAGAAGAACGCACTAAACAGTTTCTCAGCAAGTTTCTGAATCACGCCTGAGAACTTTTATTGCTTGAACGGTAACTTCCATGGATGGAAGTTTCTTTTATAAATCCCCAACATCCTCCAACCCCACTCAAACAAAACATATCCCAAGCGGTACATATATATGTTCTGCAACAGATGATGCCTGCCTCCCTCCCTTCCACTTGAAATGATAGTGCTCAAATAAATCCGCGCATAAAACGCCATGAAAGCCTTGCGCCCCGTGGTTCATTTCGCCTGATCACTTAGGCATATGGCCGCAACAGCGTAGGAAACTTCTGATTAATTCGTAATTCACGGATTAACTAATATCGTCTATTGACACCCCAACCCGCACACTCTTATCTAGTCGGCAACCCGTACCACTTAGTTCAACCACCCCGTCTTCAACTTGAATAAAAGCCCAAAGCTTTATTGCCAGTTTATTCACGCTTTTTGTTCTTTCAGAAACGGACTTCGCTGCAAGGCTTCAAGGAGAGAAATCGATGACCCGCACTTCGCACACCCCCGAACTGGCCGCGCCGTCCCTCGCGCCAGCGCAAAAAACAGGTATCAATCTGGTCGCCGCCGCACACCTTTTGATCGAGGTGTCGCCCTACCCTGATATGGACAGCGGCGATCTCATCGAGCTGTTCTGGAACAAATGCTATGTCGCCTCCAAAGTGCTCACAGCGGATGACGTTGGCGCGCCAGTCAGCCTGAGGGTGCCGGAGAGTTTCATCGCCAACGGCACCGCGCGCATCCACTATCGGGTGATGCAGGTCGGTCAGGGTCCGGCGTTATCGGCGGCGACACGCGTCCAGGTCAAACTGGACTGCCCCGGCGGGCAACCCACGGCGCTGAGTGCAGACGAAAATCAGCAACTGGCCCCGGTGACCATCCCCGACGCCATACGCCGTCAGGGCGTCAATCCGAACCAGATCAAACGCGGTGTGCCGCTGACCATCGAGCCGTATCTGAACATGGCCGAAGACGACGCCATCACCTTGCGCTGGGGGGATGTGCGCATGGATCTGGCGCCAGTCACCGCTGCGGATATCGGCTTGCCGATTCAGGTCTGGGTACCGCCGTCGGTAATTGTCGATGCAGGCGAGGATCTGCGCCTGGATGTGACGTATTGCATCCTCGATCGGGTCGGCAACAACTCACGCTGGGCACCGCCTCGCACCTTGAAGATCGGCTGCGCAAATCCCTATCTGAAAGTCCCCCTGCGGCCAGAACTCATGGCTGCCGAATCCCGCAAGTCCTGAACACAACGACCTGTGGCGAGAAAGCAAGCGCCCTCGCCACAGGATCAATCCCGCCGCAAAAAATTGTTAACCAACCCGACCATCACCCCTTCTATGCATATTCCTAAAAGTTAGTTTATTTAATATTTATACACGCTTAGGGTATATGAACCGGACCACCGGACATTCTTTCGTTCGCCGCACTTTTGCGGCGCTTTTCATGAGATGTGAGGTAGGTAGTATGGTCCGGAACACAATCACCCCAGTGCAGATCGCCAGGGCATTGCGTGCAGCCAGGGAGCGGCACTGATGTCCAGTCTGGCAGATGCAAACGTCCAGTCTGATCTGGATATCGCCCCGTTGTTGTTGCCCGCGCAGGTCTTGCGCAACGACGCCCAAGCCATCAAAGCCGCCCATGAACTGGCGCAGGTCGCCCGCGTGCAGGCGGCCAAACGCGACCGTCAGCGCAAGTTGCCGTGGTCGGAAATCGAACAGTTCACCCGCAGCGGTCTGGGCAGCATCGCCATCCCGCGCGAATACGGTGGCCCGCAGGTTTCGTTCGTCACCCTGGCCGAAGTGTTCGCGATCATTTCCGCCGCCGACCCGGCGTTGGGGCAGATTCCGCAGAACCAGTTCGGCATCATCAATCTGGTGCTTGGCAGCGCCACCGAAGCGCAGAAAAAGCAGCTGTTCCAGAGCGTTCTGGAAGGCTGGCGCATCGGCAATGCCGGCCCCGAGCGCGGCACCAAAAACACCCTGGAACTGAAAGCGCGGATCACCGCCGATGGCGATGATTACGTGATCAATGGCCAGAAGTTCTACTCCACCGGCGCGCTGTTTGCGCACTGGGTCGCGGTCAAAGCGCTCAACGATGACGGCAAGCAAGTGCTGGCCTTCGTCCGTCGCGGCACGCCGGGCCTGCGCATTGTTGATGACTGGTCGGGCTTCGGTCAGCGCACCACCGCCAGCGGCACGATTGTGCTGAACAACGTGCGTGTCGAGTCGAGCCTGGTCGTCGACAACTGGAAGATCAACGAAACCCCGAATACTCAGGGCGCGGTGTCGCAGTTGATCCAAGCGGCCATCGACGCCGGAATTGCCCGTGGCGCTATCGACGACGCCATCGAGTTCGTCAAAACCCGTGCACGGCCATGGATTGACGCCAAGGTCGAACACGCCAGTGATGACCTCTACGTGATCGCCGACATCGGCAAACTGAAAATCGAATTGCACGCCGCGGAAGCACTGTTGCGCAAGGCCGGCAAAGTACTCGATCAAGCCCATGCTGCGCCGCTGACCGCCGAATCCGCCGCCCGCGCCTCGATTGCCGTGGCCGAAGCGAAAGTGCTGACCACCGAGATTTCCTTGCTCGCCAGCGAGAAGCTTTTCGAACTGGCCGGCAGCCGCGCGACCCTCGCCGAATTCAACCTCGACCGGCACTGGCGCAACGCCCGCGTGCACACCCTGCACGACCCGGTGCGCTGGAAATATCACGCGGTCGGCGCCTATCGCCTGAACGGCACGTTGCCTGCTCGCCATTCCTGGATCTGAGACGACCGCACACTTTCTCAAGTGCAATGGAGAAACCTATGACTTTTTCCCATCCCGTCGCGGTCATCACCAGCGATGAGCAAGCCCTGATCGTCGCCAGCGACCTGGCCGAAGATTTCAAACGCGACAGCGCCGTGCGCGACCGCGAACGCCGCCTGCCCCTGCCGGAACTCGACGTGTTTTCCCGCTCGGGTCTGTGGGGTATCAGCGTGCCAAAGGAATACGGTGGTGCGGGTGTGTCGAACGTGACCCTGGCCAAAGTCATCGCCCTGATCGCTCAGGCTGACGGCTCGCTCGGGCAGATTCCGCAGAACCATTTTTACGCACTCGAAGTGCTCCGTGTGAACGGCAGTCACGCGCAGAAACAACGGCTGTACGCCGAAGTGCTCGCCGGCCAACGCTTCGGCAATGCCTTGGCAGAACTGGGCACCAAAACCGCCCACGACCGCCTCACCAGCCTCAAGCGCGACGGTGATGGGTATCGCATCAACGGCCGCAAGTTTTATTCGACCGGGGCGATTTACGCGCAGCGCATTCCGACTTCGGTTGTCGATGAAAACGGCGTGCAGCAACTGGCCTTCGTCCCGCGTGACAGCAAAGGCCTGACCGTGATCGACGACTGGAGCGGCTTCGGTCAGCGCACCACCGGCAGCGGCTCGGTGGTGTTCGAAGACGTGTACGTTGCCGCTGAAGACGTCCTGCCGTTTCAAAGCGCCTTCGAACGCCCGACCACTGTCGGCCCGCTGGCACAGATCCTTCACGCCGCCATCGACACCGGCATCGCCCGCGCCGCTTACGAAGACGCGTTGCATTTCGTGCGCAGCAAGACGCGCCCGTGGATCGACTCCGGCAATGACAACGCCACTGAAGATCCATTGACGCTGAAAAGCTTCGGCCATTTGAGCATTCGCCTGCACGCCACCGAAGCCTTGCTTGAACGGGCCGGCGAATTTCTTGATGCCGCGCAGGCTGACACCAACGCTGACACGGTTGCGGCGGCCTCGATTGCCGTCGCTGAAGCACGGGCGATCAGCACTGAAATCTCTCTGGCTGCCGGCAGCACGCTGTTCGAACTGGCTGGCAGCCAGGCAACCCTGATCGAACACGGCCTCGACCGCCACTGGCGCAACGCCCGCGTGCACACCCTGCACGACCCGGTGCGCTGGAAATATCACGCGGTGGGCAACTACTACCTCAACAATGAAAACCCTCCGTTGCGAGGGACGATCTGATGAGCGCGGCGAAAAAGAAGATCCTGCTCAATGCGTTCAACATGAACTGCATCGGTCATATCAACCATGGCCTGTGGACGCATCCGCGCGACACCTCGACGCGCTACAACACCCTTGAATACTGGACCGAACTGGCGCAGTTGCTTGAGCGTGGACTGTTCGACGGCTTGTTCATCGCCGACATCGTCGGCGTGTATGACGTCTATCAGAACTCGGTCGATGTCCCGCTGAAAGAGTCGATTCAGTTGCCGGTCAACGATCCTTTGTTGCTGGTTTCGGCGATGGCTGCTGTCACCAAAAACCTCGGTTTCGGTCTGACCGCGAATCTCACTTATGAACCGCCGTATCTGTTCGCCCGACGCATGTCGACACTGGATCATCTGAGCCGCGGTCGGGTGGGCTGGAACATTGTCACCGGCTATCTCGACAGCGCCGCCAAAGCCATGGGCCTGCGCGAACAGGTCGAACACGACCGTCGCTACGACCAGGCCGACGAGTACCTGGAAGTGCTCTACAAACTCTGGGAGGGCAGTTGGGACAACGGCGCGGTGCTCAACGACCGCGAGCAGCGGATCTACGCCGACCCGGAAAAAGTGCACAAGGTCGAGCACAAGGGCGAGTTCTATCAGGTCGAGGGTTATCACCTTTGCGAGCCGTCGCCGCAGCGTACGCCAGTGCTGTTTCAGGCCGGCAGTTCCGATCGCGGTTTGCTCTTCGCCGGGCGTCACGCCGAGTGCGTGTTCATCAGTGGCCAGAACAAGACGTCGACCAAGGTTCAGGTGGACAAGGTCCGCGCCAGTGCCGTCGAAGCGGGGCGCAACCCTGAGGACATCAAGGTGTTCATGGGCCTCAATGTGATCGTCGGCGCGACCGAAGAAGCCGCATGGGCCAAGCATGCCGAGTACCTGAGCTACGCCAGCGCCGAAGCCGGCGTGGCGCATTTTTCCGCGTCGACCGGCATCGACTTTTCCCGGTACGAGATCGACGAACCGATCCAGTACGTGAAGAGCAACGCGATTCAATCGGCCACCAGGAACCTCCAGAACAACGACTGGACCCGGCGCAAATTGCTCGACCAGCACGCCCTCGGTGGCCGCTACATCACCGTGGTCGGCTCGCCTGAGCAAGTGGCGGATGAGCTGGAATCGTGGATCGCCGAGACCGGCCTCGATGGCTTCAACCTGACCCGCATTGTTACGCCGGAAAGCTATGTCGATTTCATTGACCTGGTGATTCCAGAGTTGCAGCGACGCGGGTCGTACAAGACTGCGTACGACACCGGCACCCTGCGCGAGAAGCTGTTTCATGGCGGGGCGCAGTTGCCCGTGCAACACACCGGCTCCCACTATCGCCAATAACTCTTTGTACTGATCGTTCCCACGCTCTGCGTGGGAATGCAGCCCGGGACGCTCCGCGTCCCAACAGCGGACGCAGAGCGTCCATAGAGGCATTCCCACGCAGAGCGTGGGAACGATCTAAGAACAGACACCACAAATCTTATGCACTGACTGGAAAACTCATCATGACCAAGAAAACCCTGTCCCACCCAGTCAAAGCACTGGCCCTGGCCCTCGGCCTGTTCAGCTCGGCGGTGTTCGCCGCCGATGCGCCGTTGAAAATCGGCACCACCGCCGCCTTCGCCATCCCGCTGGAAGCCGCCGTCGAAGAAGCTTCCAGACAAGGCCTGAACGTCGAGCTGGTGGAGTTCACCGACTGGATCGCGCCGAATGTCAGCCTCGCCGCCGGCGACATCGACGTGAACTATTTCCAGCACATCCCGTTTCTGGAAAATGCCAAAACCGCGTCGGGTTTTGATCTGGTGCCGTTCGCGCCGGGGATCATCAACAACGTCGGCCTCTACTCGAAAAAATACAAAAGTTTCGACGAGTTGCCAGAGGGCGCCAGCGTCGCTATCGCCAACGATCCGATCAACAGCGGTCGCGGCCTGCAGCTGCTGGCCAAGGCTGGCTTGATCAACCTGAAACCGGGCGTTGGTTACAAGGCCACCGAAGACGACATTGTCGCCAACCCGAAGAAGATCAAAATCCTCCAGGTCGAAGCAGTGCAACTGGTACGCGCCTATGACGACGCCGATCTGGTCCAGGGCTACCCAGCCTACATTCGTCTGGCGAAGACCTTCGATGCCGGTTCCGCGCTGCTGTTTGACGGCCTCGACCACAAGGAATACGTGATCCAGTTTGTCATCCAGCCGAAGAGCAAAACCGATCCACGCCTGATCAAATTCGTCGACATCTACCAGCATTCGCCAGCCGTTCGCGCCGCGCTGGATAAGGCTCACGGCAAGCTGTATCAAGCCGGTTGGGAAAGCTGAACATGACGGCCGCGATCCAACGGCGACTGGAAATTCCAGAGCCACACAATGCTGAAAAAACCGAGCTGCACCCTGAGCTGAATCGCGCCCACGTGCGCTTCATCGGCCTGGGTAAAACCTACAACGGCCGGCAAGGCCCGGTGGCGGCATTGCAGGGCATCGATCTGGCGATTCAGCGCGGTGAAGTGTTCGGCATCATTGGCCGCAGCGGCGCCGGCAAGTCCTCGCTGATCCGCACGATCAATCGTCTGGAACAACCGACCTCGGGGCGCGTGTTGATCGATCAAGTCGACATTGGCGAGTTCGATGAAGACCGCCTCGTCGCTTTGCGCCGACGCATCGGCATGATATTCCAGCACTTCAATCTGATGTCGGCCAAGACTGTTTGGCAGAACGTCGAGCTGCCGTTGAAAGTCGCTGGCGTGCCGAAAGAACAACGCGAAAAAAAGGTCCGCGAACTGCTCGATCTGGTTGGCTTGCAGGAAAAGCACAAGGCTTATCCGGCGCAGCTTTCCGGCGGGCAGAAACAGCGTGTCGGCATCGCCCGCGCGCTGGTGCATGACCCGGATATTCTGCTCTGCGACGAGGCGACTTCGGCGCTCGATCCGGAGACCACGCAGTCGATCCTCGGCCTGTTGCGCGAGATCAACCAACGCTTGGGCCTGACCATCGTCCTGATCACCCATGAGATGGCAGTGATCCGCGAGATCTGCGACCGCGTTGTCGTGCTGGAGCATGGCCGCGTCGTCGAGCAAGGCCCGGTTTGGGAAGTGTTCGGCAATCCGCAGCACGAGGTCAGCCAGACCTTGCTTGCACCGCTGCAACACGCGTTGCCGGAAGAGTTGCAGAGCCGCTTGCACGGCCAAGCGCCCTGCGCTGACGCTGCTGTGGTGTTGCGTTTGCAGTTCACCGGCAGCGCCAGTGATGAACCGGATCTGGCGGCGCTGTTCACTGCATTGGGTGGCCGGGTGAAGTTGCTTCAGGGCGGCGTCGAGCGGATTCAGGGGCATGCGCTGGGGCAATTGTTGTTGGCCGTCAGCGGCTCAGCGTTCAGTGCCGGGCAATTGAGCGAACGCGCCGCACCGTGGGCCCAACGCGTGGAGGTAGTCGGTTATGTGGTTTGATCGCTTGTTGCAGGGTTTTATCGACACGTTTCTGATGGTCGGCGTGTCGTCGCTGATCGCCTTGCTGGTGGGGATTCCCATGGCGGTGATCCTGGTCACCAGCGACAAGGGCGGCATCTATGCAGCGCCGGTGCTGAATCGCGCTCTGGGCGCATTCGTGAACCTGTTCCGCTCGATCCCGTTTCTGATTCTGATGGTCGCGCTGATTCCGTTTACCCGGCTGATCGTCGGCACCACCTACGGTGTCTGGGCTGCGGTGGTACCGCTGACGATTGCGGCAACGCCGTTCTTTGCGCGGATTGCCGAAGTGAGTCTGCGCGAGGTTGATCATGGTTTGATCGAGGCCGCGCAAGCAATGGGTTGCCGGCGCTGGCACATTGTCTGGCATGTGCTGTTGCCGGAGGCGCTGCCGGGGATTGTCGGCGGCTTCACCATCACGCTGGTGACGATGATCAACTCCTCGGCGATGGCCGGGGCGATTGGCGCGGGCGGGTTGGGGGACATCGCTTATCGCTATGGTTATCAGCGCTTTGACAGCCAGATCATGTTGACGGTGATTGTGTTGCTGGTGGCGTTGGTGGCGGTGATTCAGTTGGGTGGGGATCGCCTGGCGCGGGGGTTGAACAAGCGCTGAGTCTGGCCGAGTTCATGCGGCGCCTCTGAACCCGCTTTCGCGAGCAGGCTCGCTCCCACATTTGGAATGTGTTCCCCTGTGGGAGCGAGCCTGCTCGCGAATGGCTGCGCAGCAGCCCCGAACCCGATGGCGTATATTCGGCAAATCTCCTTTGCCCGTGCAGCCCTCGACCATGAAGCAGACCCCCACCGATCTCGAACAGATCACCGCCACCACCCTCGGCCATTACAACTCAGTGGCCGAAGACTTCCGCGAAGGCACCCGCGATCACGATGTCAGCCAGAACATCGATGCGTTGCTGCGGCATATCCAGGGCACGGCGCCCTTCACGATTCTGGATTTCGGCTGCGGCCCGGGGCGGGATCTGCAGACATTTACGCGCATGGGCCACGTCGCTGTGGGGCTCGACGGCTCTCAAGAGTTTGCGCGAATGGCCCGTGAGGACAGTGGCTGCGAGGTGTTGCAGCAGGACTTTCTGAAACTTGATCTGCCGCCCGAACGCTTCGACGGCATCTTCGCCAACGCGGTGTTGTTTCATGTGCCGTTGCAGGAATTGCCACGGGTGCTCAAGCAATTACATGGCGCGCTGAAGCCCGGTGGCGTGTTGTTCAGCTCCAATCCGCGTGGGGATAACCGCGAAGGCTGGAACGGGCCGCGCTATGGCTCGTATCACGATCTGTCGGCGTGGCAGAGGTTGTTGACGGACGCGGGGTTTGTCGAGCTGGAGCATTACTACCGCCCGGCGGGGCTGCCGCGTGAGCAGCAGCCTTGGTTGGCCAGCGTTTGGCGTAAGGCTTGAGTCGAGTCAGAGAAAAGCCCCTCACCCCCAGCCCTCTCCCGGAGGAAGAGGGCGCCGATTGGGGGATATTCAAGCAGTACGCCGACCGGATCTAACTTAGCTGAACCCATAATCGACTCGATTTTTCAGGTCGATGGATAGCGTCAGACACCTCGGTCAGTCCCCTCTCCCCCCGGGAGAGGGTTAGGGTGAGGGTCGTTGTTGACTTGATCCTTCTTCGGCTCGCGAATCTTGTACCAGGCCACATACAGCGCCGGCAGGAACAGCAGCGTCAGCAACGTCGCCACCACAATCCCGCCAATCATTGCGTAAGCCATCGGCCCCCAGAACACTTCCCGGGCAATCGGGATCATGCCCATGCTCGCCGCGGCGGCGGTCAGCAGGATCGGCCGGCGCCGGTGTTCGGTCGCTTCCACCACCGCATCCCAGGGCGCATAGCCTTTCTGCTCGAACTCATCGATCTGCGTCACCAAAATCACCGAGTTACGGATGATGATGCCGATCAGCGCCAGAATCCCCAGAATCGCCACGAAGCCCATCGGCGTACCGGTCGGCACCAGCGCCAGCACCACACCGATCAGCCCCAGCGGCGCGACACTCGCGACGAGGAACATCTTCTGCACGCTGTGCAACTGGATCATCAGGAAAGTCGCCATCAAAAACAGCATCAACGGCAAGACCTTGGCAATCGGCCCCTGGGCCTTGCCGCTCTCCTCGACCGTACCGCCGGTGGCGACTTTGTAGCCGACCGGCAGTTTCTCGGCGAAGGCATCAATCGATGGCTTGAGGATTTTCACCAGGTCGGTCGGCTGGATCTCGTCGCGTACCGAGGCCTTGATGGTGATGGTCGGCAAACGGTCGCGACGCCACACCAGCGGCTGCTCCAGTTCATAGCGCACGGTGGCGAACGCCAGCAGCGGAATCGACGTGCCGCTCGGGGTGACGATCTGCAGGTTTTGCAGGGTTTCCGGGGTGCCACGCTCGGAATCCACCGCACGCCCGACCACATTGATCAGGTAGATATCGTCATCGACCTGAGTCAACGGCGAACCGCTGACAATGCTGTTCATCAGCTTCGCCACGTCTTCGGACGACAGCCCGAGCTGGCGTGCCTTGTCCTGGGCAATGTCGATGCGCAGGACTTTGCCCGGCTCGTTCCAGTCGTAAATGATCTCGCCGATGTGCGAGTTCTTGTCCAGTTCGGTGGCCAGGTCGATGGCGTGCTTGCGCACCTGGTCGATGTCCTTGCCACTGATCCGGTACTGAATCGGACGTCCCACCGGCGGGCCCATTTCCAGCGCCTGGACGTAACTGCCGATGCCGACGAAGTCTTTGTGCAAGCGTTCGCGCAGGCGTTGGCTCAACGCCTCACGGGCCTCGAAATCCTTGCTGACGATCACCAGTTGCGCGTAGTACGGGTTCTGCAATTGCTGGTCGAGGGGCAGGTAGAAACGGATCGCGCCCTGACCGATGTAAGTGCTCCAGCGCACGATGTCCGGATCACCCTTGAGCGTCGCTTCGAGCTTGTCGACAGCCTTGCGGGTTTCGTCGATCGAGGCGTTTTGCGGCAGGTTCAGGTCGACCAGAATTTCCGGGCGGTCCGATGCCGGGAAGAACTGGTTCTGCACAAAGCGCATGCAAAAGATCGACAGGGCAAACAGCAGCACGGTAATGCCGATCGCCCACCAGCGATTGCGCATGGCCCACAACAGGCCACCATTGAACGCGCGACCGATCCGGCCCGGCTCGGCCTCATGGGGTTTTACGTTGGCACTGAGAATGTGCACGCCAATCACCGGGGCGAAGAATACCGCCACCACCCACGACACCAGCATCGCCACGGCGATCACCGCGAACAGGGTGAAGGTGTACTCACCGGCGGAGCTGGCATTGAGGCCAATCGGCACGAATCCGGCCACTGTCACCAGTGTTCCCGTGAGCATCGGGAACGCCGTCGAGGTGTAAGCAAACGTCGCCGCCTGCTCACGGGTCTCGCCCATTTCCAGGCGCGTGACCATCATTTCCACAGTGATCATCGCGTCGTCCACCAGCAGGCCGAGGGCGATAATCAGTGCACCGAGGGAAATCCGCTGCATGGTGATGCCGCTGTATTCCATGAATACAAACACCATCGCCAGCACCAACGGGATCGAGCACGCCACCACCAGACCGGCACGCACGCCGAGACTGATAAAGCTCACCACCAGCACGATGATCACCGCCTCGAACAGCGCGCTGGTAAAGCCGCCGACAGCCTCTTCCACCACCACAGCCTGATCGGAAACGGTGTGCACGCCAACGCCCACTGGCAAGTCCGCCGTCAGCTCATCGATGCGTGTGTGCAGCGCCTTGCCGAACTCCTGAACGTTGCCGCCCTTCTGCATGGCAATGGCCAGACCGATGGCCGGTTTGCCGTCGAAGCGGAACTCCGGGGTGGCCGGGTCGACGTAACCACGGCTGATGTCGGCAATGTCGGCCAGACGATAGAAACGGTCATTGAGCTTGAGATTGACCTCGGCCAGATCCTTCTCCGAAGCGAACTGCCCCGAGGTGCGCACGGAAATCCGTTCGGGACCTGCTTCGATCACACCCGCCGGGGTCACGGCGTTTTGCGATTGCAGGCTCTGCACAACCTGACGTTGATCGATGCCCAGTGCAGCGAGTTTGCGCGTGGAGAAGTTGAGGTAAATCACTTCGTCCTGCTGGCCGACCATTTCGATCTTGCCCAGCCCCGGCACGTTGCGGATCTCGGCGCGGGCCTGCTCGACGTAGTCGCGCAACTGGCGCATGGTCAGGCCGTCAGCGGTGAACGCATACACCGAACCGAACACATCCCCGAATTCGTCGTTGAATCCCGGCCCCTGAATCCCCTGGGGAAACTGCCCGCGAATGTCATCGATCTTCTTGCGCACCTGGTACCAGATTTGCGGGATGTCCTTGGCACTGGTGGTGTCGCGCAGGTACACGTAGACCGTCGATTCACCCGGGCGCGTGTAGCTCTTCACGTAATCGAGGGAGTCGAGTTCTTCGAGTTTTTTCTCGATGCGGTCGGTGACCTGCTTGAGGGTTTCCTCCTGGGTCGCGCCCGGCCATTTGGTCTGGATCACCATGGTCTTGATGGTGAAGGACGGGTCTTCTTCGCGTCCCAGATTGAAGTACGAGAACACGCCCATCAGCAACGCGACGAACATCAGGTACCAGACGAATGACTGATGCTTGAGGGCCCATTCGGAGAGGTTGAAAGAGCCTTTCATTGACTGTCCTCGTCAAGTTTTACCGATTGCCCGGGATTGAGACTGTTGACGCCGGCGCTGACCACGCGCTCGCCGTTCTTCACGCCGCCCGCCAGCACCACGCTGCTGTCGCTGCGACTGACCACCGTGATGTCGCGCGGGCTGACGGTTTTGTTTTGCGTATCGATTACCCAGATCCGCGATTTGCCGTCGACCTCCTGCAGCGCGGTCACGGGCAACTCGATGCGTGGTTTGATCGCCGAACTCAAGGTCACGCTGATCGCCGTGCCGAGGCGGAAGCCGTCCGGCGTGTCGGCCAGGGTCAGGCGCGCGCGCCGCGTGCGCGTAGCGCTTTGCGCCTGCGGCTCGATCTCGCGGATGACCGCGGTGGTGTTGATACTCGGGTCGAGTTGCGCAGCCACGGCAAACACCACGTCGCTGGGAATCTGGTCGACCAGGGTGTCCGGCAGATCGATCACCGCTTCCTTGATGTCCGGTTGCGCCAGGGTCACCACTTGCTGGCCGGCGGTGACGACCTGCCCGGCCTCGGCGTTCCACGCGGTGACCACGGCGCGGTGGTCAGAGCGCAATTCGGTGTAGCCGAGCTGGTCCTTGCTCTGATTGACCGCCGCGCGCGCCTGATCCAGCGAGGCCTGGGTGGTTTTCAGATCGGTCGTGGCAATGTCCAGTTGTGCCTGCGCACCGACGCCGCGATCGAACAGCGCCTGCTGACGGCGCGCGTTGGCCTGGGCGTTGATCAACTGCGCCTGGACTTTCGCCAGATCGCCCTGAGCCGAGCGCAACTGGTTTTGCTGATCGGACGGGTCGAGGGTGGCGAGCAGCGTGCCCTTCTCCACTTCGGCGCCGACATCGACGTTACGGCTGGCTATACGGCCACCGACGCGAAAACCGGTGTTGCTCTCGTAGCGCGCCTGAATACTGCCGGCAAAGCGACCGAGATTTTCTTCACTCAAGGCCTCAACCTTGACCGACAGCACCGGGCGCACCGGCTCCGGCGGAGGTTCTTTCTTTGAGCAGGCGGCCAACAACACAGCCATGGGTAACAGCCACAGACGCTTCATGGCTGTGCTCCCGGTTGCAGATCCTTGTAGGTGTTTTCGGCGATCTCGACTTTCATCCCCGGGTGCAGCAATTGCCCACCGGCGACGATGACTTTTTCGCCACCCTTGAGGCCTTCGCTGATGATGACTTTGCCGGTCAGGTAACGGCCGACCGTGACCGTATGCAGTTGCGCCTCGCCCTTGTCGTCGACCATCCACACCGCCGGGTCGCTGACGTTTTTGGTCAGCGCCGACCACGGCAGTTCAACCGCCGACTGACCCGAGCCTTTGGCCGTGGCACTGACCACTGAACCGAGCTGCATGCCCGGCGGCAGTTTGTCGAGGGTGACTTTGACTTGTACGGTGCCGGACTGCGCCGACACCGCCGGGGTGACTTCGCGCACGGTGCCGGTGGTTTTGATTTCGGGATTGTCGAGCAGGCTGACGGTGATCTTGTTGTCCGCTGGCCGCTCGGCCAGCAGTGATTCATAAACGTTGAACACCGCGTCGCGATCGCCATCGCGGGCTAGGCTGAAAATCGGCGCAGTGGCCTGCACGACCTGGCCGACTTCGGCCTGACGCTCGGTAATCACGCCCGGCGCATCAGCGATCAGCGCGGTGTAGCTGAGCTGATCCTTAGCGTTGGCCAATTGCGCCTGCGCCGCGCTCAAGGCGCTCTGGCTGCTGCGCAACGCGGCTTGGGCGGAATCGTATTCGCTCTGGCTGGTGTAACCCTTGGGCAAGAGTTTTTGCTGGCGCACGAACGCTGCAGCGCTCTGTTTCACCCGGGCTTGCTCAGCGACGACCTGGGCCTGGGCCGAATCGACGTTGGTCTGCAAATCCTTGGGATCAAGTTTGGCCAGCACCTGTTTGGCGGTGACCCGGTCGCCGACGTCGACCATGCGCTGGATGATCTTGCCGCCAACACGGAACGACAATTCGGTCTGCACGCGCGCCTGCACGTCACCGGTCAACGTCACCGATGCCGCGTAATCCGTGGGTTTGACTTCCTGTACAAAGACCCTGGGCAGGTATTCCTCAGGGGCCTTTTTCTCGCCGCAGGCGGTCAGCAGGGTGAACAGACTCAGCATGACCGCTGTTTTCAATCCGGGACTCGCCATGCAGACTCCTTCCTGTGTACGAACGTGCAAGTGACGATACGACTGTGAGCTTAGAACAGGGTTCAACGTTCGCCCGTTCGATCCCCATATTTCCCTGTAGGAGCTGCCGCAGGCTGCGATCTTTTAATCTTTTAAAAACAGCATCAAAAGATCGCAGCCTGCGGCAGCTCCTACAATGGGCGCCTCAAGAGAAGGAATTCCATGCTCAATACTCTCGCGGTGGCCAATTACCGCTCGATCAACAAACTGGTGATTCCGCTCGGCCGGCTGAACCTGATCACCGGCCCCAACGGCAGCGGCAAGTCCAACCTCTACCGGGCCTTGCGCCTGCTTGCCGAAACCGCTCAGGGCGGCGTGGTCAATGCGCTGGCCCGTGAGGGTGGGCTGGATTCGACGTTCTGGGCCGGGCCGGAAACCATCAGCCGGCGCATGCGCAATGGTGAAGTGCCGATCCAGTCGACGCTTCGCCAAAGCGTGAAGCGTCTGCGCCTGGGGTTCGCCGGGGAAGATTTCAGTTACTCGATCAGCCTGGGGCTGCCCGACTCCAACGGTCACTTCATGCTGCCCGAGCATTCGCACCCCATTCCCTCGCGATTCAGTCTAGATCCGCAGATCAAGCGCGAGTGCATCTGGGCCGGCGCGCTCTACCGCCCCGCCAGCCTGCTGGTGGATCGCGACGGCCCGATGATCCGCGCACGCGCCGAGCGCAAATGGGATGTGCTGGCGCAGCACACACCGAATTTCGACAGTCTGTTTGATCAGGTCGGTAGCCTGCGCAGCTCGCCGGAAGTATTCCAGATGCGCGAGTTCATTCGCCGCTGGCGCTTTTATGATCACTTTCGCAGCGATGCCGATGCGCCGGTGCGTCAGCCACAATTGGGCACACGCACGCCGGTGCTGCATCACGACGGCAGAGATCTGGCGGCGGCGTTGCAGACCATCATCGAAATCGGTGATGGCGATGCCCTGCGGGCGGCGATTACCGATGCGTTTCCTGGCGCACGGGTGCATATCGAAGCGCAGGCCGGTGGGAGGTTTGCCATCGAGTTCTATCAGGAAGGTTTACTGCGTCCATTGTCGGTGGCGGAGCTGTCAGACGGGACGTTGCGTTATCTGCTGCTGGTCGCAGCACTGCTGACGCCAAGGCCGCCGTCGCTGATGGTGCTGAACGAACCTGAAACCAGCCTGCACCCCGATCTGTTGCCGGCGTTGGCGCGGTTGATTATCCGTGCCTCGGAGCAGTGTCAGGTGTGGGTGGTGTCCCATGCGCGGCGGTTGATTTCGGCGTTGCAGCAAGACCCGGAGTGCAACTGCATTGTGCTGGAGAAAACCCTGGGGCAGACCGGGATGGTCGGGCAGCGGGTGCTGGATGAGCCGGCTTGGAACTGGCCGGATTAAAAGCCCCTCACCCTAACCCTCTCCCAGAGGGAGAGGGGACTGATTGGGGGATGCTGGTGAATTACGCCGACCTGAAAATGCTTCTGTGAATCCATAACCGACTCGGTTTGTCAGGTCGATGTCCAATGCAAAACAACTCGGTCGGCGCCCTCTCCCTCCGGGAGAGGGCTGGGGTGAGGGGCAGGCCTCACCACCGATTCAACAGGCAATCACCCCTGCCACTTGCCACCCTCGACAATCACGCTCTCAGGCTTGGTGTCATCGCTCAGCTCTTTACGCACATATTGGTCGTACAGCTTGAGCAAATACTTCTCCTCACCCAACTTGGTCAGCTCGCTATTCACCCAGTCACGCAGCTCGATATTGCCCTTCTTCACCGCCGGCGCAATCGGCGCTTCGGCACCGAGTTTTTCATCCAGCACGCGATAGCCCGGGTTCTGCTTGGCCCAGCTGAACAGCACCAGATTGTCCTGCGCATAGGCATCGCCACGACCATTGGCCAGGGCTTGCAGCGACTCGGAGTTCTTCTCGAACTTGAGCAGTTTCCAGTCCGGGTGATTCTTGGTTAGCCAGATATCGGCGGTGGTGCCCGTAGTGACGATGGTGGTGCGGGTCGCCAGGTCATCAAGGTTTTTCACCGCGCTGCTTTGCGGCACCAGCGCCTGCACCGCGACCTTGAGATTCGGATTGGTGAACTCCACCGCTTCCTTGCGCTCCGGGGTCACGGTCATGTTGGCGAGGATCAGGTCGACCTTGTCGCTTTGCAGAAATGGAATACGGCTCGCCGGTTCAACAGCGACGAACTCGACCTTGTTTTCATCGCCGAGCAGATCCTTGGCGAAACGGCGGCCGATGTCGGTATCGAAGCCAACGTAACGCCCGGCCTCATCGACAAATCCGAAGGGCGGTTTATCGGTAAAGACGCCGACGATCAACTTGTCGCGGGCCTTGATCTTGTCCAGATAACCGGCCGGCGCGGTGCTTTCGCTGGCGACTTTCGGCTTCGGCGGTTCTTCGGTTTTGCTGCAACCGGCAAGCAAGGCAAGGCTGAGCAGAGGCAGTAAAAAAGCGGCAGTTTTCATAACAGTTCCAGTTCCTTTGTCGGATTCGTTTTGGGCAGTGTTGCCACGAAGGAGAACTTCTCCAGAAACTGCTGCGCGCGTGCGGTTTGCGGGTTCGTAAAGAAAATCTCGGGCGGGTTCTGTTCAAGGATGCGCCCGGCATCCATGAACACAATGCGGTCGGCCACCGCGCGGGCGAAGGCCATTTCATGGGTGACGATCAACAGGGTCATGCCTTCGCGGGCCAGGCCCTGAATGACCTGCAAAACTTCCTTGACCATTTCCGGATCAAGGGCCGCGGTGACCTCGTCGAAGAGCATCACGCGCGGGTTCATACACAACGAACGAACGATGGCGATGCGTTGCTGCTGGCCGCCGGAGAGCTGACGCGGGAAAGCATCGCGCTTGTCCGCCAGGCCAACGCGTTCGAGCAAGGCTTCAGCTTGTTGCTGCGCTTCGCGGCGTTGACGCTTCTGCACCTTGAGCGGGCCGAGCAGCAGGTTGTCGAGCACGCTCATGTGCGGGAACAGGTGATAACTCTGGAACACCATGCCGATCTGCTGGCGGATCTCGCGCCAGTCGGTGGCCTTGTCCAGCAGCTCGCGGCCGACAAATTTCAGGCTGCCGCTGTGGGCCTCTTCCAGGCCATTGAGGCAACGCAGCAAGGTGCTTTTGCCGCAGCCGCTGGGGCCGAGGATGACGATCACTTCTCCGCTCTGCACCTGCAGGTCGATGCCGTTGAGCACCTGTTGCTCGCCGTAGAATTTATTGAAGCCGTGAAACTCGATCAATGCGCTCATGCTTGCGTCCAGCGCCGCTCCAGCACGCGCGAAGCGGCCGAGAGCGGGTAGCAGATGAAAAAGAAAAACAGGAACAGCGCGCCGTAGATCAGCACCGATTCGTAGGTGCGTTCGATGATCTGCTGGCCGACTTTGATCACGTCGACCACACCGATGAGCACCGCCAGCGAGCTGGTCTTGATGATTCGCGTGTAGACGTTGATGGTCGGCGGCGTCATGCGTTTCAGCGCTTGCGGCAGCAACACGTAGCGGTAGAGTTGCGCGGCGTTCAAACCAATCGAAAGCCCTGCTTCGCGCTGCCCGCGTGGCAACGAATGCAACGCACCGCGCGCCACTTCGCCCACCTCGCTGGCGCCCCACAGCGACAGCACCAGCACCGCGCACCAGAAACTCGGCAGGCTCAGGCCAAAAAAGATCGGTAAGCCGAAGAACAGCAGGTACAACCAGACCAGCACCGGAATCGCCCGGAACAACTCCAGATAGGCCCGCAGGAGCGCGTTCAGCCAGGTCACGTTGAGCGTGCGCAGCACGCCGTAGAGCACGCCGCCAACGGTGCTGATGGCGATGCTCAGAAACGAGATCGACAGGGTTTGCCCGGCGCCTTTGGCCAATTGCGGCAACGACACCCAGAGCAGTTCAAGACCCGAACTGGCCATGCTGGAGCCTCCTTTCCAGGCGGCTGAGCAGCAACGACAGCGGCAAGAACAGCAGCACGCAGATCAGCGTCAGCACGGCGAGCATTTCGTAGGTTTTGTAGTAGAGCGCGATGTAGCTTTTGGTGGTGTAGAGAATTTCCGGCACGGCCACCGCCGAAACCACGGTGGTTTCCTTGAGCAGGAAAATGAAATTGGCGAACAGCGACGGCAGGCTGAGAATCCCCGCTTGCGGCAGGATCACGTAGCGCAGCAACTGACCATGGGACAGGCCAATCGAACGCCCCGACTCCAGTTGCGCCTGCGGCACCGCATCGACACCCGCACGCAACACTTCGGTGAGGTAAGCGCCGCCGAGAAAGGTCATGGTGATGATCGCGGCAGTGAAACCGGAGACCTTGATGCCCAGCGCCGGCAAGGCGAAGTAGACGAAAAACAACTGGATCAGCAGCGGCGTGTTGCGCGCCAGTTCCACATACAGGCCGACCAGTTTTTGCAGGTACGGCGTGCGGAACACCAGAATCGTCGCGTTGAGCAGCACCACCAGCAGCGAAGTACCAATGGCAATAAACCCGACCTGCAACGTCACGCCCACGGCTTTGAGAAACGCCGGCAGGGTACTGAGGATAAATGCGTAATCGAAGGTCATGAAACGTCCTGAACGCCGCTCGGTAAGCGACGGTGGTGCAGTCCATGGACAGCGGGTGGCTGTCCGGCAGACACCGACTTTATAGGTATAAAAAAAAGAATTTAAATACCGTTAAAGCATATTGATATCACCCAAAAAACTATCTTGTGGGTTTGCCGGGAAGGAATAAGAAGGCTATTTTCCTTTGCGCTGTAGGACGGATCTTTTTTTCATGAAAGCCCTCCAAGGACGAACAGCTTTTGGCCAGACTCCCCCGGCCAATTACATAACAAGGAAGAGAACATGGACGTAAAAGTGCCGCAGCGACTGGATCCGCAGGAGATTGTGAAATTGTTGGTGGCGTTGCGCCGAGCGTTGAAGGCCACAGCGTAAATCAAAAGCCCCTCACCCCAACCCTCTCCCGGAGGGAGAGGGAGCCGACCGAAGTGTCTGGCGATTAACATCGACCTGAAAGATCGAGTCGATTATGGATTCAGCTAAAGATCTTTCACGTCGGCGTACTTCCACAGCATCCCCCAATCAGCCCCCCTCTCCCTGAGGGATAGGGAGCCGACCGAGTCGTATGGCGTTTGACATCGACCTGAGAGATCGAGTCGATTATGGATTCAGCTAAGATCTTTCACGTCGGCGTACTTCCACAGCATCCCCCAATCAGTTCCCTCTCCCTGAGGGATAGGGAGCCGACCGAGTCGTATGGCGTTTGACATCGACCTGAGAGATCGAGTCGATTATGGATTCAGCTAAAGATCTTTCACGTCGGCGTACTTCCACAGCATCCCCCAATCAGTTCCCTCTCCCTCTGGGAGAGGGTTAGGGTGAGGGGCTTTTCAACGCACACACAAAAACGCCGATGACCATCACTGGCCATCGGCGTTTTCACACCTTGAAGGGATTCACTCAAGCGTCAGATCAGAACGCCGGCAGTACCGCGCCGTTGTACTTCTTCTCGATGAACGCTTTGACTTCCGGGCTGGTCAGGGCTTTGGCCAGTTTCTGGATCGCGTCGCTGTTCTTGTTGTCCTCACGGGCCACCAGGAAGTTCACGTACGGCGAGTCAGAACCTTCGATCACCAGCGCATCTTTCTGCGGATTCAACTTGGCTTCCAGCGCGTAGTTGGTGTTGATCATGTCCAGATCAACTTCCTTCAGAACGCGTGGCAGCAGGGCCGATTCCAGTTCCTTGAACTTGAAGTTGTGCGGGTTCTTGGCGATATCTTTCGGCGTTGCCACGGCGTTTTTCGGGTCTTTCAGCTCGATCAGGCCAGCCTTCTGCAGCAGGATCAGTGCACGGCCGCTGTTGCTGCCTTCGTTCGGGATAGCAATGGTGGCGCCGTCCGGCAGTTCAGCCAGGGTCTTGTACTTGCTCGAGTAGCCACCGAACGGTTCAACGTGCACGCCCTGCACGGTCACCAGATACTTGGCCTTGTCGTCCTTGTACTTACCGGCGTTGAAGCTGTCCAGGTACGGCTTGGTCTGAAAGTAGTTGGCGTCCAGACGCTTCTCGCCCACTTGTACGTTCGGCTGAACGTAGTCGGTGAAGACTTTGATTTCCAGATCCACGCCTTCTTTGGCCAGGGTCGGTTTGATCAGCTCGAGAATTTCAGCGTGTGGTACCGGCGTCGCGGCAACCACCAGTTTCTCGCCGGCATTGGCCAGGGAAGCAGTCAGAGCAGCCGCCAATGCGGTAAACAACAGAACCTTTTTCATGCAGTGTCCTTATCGAAAATCACGGTCGTCATCGACGACGGCATTTAATACGTGTGCCAGTGAAGTGACATCGCTGGCGTGGGTCGGACAATACCGGGATTTTTTATTACCGGACAATAACGTTTATTCAGCTTCATATTCCATTTTGTTCATGTTGAACAAAACGGTTACAAGCCCTCACTCAAACGAATCAGCAAATCTTTCAATGCCTTACGCTCAGCGACGCTACCGCCGATGTTGATTTGTGCCACCAGCCGTTCGATCTGAAGCTGCGGCCCAGACGCCTCGGGGAGGTTCAAGTGCTCCGGCAGAATCTCGTCGCCCGTGCTCACCAGCAACGCGAAATGAATGACGTTTTCCAGCTCACGGGTATTGCCCGGCCAACTGTGTTGTTCGAGCACATGCTGCGCCGCTTCGCTAATCAGCGGCACAGGGAGATCAAGGCGCTGGCTGTAGATGCCTAAAAAGTACTCGGCCAGCGACAGGATATCGCCGGTGCGCGCGCGTAACGCCGGCAACTCGAGATGGCCTTCGCTGAGATAGTGATAAAGCCGCTCGTGGAATTTCCCGGCGTCCACCGCTTGCGCCAGATCAATGCTGGTGGCCGCGACCAGGCGCACATCCACGGGACTTGGTTGAGGCGCACCGACACGGGTGACTTCGTGATTCTCCAATGCCGCGAGCAATTTGATTTGAATCGGCAGCGGCAGATCGCCGATTTCATCCAGATACAAGGTGCCGCCATTGGCCGAACCGAACCAGCCTGCACGACTGCTGGCCGAGCCGCTGCAACTGCCGGCGGCGTAGCCGAACAACTCGGCATCGGCGTAGGTCGGGCTGATCGCTCCGCAATTGACCGAAACGAACAGACCGCTGCGGTCACTGGCGCGATGGATATGCCGGGCGAGCAATTCTTTACCCGTACCGGTCTCGCCGCGAATCAATACTGAAATCGAACGCGGCGCCAGTTGCTCCAGTTCTTCGCGCAACTGACGCGAGCGTGGATCGACGAACACCAGCGCCTTGGCGCGAATGCTCAAGGGGCTTTTTTCCGCATCGGGAAAGGTCAGCAACGGCTGACCGAAGGTTTCGAAACTCATGGCAGACTCCCGCCCAAAACCGCCGGGAGACGGGGGCGTTCAAAGAAAAAAGAAATCAGGCGCGCCGACGGGCGTGGTGTTCCATGCGGTTTTGCAGGCGATAGAGATAAGCAAAACCCTGCTCCCAACGCTGATGCCCGGACTTGACGTTGATGTGTCCGGCACCGGCGAGGATCCCCGCCTCGGCTCCCCAGTTACGCGCAAGCTCAAGCGCTCGCGGCGCACTCACGGCGGCGTCGTTGTCGGAACTGACGACCTGGCTCGGGAACGGCAGCAGATCGCTCGGGATCGGCGCGAAATTGCGCAGCGCCGGCGCGCAGGCCGGACGCTCGACATCCGCTGGTGCGACCAGCAAGGCGCCGCGGACCTGACGCAGGTATTGCAACGGCGCCGTGGCCGCCCAGTGGGCAACGGTGATGCAGCCGAGGCTGTGGGCGATAAGGATGACCGGCGTGCTGTCGGCAGCAATCGCCTCGGCCAGTGCCGCCACCCAGTCTTCACGACGCGGCGTCAGCCAATCGGCCTGCTCGACCCGCGCGCTGTTCGGCAGGCTGTTTTGCCAGTGGCTTTGCCAATGATCTTCTGGCGATCCTTGCCAGCCCGGCACAATCAGGTAGCGGATTGATTCGTTGCGCATGGGGAGCTCTCCTGCGTCGTGTCTGTTCCTGAACGAGTATAGGGAGGGGATTTATATTCGTTAAGGAATAAGAAGCTATTTATTAAGACCTGAATTGAATATGAGATGTGTGCATGGCTGGAAATCTTTTCCCCCTCACCCCAGCCCTCTCCCCCATGGGGGGCGAGGGGGAAAGGGAGCCAATCACCTGGCCTGTCAAATCCGGAGTACGACTGGATTTTTCATGTCGGCGTAACTCGTGAGAACAATCCAGATCAGTCCCCTCTACCTCTGGGAGAGGGCTAGGGTGAGGGGCTTTTCTCCCCCGCCAGAAATAAAAAAAAGGGCCGCACCCTGCCAAGGAGACGGCCCCGGAAAAACGTTGAATCTGTCACCGCGCAGTAATCACCGACAACTTGGTAATCCCCGCCCGTTCAATCGAAGCCATCGCCCGCGCCACTTCGCCGTAGTTCACCCCGTCATCGGCCTGCAACTGCACGCGCACTTCCGGGTCCTTGGCCTTGGCCGACTTGAGGTTGAATTCGAGCAAGTCCGGCTGAATCTCGTCCTTGTTGATAAACAGCTTGCCGGCGCCGTCGATGCTCACCACCAGCGGGTCCTTCTGCTCGACCGGCGCCACCGCTTCGGTCTTCGGCAAGTTGATCGGGATCGCGTTGGTCAGCAGCGGCGCGGTGACGATAAACACCACCAGCAGCACCAGCATCACGTCCACCAGCGGGGTCACGTTGATCTCGCTGAGTACCTCATCACTGTCTTGCGTGGAGAAGGCCATATCAGGACGCCTCCTTCACTTTTGCTGCGTTGCCCGGCACTGCGACCTTGTGCGCCGTCGGGTGGATCAACACGCGGAACGCACTCTTCTGCGCCAGGCTGTAGAAGTCGTGGGCGAAGTCATCCAGATCCGCCGCCGTCAGTTTCAACCGGCGCAAAAAATAGTTGTAAACCAGCACTGCCGGCACCGCGACGGCGATCCCCACACCCGTGGCGACCAGTGCCGCACCGATTGGCCCGGCGACCGTTTCCAGGCTCGCCGAACCTGCGGCGCTGATGCCTTTCAACGCTTCCATGATTCCCCACACCGTGCCGAACAAACCAATGAACGGCGAGGTGCTGCCAATACTGGCGACCACTGCCAGGCCTGTTTCCAGCGAACGGCGTTCGCGGACAATTTGCTGACGCAGGGCACGCTCCAGTCGATCCTGATGGTTGATCGCCTGGCTCAAATCATTGGCCTGTGGCGCCTCGCCCACCTGAATCGCCGCGTAACCGGCCTGTGCCACCCGCGCTGCAGCGCCAGGCTGGGTTTCACTCAACTCGGCGGCAGAATCGAGACTCGACGCCGCCCAGAAACGCTTATGAAAGCGCCGATCCTGTGCCTTCAGACGTCCGAACTGCAAAGCCTTGAGCAATGCCAGCCCCCAAGTGGCGACGGAAAAAACCACCAGCAGCCAGATCACCGCGCTTTCGATGGATTCCAGTGGAGATGCCAGTAACGTCATGATGTATTCCCTCGTGTAAACATTTCGCGCGAATTTGGTTTCGGTTTAATGAATCTTGAAATCGATGGGCACGCTGACCCAGCCGTCCTGGGCGACATCACCCTGCTTGGCCGGGATAAAACTCCAACGCTTCACGGCGTTCAGCGCCGCGTCGTCGAGCTGTTGCCGGCCGCTGCTTTTGGCTATCTGGATCTCACCCGGTTTACCGCTGGCCAACACATGCACGCGCAGCAACACCGTGCCTTCCCAACCGCGACGCTGAGCCAGCGACGGGTATTCCGGTGCCGGGTTTTTAAGGTACGCGGCGTTCGCTGATGCCGGAGTTACCGGTGCCGGCGCGGGCGGAGCAGGTGGCGCTGCAACCGGGGCTGCCGGTTGTGGCGGCGCGGGAGGCTGCTCGACCGCTTTCGGTGCTGGCTTGGGTGCCTGCTTGACCAACGGTTTGGGTTTCGGAACGGGTTTTGGCGGCGGTGGTTTTACCGCCAGCTCGTCTTCCACTGGCGGTGGCGGCTCGACCACAGGCACAGGTGGCGGCGGCTCGACCACCGGTGGCGCTGGCGGTGCCGGGCGCGAAAACTCGATGGTCATCGGCGGAATTTCCGGCGGCACGATCGGCAGCACCGGCGTCGGCTTCTGGCTGATCCAGTAGATCACCACGCCATGCACCACCAACGCGAGCACGCCGAGCAGAAGGGTTTCGCGTCGACTCAGTATGCCCTTGGGCGTACGCAGCAAACGCAGCTGTCCCAACGGCACACGATGCGGCCGGCCGAGATCGACCAACTCGCCACCCGGCGTCTGACGCCACAGCCACTCCTCTGCGCTGGCGGCGGTCTGGACATTGCCCATTGATTCACTCCCTGCGGTCTTTTTGCGTTCTCTACAAAAACTGCCGATCACCGTTTGTTGAATCCCCCACGGCGGATCGATGGATGAATCATTGGGCTTGAGGCTTATCTCCGAAAGTAATCTTTAACGTTATGTATAGGTCTTTATGGAATATAAAAAATGATCAATTTCGCCAAAGCCACGTGCCACGCGGGCTGCAGCGATGCGTGAAAAATGGCATGCTTTTCAGGCATTGAAAGTATTCATGCAACGCATCAAATTCGCCTGACCCGGTTTTGTGGGACAACTGATACCAAGTAGATAGTTGATTATTATTTTCCCGGAACAATAAAAAAGGCCGGTGCACTTTCGTGCGTCGGCCTTTATCAATTGCGTGCGAATTATTGTTTGACGAATTCCCCTGCCAGTGTCACTACTTCACCGTCAAAATTAGTACGGGAACCGGCCGCACGAACTTTTGCGTAATTGTGATCAGGAGAAAACAATGACCACGCTTGAAATCCGCTATTACCATTCAGACCGACAAATGTGATGGTGGTAGGTTGTCCGGTGCTGTTCTGGAAATGGTAGTGTCCGTAGCTGACGTCATAGTTAACGCCGCCCTGGCTGAACGTGCCACTGAATGTACCGTTGGAATCGTTGCCATCGGTAATCGTCAGTTTGGCGCCAGCGTTAGCGTTCACATAAGTGCCATTAATGCTCGACATGATTCGATTTCCTTTATCGTTTGGATAAGTATCTTCCGATGAGAGCAAGTTTCCTCCTGGAAACTCACGACAGTCAGGATGGTTGCACATTCAATTATTGTCCACGCGACTTACCAACCAAATTGCAATAAGCACTATTCAACCCGCTCATAACTTATCGCCGTTTGTCCGAGCACTTATTCCAATTCAACTAACGACTGGCACTGGTTTGTTGCGCGCCGACAACCAGGGCATTAACCGCCGTCTCGCAGCGTGGCGTACCCGTTGGCACCCAGTCATAACTCACAGCCAGCGCCTGATACACCCAGTTGCTGATCGTGTCGCTGCCCGGCGCTTTGCCGAGGTAGGGGCTGACGTATTCCCAGACGTTTTCACCGCTCGCCGTCACTTGGAAGAACCGTCCGCTCATGCCTTCGTCGATCAACGTGTTGCCAGTGGGCAAGCGTCGCGCACTGCTGATGAAAGAGCTGTAGAACGCCCACCCCGGTTGCTTCGAGTTTGCCGCGCTGTACTGCCAGACAATCTGTCGGCGCCGCTGAAAATCACCTACTGATTGAAGGCCTTGTTCGGGTCGTAACGGGTGACACCGGTCGGATACACACTAGGCGCGGCGAGGGCGCCGCTGCTGATTAAAATCGACACCCATAAAATTGGTGAAGCGAATTTCCCAGCAAGCATAAGCAGAACTCCTTCAAGGTATATCGATTGATAACTCAAGCGTGTTTGCAGGCTGATCGCGATAAATCAAACCGACGGGAAACACACATGAACTCAATACCTGTCAGGTTTGACAGGTGACACGCCAGTGTTTTTGCTTCCTAAATAAAGGCGTCGTTTCTCTACACCCGAAATCACCTGACTGATCAAGGAAATTCGCCATGGAAGCCAAACGCCTTATTCGTTTTTCCCCTCTGATGCTGACTGGCTATTTGCTGGTCGCACAGGCCGATACCGTGCCGCCCGGCGGCCAAGTTGACGTCGCACCAGCCCAAGCGCCAACGACCAGTTCCGGAACACCGCCGGAGCTCTCGGTATCAGTTAGAAACAATCACGATGGCCCGGTCAACGTCTTCCAGCAGCGCACAAAAATCGTCCTGCAAAAGGACGATGTCTGGAATTCTGACTACTCGAAAGGCGTCATTTCCATAACCACTGCAAATACGGAATCGACCATCAAGTACGTCATTTCCGAAGCGCGCAGCACTCGATGTGCGACCGACCTTTGCCTGATAGTGCAGTGACTTCCTCCGCGCGATGTCAGAAGTCGTAGCGACCGGTGACGCCGAGGGTGCGCGGTGTGCCGAGCAGGCCTTCATAGCCGCCGTTGCCGCCCGTCCACAGGGTCGTGTAGTAGGTTTTGTCGAAGGCGTTTTTCAGCCACAGCGACACGTCCCACTGGCCTTGGTTGAAGTCGCCGCGCAGGCCGGTGGAAAAGTTGACCACGGCGTAACTCGGGATCTGTCCGTAGTCGGAATCCTCGACCGTACCGACGGCTTTCGAGCGAAACGCATAGCTCGCGGTGACGTAGGGTTCGAAGCCGTTATCCAGATTCCATTTGTATTCACCGTTGGCGTTGCCGATCCATTTCGAGGCGCCGACCACTTGATGACCGCTGAGGTCGCAAGACGCCGGAGCACCCGGCGCCTGGCTGACTTCCGGCGGGCACGGGGCATCTTTGTACGAGAGATAGCTGACGTCGTTGTAGGAGCCGTTGATGTTCAGGGTCAGGCCGCGCAGCGGGATCACCGTGCTTTCGAACTCGACCCCGCGCGAGCGCACGGAACCGGCGTTGGTCAGGTACTGCACGCGGTTTTCCGCGTCGTAGGCATTGGTCTGGTAAGCGTTGACCTGGGTCCAGAACACGTTGGCGTTGAGTTGCAGGCGGTGGTCCCACAGCGTGCTCTTGAAACCCAGTTCGGCGTTGTTCGCGCGCTCGGTGCCGATCAGCAACGAATCGGCGCCGGCCACTGGAGCAGAACCCACCGCGAGGTTGACCCCGCCGGATTTCTCGCCGTGGGACAACGTGGCGTAGCCGAGCACATCATCGGTGATGCGATAGCTGAGGTTGAGCAGCCCGGACGGACTGGAACTGTACTGATTCAGATCGCCGGAATCGTAGGCGCCGGCACGACCGCGCCGCGCCGTGGCCGCAGCGCCCGTTACGGCAGCGCCACCAATCGGCGCATCCCGTGTGACCCAGGCAGATTTTTCTTCATAAGTGCCACGTACCCCGGCGGTGAAGTCCAGCCGCTCGGTAAGGTGCCAGGTGCCTTGGGCGAACAGCGCGAAGCTGTCGGTCTTGATATGGCCGTTGCCAATACTGGTGACATTGGCCAGCGCTCCGCGCGCCGTGCCATTCCAGATATCGGCTTGCGGGCCGTAATAGGCGAAGGATTTGTTGTCCAGATCCGAACCGAAGTAGTAGGCGCCCACGACGTAATCGAAGAACTCACCCTTGGGTGAGGCCAGGCGAAATTCCTGCGAGTACTGCTTGTCTTCCACCGACACCCCGGCGTTATAACTCGCCGGCACGTTGAGGCCGTCGTCGTTGCGCGGAGTGAAATTCCAGAAGCGATAGGAACTGATCGAGGTCAGTGTGAAGTCGCTTGGCAGCGTCCAGTTGGCCTCCACTGAGGTGCCGCCCTGATGCACGGTGACATGCTGGTCATTGTCCAGATTGACCTTGCGGTGCGATCCGTTGACCAGTGTTGCGCCGGCGGCATTGGCCCGCGCCTGATAGAGATTGACGCCGTTGATGGTCGGCCCGGTGTTGTACAGCACGCGGGTACCGGCACTGGAATCCTCTTCGTTGTAGTCGCCGATCCAGCGCAGGTTGAAATCTTCATTGGGCTTGAACAGCAGTTGCGCGCGGAAGCCCTCGCGCGATCCGCCATTCAAATCATGGCCGTCGTATTCGTTTTTGATGTCGCCGTCACTGCGCGTGCGGTAGGCCGAAAAACGCCCGGCCAGTTGGTCGTTGAGCGGCCCGGAAATGGTGCCCTTGGTCTGGAAATAACCGTCCTCGCCGACCGAGGTTTCGATGCTGCGCTCAGGCGTGAAAGTTGGCGCGCGGGTGCTGATATTGATCACCCCGGCGGTGGTGTTTTTGCCGAACAACGTGCCCTGCGGCCCGCGCAGGACCTCAAGCTGCTCGATGTCCATCAAGTCAAACACCGCCATCCCCGGACGGCCCAGATAGACGTTGTCGATGTACAGGCCCACGCTGCCTTCCAGGCCATCGCTCGCCGGGTTGTTGCCGAGGCCACGGATCGACACGCTGGACTGCCGCGCGTGCATGTAGGCGACGTTGACGCTGGGCACCAGTTGCTGCAAATCCTGAATCCGGTAGACGCGCTGCGTCTCCAGATTCTGTCCGCTGACCACACTCATTGGCGTCGGTACGTCCTGCGAACTTTCTTCGCGACGGCGGGTGGTGACGGTCACGGTTTCCAGTTGTGAACTGTTGGCGGCAGGCTTGCCGGCCGGCACCGGCGCCGGGGTTTCCGCTTCGGCGGCGTAACCGTGAGTCCAGCTCGCGCTCCCTGCCAGCAGCAGGGCCAGAGGCAGGCGTTTGAGCCGTCGTGGCGTTAAGGGTGACGCAAGGTTCAACGGACTCATGGCGCGGCTCCTGGTCAAAAAACACACAGACATCATCAACGCTGCATATTCTTTTCAGTTATTTATTTATGGATTTACAAATATTTACTGCATAAGAGATTGCCTTTATAAGGAGTCGACCTAATGCATATCCAATGCATTTCCCGGATATTTTTTATGTGAAAAATGCATATCGACTTGCGCCAACTTCGTCACTTCATCGCCTTGGCTGAACAACGCAGCTTCGTCGCCGGCGCGCAGGCGGTGAACCTGTCGCAGTCGGCGTTCAGCCGCAGCATTCAGGCGCTGGAGCACAGCGTTGGCTGTCAGTTGGTTGATCGCGGGCGCAAGGAGTTACCGCCGACCAAACAGGGCCAGGTGCTGCTGGAGCACGCGCGGCGACTGGTCAGTGGCGCGCAGCAGATGGCCAACGAAATCAGTCAGTTCAATGGGCTGGAAGCGGGGGAATTACGCTTCGGTTGCGGGCCGGCGCCGGCGGCGGGTTTGATCCCTCGGGCGATTGGCAGCTTTATCGGGCGCTATCCGAAAGCGCGAGTGCAGTTTCAGGTCGATGACTGGCAGAGTCTGAGCAAGCGGTTACTCAGTGAGGAGTTCGAATTCTTCGTCGCGGACACGCGCTACTTCGAGGCCGATCCAGACTATCTGACGCACCGGTTGCGTCCGCGCAAATGGCATTTCTGTTGCCGTGCGGGGCATCCGCTGGCCGGTTTTGAGCGGGTCACGGCCGAACAATTGATGAGCTATCCGCTGGCGGTAAGTATTCGTCCGCCGAACCTGCGCAAGGTCATCATCGACCTCAGCGGCCGCCCGGATTTCACGCCCAATGTGGAATGTGAAAACAGTGCCAGCCTACTCAGCGTGGTGCTGCGCTCGGAGGCGATCGGGATTGTTGGCGCGTATTCGGATGCGTTGCATCAGGCCAAGGGTGAGCTGATATGTTTGCGCATTGAAGGGTTGGCCGATGATCTTGAGGAGTTGTACACCCGCTATGGAATTGTCAGTCGCGCTGGGTATCGGCTGTCGCCGTTGGCGGAGGCAATGATTGAACAGATCAAAGAGATTGATCAGCAGGATGAGCAGGTTTGTTCGCTTCATAACCTCGCTGTCTGAGATGACGCTTTCGCGAGCAGGCTCGCTCCCACAATGGATTGTGGTGAATGCAGAATGTGTGATCGCCACTAACCCTGTGGGAGCGAGCCTGCTCGCGAAGAGGCCAGCGCAGGCACCGATGCATCCACTGCATAAAACCCATTCCCCAAATGCACTTGCCGAACACCCCCAGCGAAAGCGAAAACCCTCGCCTGTCCCATTGACCGGTGAATCCCATGCCCACCCCGCCAAACCCTGTGCGCAACGTGCTGTACATCATGTGCGACCAACTGCGCCGCGATTACCTGTCCTGCTACGGCCATCCGCATTTGTACACGCCGAACATCGATCGCCTGGCTGCAGCCGGCGTACGTTTCAGCCGCGCCTACACTCAAGGCACGATTTGCGGCCCGTCGCGAATGTCTGCTTACACCGGACGCTATGTCAGCAGTCATCAAGTGGCGTGGAACGCCGTGCCGTTGCCGCTGGAAGAACTGACCATCGGCGATTACCTGCGCCCCCACGGCATTCGTACTGCGCTGGTCGGCAAGACCCACGCCACGGCGAATATCGATGCCTTGCAACGCCTGGCGATCAACCCCGACAGCGAACAGGCCGAAATCCTCAACGAAGTCGGCTTCGAACCCTACATGCGCCATGACGGCATCTATCCCGACGACCCGCTGTTCGACGACAAGCGCGAATCCGCGCCCTACACCCATTACCTGCGCGAACACGGTTTCGATGGCAAAAACCCCTGGCACGACTGGGCCAACGCCGCCGAAGGCGAGCACGGTGAAATCCTCAGCGGCTGGCAAATGCGTCATGCGAATTTGCCAGCACGAATTCCCGAGCAACACTCAGAGACTGTCTACACTACAAATCGAGCCATCGACTTCATCACCGAGCAAGGCGAGAAATCGTGGTGTTTACACCTTTCCTATATCAAACCGCACTGGCCCTACATCGTACCGGCGCCGTACCACACCCTGTACAGTACGAAATCGATTCTCGAAGCAGTCCGCGCGACGCCCTCCGACGCCAGCAAACACCCTGTATACGCTGCCTTTCGCCAGCATGAGGAAAGCCTCAACTTCTCCCGCGATTCAGTACGATTGACTGTAATCCCTACGTACATGGGTCTGATCAAGCAAGTGGATGATCAACTCGGGCGGCTGTTCGATTTTTTGCAGAGCAACGGCCGTTGGGAGGACACGTTGATCGTGTTCACCAGCGATCACGGCGACTTTCTCGGTGATCACTGGTTGGGAGAGAAGGAGTATTTGCTGGAGCAGGCGGTTGGTGTGCCGCTGATCGTGCGCGATCCTCGGGCGGCGGCAGATATCACGCGCGGAACGGTTGATGAGCGACTGGCGGAAACCATCGACGCACTGCCGACGTTTCTTCAAGCATTAGGGCTGCCGGGAGCAGAGCATCGGCTTGAAGGGCGTTCGTTGATCCCGCTTCTACACGGCGAAAATCCGGACTGGCGCCGCTATGCAATCAGTGAATATGACTACGCCTTTCAGGCGCCGGCGCGCGAGCGTTTGGGCCAGCCGATCGACCGTTGCCGCATGACCATGGTGCGTAGCGAGCGCTGGAAATACCTGGCGTACGACGGCTTTCGGCCGCAGTTGTTTGATCTGTTGAGTGATCCACAGGAGCTGCGTGACCTGGGAGATGATCCGGCGTTCGCGGCGGTGCGCGAGGAACATGCGGGGTATTTGTTTGAGTGGGTGCGCGGGTTGAAGCGGCGCACGACCATTAGTCATCAGGAGATTGATTGGCGTGGGCAGCGGTTTCGTTATGGTGAGCCGGAAGCCGAGAAGGTTGTTCAGATTGGGGTTTGGTAGCTTTAAGAGCCCCTCACCCTAACCCTCTCCCGGAGGGAGAGGGGACTGAACGAGTTGTTTTTTAGGTTTACGCCGACCTGAAATATCAAGGTTGAACTCAGGTTCGAAAAGCCCCCGATCGGCTCCCTCTCCCCCCGGGAGAGGGCTGGGCGGGCGGCGTTCCGATGAGGGGCTTTTGATCTTCAATCGCGACCTTTGATGGTCTGGCTACGCTGTCCCGAAGCCCCAACCGGCACTTCCCCCTTCAACGTCACCCGACGCACCAGCCGATCCTGAGTGCCGTAATCATCAATCGCGTAATGCTGTGTCGAGCGGTTATCCCAGATCGCCACATCACCGGCCTTCCAGCGCCAGCGAACGGTGTTTTCCTGACGAATCACATGGCTCTGCAACAGCCCGAACAGATGCGCCGAATCCGCCTGCGAATAGCCCTTGATGCGTTTGACGAAATGCCCCAGCAGCAAGCTCTTCTCACCGCTGATCGGGTGCACGCGGACCACCGGGTGTTCGGTCTCGTAAACGGTCGAGGTGAAGACCTTGCGATAGCGCTCAAGCTTCTCCGCCGAGACGTCCGGCTTGGCGCTGGCGTAGTCGTATTCGTTGCTGTGCACGGCGACCAGTTTGTCGGCCAGTTCACGCAGCTCGGTCGGCAAGCCGTTGTACGCCGTCGCGGTGTTGGCCCACAGGGTATCGCCACCGAACGCCGGCGCGACGACCGAGCGCAGGATCGAGGCTTTCGGGTAGGCGTCGACGAAGGTCACGTCGGTGTGCCAGGAGTTGGCGCGCTGGCCTTCGGCGCCGTCCAGTTCGAGCAGATAACGCGTGCCCTCGCGGGACGGCACCGTTGGATGCGCCACCGGCTCGCCGAGCAAATGCGCGAAGGCTTCCTGACGCTGATCGTCGAGCTGAGTCTGCTCGCGGAAGAACACGACTTTGTATTGGACCAGGGCCTGTTGAATCGCTTCGACGGTGGCGGCGTCCAGCTCACCGGACAGGTGCACGCCACGGATCTCGGCGCCGATACGACCGGCCACCGGATGAATTTCCAGCGCGTGGACAGCGGGTTTTACTGCGAGTGCGGCATTGCTCATGGGTAGACCCTCATCGACTGCTTACGGTTTGGCGGCAGCGAAACAACGCTCTATCTATATTCCATTTACATCTAATAGATAGCCACATGCTTCGTTGACGGAATAAGAGCATGCATTTAAAACCTCTAGTAACCCTCGTCGCAAATGCCTTCGAGCTATTTTTAGGATGCCGGAAAAGCATATGGATCTTCGCCAGTTGCGTTACTTCATCGCCCTCAACGAACACCGCAGTTTTGTCCGCGCGGCCGACGCGATGGGCATCACTCAACCGGCGTTCAGCCGCAGTATTCAAGGGCTGGAGCAAGAGTTCGGTTGCGTACTGGTGGATCGCGGCAATAAGGATCTGCGCCCCACGCCCGAGGGCCAGGTGGTGCTGCAACACGCCCTGACGCTGGTGCAGGGCGCAGCGTTGCTCAGCGCCGAAGTGACGCAGATGACCAAGCTCGACGCCGGCGAGGTGCACTTCGGCTGCGGCCCGGCACCGGCGGTGAAACTGGTGCCGGATGCGGTGGCGCAATTCATCAATGCGCACCCGAAAGTGCGCACCTGTTTTCAGGTGGATAACTGGGAAAAACTCAGCCGCGCACTGAGCCGTGAAGAGATCGAGTTCTTCATCGCCGACATTCGCCATTTCGAGTCCGATCCGAACTTCCAGACCCAGGCGCTGACGCCCAAGCGCGGGGTGTTTTTCTGCCGCCCGGGGCATCCGTTGCTGGCCAAGGAAAGCCTGTCGACCAACGATATGTTCGACTATCCGCTGGCGACCACGCTGATCCCGCCGGGCATTCGCAAACTGCTGGCGAACCTCAGCGGGCGCATCGATTTTTCCCCGAGCATCGAGACCGAGCACTTTCCGGCGCTGGTCAAAGTGGTGCTGCAATCGAATGCGATTGGCGTCGGTACGGAGGAGGCATTTGTCGAGGACATTGCCAAGGGTTCGCTGGTGTTGCTGCACTGGCGCAATTTGCCGCAGAACCTGGAGAGCATGAATGCGCGCTGCGGGATTGTCAGTCGTACCGGGTTTCGGCTGTCGCCGGCGGCACGGGCAATGATCGAGACGTTGGTGGCGGTGGATCGGCAGAAGATCAGCGTCGCTGTTTAGGGCCCTTTCGCGAGCAGGCTCGCTCCCACAGTGGTTCGGTGGTGAATGCAGAATCTGTGTTCACCTAAGAACCCTGTGGGAGCGAGCCTGCTCGCGAAGAGGCCAGAGCAAGCGCTAGAGATTCATAGCTTGGCCGCAGCCAGCTCAGGCGCCACCCAATCGCTGACCTTGAACGGCTTGCGAATCAGCCTCTCCTTCGCCGCCAGATCCACCGAGTCCTGCAACTTGCCAAGGAACACCGGATCCAGCGTCGACGGGAACACTTCGCTCAACTTCTGATCCTGCAGATCCTGGGTCAGAATCACCGGCGGATAGCTGGCCAAACCCGAGACCAGTTGCACGTAAGCGGCCTTGTTGCTGTCCTGCGTCAGCCACTCCACGGCCTGTTGTTGCGCCTTGAGCAACCTGGCCACCGCCTCCGGGTGCGCGTCGACAAACTTGCCCGTGCCGACCAGTACCGACTGCACGCTGCCTGCGCCACCGAGATCCTTGGTGTTCAGCGGCAACTCGGCCAGCCCCTTGGCCTGCAATGCGCTCAATCCGGAGCTGCCCCATGACGCATCGATCTGCTTGGCCGCCAGCGCTGCGACCGCCGCATTGAAATCCAGATTGATGACTTTCAGGTCCTTCTCGCTGAGGCCCTGACTGGCCAGCGCCGCATCAAACGACAACTGCGTCGCGGTGCCACGGAAGATCGCCACGCGCTTGCCCTTGAGATCCTGCAACGTCTTGATCCCCGAACCCGGCACCACGCCCAGGTACTGCTTCACGCCACGCGCACTGGCGCTGAGCAAACGCGTATCCAGGCCGTTGGACTTGCCGATGATTGCCGCCAGGTCGCCCAGATACGCCAGATCAACCTGACCGTTGGCAAACGCCTCATTGATCACCGGTCCCGCGCCTTTGAAGAAACTCCACTGAATCTTGATGCCCTGATCGGCGAAGGCCTTTTCGAAGATCTGCTGATCGCGCAACACATCAACCACGCCCCCACCGCTGTGCTGAGTGCCGGCGCTCAGGTCAGGCACGGCGATCCTGATTTCCTTGAGCTCCTCGGCATGGGCGGTGAACGCCAGCAGGCCCGCCAGAGCCGGAACGGCAAACAGACTGAAAACACGTTTGAAGGGAAGGTTCATGGGTGCTGCTCCTTGATCACGACGGGCGTTGAGGAGCCGAAAGTAGGCCGAACGACTACCAGCGCTTAAATACTATAAATGCACATTTTTATAGCTTTTTACGCTAAGCGAGCAGCGCCGGGGCTTGCAGCGGCATATGCATTAACAGCATTGAAAATATTCTTCGAATGCATTGGATGCGTGTGGGCTGGAGGCCTTAAATGGCGCTGCTTATCTCTAAAAACAACTTATTAAAGATTATTTATAACCATTAGCTCTTAGTTAATACCGCAAGAGATCGCAGCCTTCGGTAGCTCCTACAGGGGTCACTTCACGGACGCATTCCCCCGCAGGAGCTGCCGAAGGCTGCGATCTTTTGATCTTGATCTTGAGCCAACCCGAGAACGGAGGTCACCCATGGCCCGCCAATCCTTGCTCAGTCTCCCCCTACCCGCGCCGCCGCTGAAAAGCCGCCGCACCTGGCCAAGCCTGAACCACCGCCTGTTGCCATGGCTGCTGCCGCTCAGTCTGTTCGCGCTGTGGTGGCTGGCCGCACGCAATGAATGGATGAGCGAGCAGATCCTGCCCGCGCCGTCGCTGGTCTGGAACAGCGCTGTCGAGCTGTCTCAAGGCGAGTTATGGAGCCATTTGTGGATCAGCCTGCAGCGTTTGTTCTGGGGCCTGCTTGCCGGGGTTTCGGCCGGTGCATTGCTCGGCGCAGCACTGGGCTTCAGTCAGCGTCTTGAACGTTTGATCTTCCCGAGCTTCGCCGGCCTGTCGCAAGTACCGACGCTGGCGTGGATTCCCTTGTTCATGGTTTTTTTCGGCATCGGCGAAGTGCTGAAACTGGTGGTGCTGATCAAAGCGATCGTGGTGCCGGTGACGCTGCACACACTCGTCGGCGTAAGAGATGCCCAGCCGAAATTGCGTGAAGCCGCCGCCGTTTTGCGCCTGCCGCCACGCCTGCTGATTCGGCGCCTGGTATTGCCCGCCGCCCTCCCCGCGTTCATGGCCGGCGTACGTCTGGCGCTCGCCGCCGGATGGACCTCATTGCTGGCCGTCGAGTTGCTGGCCTCCAGCGAAGGCATCGGCTACCTGATGGTCTGGGCGCGACAACTGTTCATGCTCGACATCGTGTTCGTCTGCATCGTCGTCATCGGTTTGATCGGCGTGGCGATGGATCGCGGTATCGGTCTGCTGGACAAGAAACTGGTGCACTGGCCGCACCCGGCCACTGCCGAAATCCGTCGCGGCCCGCGCTATGAAGGCTGGCAGCGTTTGCAACCGTGGCTGCTGCCGTTGGGCTTGTTGGCGCTGTGGCAATTGGCGAGTGACCAGCAGTGGGTCGACGCCAATATTCTGGTCAGCCCGTTGGCCGTTTTGAGCACGGCATGGGCTGGCGTGCTCGATGGCACGTTGATCAGCGGCATGGCGCTCAGCCTCGGTCGCACCCTCGGCGGTTTGCTGTTGGGCGGCGGACTCGGTTTCGCCCTCGGCTTGCTGCTGGGCTTGTCGCGCACCAGCGAACGCCTGCTCGGCCCGACCCTCGCGGCCATCCGCCAGATCGCCATTTTTGCCTGGGTGCCGCTGCTCACCGCGTGGTTCGGTCTCGGCGAATTGGCGAAGTGGGTGTTCGTCGCCCTCGCTGCGTTCTTCCCGCTGTTTATTGCCACGCAACGCAGCGTCGCCAACCTCTCGCCACAGCTCAACGAAGCTGCACAAGTGCTGCGCCTGAGCCTCGGCCAGCGCCTGCGCCGACTGGTGTTGCCGGGCGCCGCGCCGGGGATTTTTGCAGGCCTCAGACTGAGCCTGATCTACGCCTGGCTCGGCACCATCGGCGCTGAATATTTCATGCCGTCCAACGGCGGCATCGGCAGCCAGATGATCGGCGCACAACAACTGCTGCGCATGGACCTGATCATGGCCGGCATGCTTTTCGTCGGTCTCACCGGCGCCTTGCTCAACCTCATTGGCCAACGCCTGGAAATTCGCGCGACCCGCTGGAGACACGCATGAACGCACCGATTGTCAGCTTCAATCACGTAGGCAAATCCTTCGACGTCGACGGTTTCGAACTGGAGGCGATTCGCGAATTCAACCTGGACATCGCCGAGGGCGAATTCGTCGCCATTGTCGGCTCCAGCGGCTGCGGTAAATCCACCTTGCTGCGCTTGCTGGTGGGCCTGGATACGCAGTTTCGCGGGCAGATTACCGTGGACGGCAAAGCCGTCAGCGGCATCGGTGGCGAGCGTGGCATCGTCTTTCAGGAGCACCGTTTGTTCCCGTGGCTCACCGTCGCCGACAACATCGGTCTGGGCTTGGTCAACGAACCGCTGAGCGTTGCGCAGAAGCAACAACGGATCAACGACTTCATCGATCTGGTCGGCCTGCGCGATTTCACCCGCGCCTACCCGCATCAGTTGTCCGGCGGCATGGCCCAGCGCGTGGCGATCGCTCGCGGTCTGGTCGCCAGCCCACGCATTCTGCTGCTTGATGAACCCTTCGGTGCCCTTGATGCACTGACCCGCCAGCAGATGCAGGACGAGCTGTTGGCGATTCGCGATCGCGCAAAAATCACCACGATCCTCGTCACACATGACGTCGAAGAAGCGATCTTCCTCGCCGACCGCGTGGTGGTGATGGAGCCGCGTCCGGGACGGATCAAGCAGGTGGTTGACATCGCCCTGCCGCACCCGCGCCAGCGCAGCAGTTTCGACTTCCATCAGTTGCGTGAAGAGCTGCTGCACGAGCTGACCAGTGACGACCATTACCAACCGAGCGTGCCGGTGCAGATCCGCGATCTGCCGCTGACGTTCATTGCCTGCTGAACAGGAGTTTTGCGATGCCGCAACGTCCCAATTTTCTGGTGATTCTTGCCGACGATTTAGGTTTCTCCGACATCGGTGCGTTCGGCGGCGAAATCGCCACGCCGCACCTTGATGCCCTGGCCAACAACGGCCTGCGCCTGACCGACTTTCATACCGCGCCAACCTGTTCGCCGACCCGTTCGATGTTGCTGACCGGCACTGACCACCACATCGCCGGCATCGGCACCATGGCCGAAGCGCTGACCCCAGAGCTGATCGGCAAACCGGGTTACGAGGGTTACCTCAATGATCGTGTTGTGGCGCTGCCGGAGCTGCTGCGCGAGGCCGGTTATCAAACCTTGATGAGCGGCAAATGGCACCTCGGTCTGAAGGCTGAACTGGCGCCCCATGCGCGAGGTTTCGAGCGCTCGTTTTCGCTGCTGCCGGGCGCGGCCAACCATTACGGCTTCGAGCCAACCTACGATGAGCAAACCCCAGGCCTGCTGAAATCCACCCCGGCGCTGTACATCGAGGACGACAACTTCCTCGACGAATTGCCCAAGGATTTCTATTCCTCCGATGCCTTTGGCGACAAGCTGCTGCAATACCTCAAGGAGCGTGACCAGAGCCGGCCGTTCTTCGCCTATCTGCCGTTCTCCGCGCCGCACTGGCCGTTGCAGGCGCCGGCCGACATTGTCGAGAAATACCGTGGCCGCTATGACGCCGGGCCGGAAGTGCTGCGTCTGGAGCGACTGGAAAAACTCAAAGCGTTGGGGCTGATCGAGCCAGACGTCGAGCCGCATCCACTGATTCAGTTGACCCAACAGTGGGACGCGTTGAGCGAGGAACAAAAACAGATTTCCGCGCGGGCGATGGAGGTCTACGCGGCGATGGTCGAGCGCATGGACTGGAACATCGGCCGGGTCGTCGACTATCTGCGCCAGCAGGGGCAACTCGACAACACGTTCATCCTGTTCATGTCCGACAACGGTGCCGAAGGTGCGCTACTGGAAGCGTTCCCCAAGTTCGGCCCGGAATTGATGACCTATCTGAACCAGCATTACGACAACAGCCTCGACAACATCGGCCGGGCCAATTCCTACGTCTGGTACGGGCCGAACTGGGCGCAGGTAGCGACTGCGCCGTCGCGTCTGTTCAAGGCGTTCACCACCGAGGGCGGGATTCGCGTGCCGGCGTTGCTGCACTATCCGCAGTTGCCGCTCAAAGGGCAGATCAGCCATGGTTTCGGCACGGTGATGGACATCACGCCGACCATTCTCGATCTGGCCGGCGTGAGGCATCCGGGCAAGCTCTGGCACGGCAAACCGGTGGCGCCGTTGCGCGGTAAATCGTGGTTGGGATTCTTGTCCGGCGAGACCGTGCAAGTGCATGACGAGCATACGGTGACGGGTTGGGAGTTGTTCGGACGGAGAGCGATTCGCCAAGGGTCGTGGAAAGCGGTATGGATTCCCGGGCCGGTGGGGCCGGCGACGTGGCAGCTCTATGATTTGAGCAGTGATCCGGGGGAGATTCATGATCTGGCGTTGAGTGAGCCGGACAAGCTCAGCACGTTGATCGGGCATTGGCAGCAGTATGTGGAAGAGACCGGGGTGATTCTCAGTGCTTCGCCGTTTCAGCCGGATTGAGACAGGATCAAGAGCCCCTCACCCCAGCCCTCTCCCAGAGGGAGAGGGGGAAAGGGAGCAGATCTTCATGTTCTTCAAACCTGAGTTCGACTCGCAGTTTCAGGTCGATGTATCAAGCGCAAACAACTCGGTCAGTCCCCTCTCCCTCTGGGAGAGGGCTAGGGTGAGGGCAGCTTGTCAGGCCTCCACCGCCTCACCAGACACCGCAACTTCATCCCGACGAACAAAGCGGTTCGCCCGCCCGAACGTGCCGAAATCATTGAACCGCACGCCCATCTCGCGCATCACCTTATGCGCCACCGGCACGGTCATCTGGCGAATGTAAAACGGCTCCTTCACGACAAAATGATGGATCCCGTGACTGCTGCCGAAGTTGAAGCAAAACGCCTGCAACGGCCACAACCACCACGGGTTCAGCACCTGGCACTGCTGCAGCACATTGCCCAACTCGACATCGCCGTAGTAATGCATGTTCGAGCTGATGAAGTGCAGGCAAAACGTGCGCAACACATTCGGACCGATGATCACCACGGCGGCGATATCGATCACCTGCATCACCGACAAAGTCGTCGCTGACCATTCAATCGGTGCGCCCAGCAGATATGCAATCCCATTGGCCGCATGAAAACCGAGAAACATATACCACGCGCCCCAATGCACCAGCGCCAGCGGCGCATAGACCTTCAGCGTGCGCTTGATGATGCTGAACTTGTGCGCCCAGGTCTTGGCCCGCAGCATGCGGATGAACGCCGACATCACGTTATCGCCAACCATCAGCAAACGAGCAAACCCCCACGGCTCGCCGTTGGTGATCGCGCGCTCCTCCATGTCGGTTTCAGTCCCGGAGACCTTGTGGTGATTGAGGTGCAGATGCCGGCGGATCCAGGGGTTGATCGTGCTCGGCCGCGCCAGCCAGACCAGGCCCATCATCAGGTTGTGCGGCACACGCTGCTTGCGGAAGTACATGCTGTGGATCAGGTCATGCTCCAGCTCATGGGTCAGCGAAGCAAAAAACGCGTTGAGCAGCAGGCACACCCACCACGCCATATGGCCGCTGATGTACAACGCTGCCGAACCGATCATCCCCGCCAGGGCAAAGGCCAGAATCCCCGCGCCCAGCGCATCCTGATGCTGGAGAATCGGGTAGCGCTGACGCAGCTCGACGCCTCTGGCCAGCACCACTTCGCGAATATGCGCTGATCGCTGGGCAGCATTGTGTCGCTGGGGACTTGCAGAAGTACCGTCCATGCTTCCATCCTCTGTTTATGGATGCTCGCATCGTGCCTCGTCAGACCTTGTTTCGCGGTAGCCGAGAACGCCAACCTGTTGACCGGAAGCGCCAATCAGCATGAAGGAACCGACCTCTCTCGCCAGCTGGACCCGTGCCTTGCGCAAGCAACTCGATGCGTTGGGGCTGGACAGCATTGCCCTGTGCCAACAGGCCGGGCTCGATCCGAGCTTGATGGACGACCCCAACGCGCGTTATCCACTGTCCGGCACCACGCGCCTGTGGGAAATTGCCGTGCAGATCAGCGGCGACCCGGCGATTGGTTTGCGCGTATCGCGGTTCGTCAGCCCGACTACTTTTCATGCACTCGGTTATGCGCTGGTGGCCAGCGGCAGTTTGCGCGAAGTGTTCGAACGCATCGTGCGCTATCACCCGGTGGTCAGCGATGCGCTGGAGCTGGAGCTGAGCCGCGGCGACGACCGCTACCAATTCCGTCTGAAAATTCCGTCAGGCAATCCGGCGCCAGCCTTCGAAGCCATCGATGCCTTCACAGCGATCTACGTGCGTACCTGCCGCAATCGCCTCGGCCGCGACTACGCGCCGCTGGCCGTGTACCTGCGCCGCCCGGAACCGAGCGATGCGCAGCAATGGCACAAAGTCTTCCGCGCGCCGGTGCACTTCGGCTGCGTCGAGGATCGCCTGGAGTTCGCCCTCGCCGACTTCGACAGCCACCTCGACGACGCCAACCCGGAACTTGCCGAACACAATGAAGCGGTGCTCAATCGCACGATGGCCCAGCTCCAGCCGCTGACCTGGGAGCGCAAGGTGCGCGATGCCATTGAAGAACAATTGCCGGAAGGCGAGCCGAGTGCAGAACGCATTGCCCAGGCGTTGCACCTGAGTCTGCGCAGTCTGCAAAGGCATCTGGCGGATGAAGGTTGTCGCTTTGATACGTTGCTCAACGAGAGCCGCGAGAATCTGGCGCTGCTGCACCTGCGCGATCCGCAGTGCTCGTTGAGTGAGGTGAGTTATTTGCTGGGTTTTGCCGACACCAGCAGCTTCAGCCGCGCGTTCAAGCGCTGGACGGGGCTGACGCCGGGGCAGTTTCGCGATGGCTTGCGCTGATCGTCAGCTTTTACTCAGGCTGCGCGCCATACCAGACAACCATTGTTCGATCATCGCAGCACCCATCTCAGCGAACGCTGGATGACCTGCGCTGTACTCGGCCATTTCGCCCATCGTTATCTGCATGCCATTAGCGACTTGCTGCAGTAATTCATTGCAACGCGCTTCGGTCAGATTGCAGGCAGTTCGACCAAAGCGCACCAGCATTTTGTGCTTTGGCCAGGCCTTCGAACCACCCAACAGTAACGCCATACTGTCGTTCTTTATGTAGACCGAGGTGGTGATGATGTCGTATGCGGGGGCGAGCCTGATTACTGATTCCTCACCGCAGTTTTCGTAAAGCACGCCAAAATTTTTTAGATGCGCGTCGCCGTTTTTCAGGCCTGCGGACAAAGCCACTATTTTGAAAAATGCTTCCAGCGCCTGATTGAGCAGCGCGGGTGACACAAACGCTTTGATCTGCCGGGCCGCACCTTCGTAAGAGCCGTCGTATTTGGCCTTCGATGACCAACCATTGAGTACGCAAAAGTCCTCGAAACCGAGGTAGCCCGTAGAGCTCAAGTCAAAGCGCTCGATGACCAGAAATTTGCCCTGCTCGCTGAGCTCGAACTTTGGCACTTCAAGCCCGCAGTGCTGCGCGGCACGCATGCAGAAGTATTCGTTGGTTGCCAACTGCGGATATTCATCGGCACGAAACGCTTTGACCAGATGGGTTGACCCTCGATGAGTCAGGCGATCAATCGCAGCAGTACTGTCACGTACCAGCACTTTGGGCTGCACACCTGACACCCCGGAATACTGACCATAGGTTTGCAACAGATCCTCAAACAAGCCTTGCGCGCCATCGTGCACCAGCAGATCGGCCAGAGACGTTTCGGGCGGGCAGTCCGCCGGCGATGCGTTGGCAATTGACAAACGACCGAGTTGAAAAGGACCGACGATCGCCAACAATGCAAAGTCATCGAAACCACGAACCGCTTTACTGAAGCGCCGGACCAGCTCATCACGCAGCGCACCCTCAGGCAAATTCATCTCGAAGACCGGATGGATGCCATGCTCCCAACCATAAGTTTCCAGACGGGGCGGCATTGTCAGTGACACGGCGTTTTTGTCACTGGCCTCTTCGCGGTAACTGAAGACGCTATCCGCGCGATCCTGCCCGCGCCCCAGTGTTCCCACTATTTGCCCACCGACACAGACGTTCAATCGATCCGTCGGTTCAGTCATGGAAATTTACCTTTTGCAGCGCATCAAGCGTCGGGCGGCGAGACTGACGGGGAACCGCCGTCAACTCATGGCCGAACCCGTTCAGGATCGCTTCCACCTTACGCAAACCGATTTCCGAGACCGTGTTGTTTTCGATTCCCGAGATGGTCGCGCGACTCATGCCGTATTGCTGGGCCAGCGCCTGCTGCGACAATTTGCTTGCCTTGCGCAAAGCTCTAATCAACTCACCAAGCTGTTCCATGACGAAATCCTGCATTATTTACGATGCAAATCTAAACTATTTCTTAATTTTGCATCATATTTAATGCAATCATTGATCAAGCTTAGCCTAATTTGGAATGATCAAGAAGCTGTCACCGGATCACCGCAAAGCCCAACTCAAAAACGCTGCCGTCAGCATCACTGTTCACCCGCACCTGCCCGCCATGCAATTGCATGATCGACTGCACGATCGCCAACCCCAACCCACCGGAATCCCCCGGCTCTGCCCGTGCAGGATCGACGCGGTAGAAACGGTCGAACAGTTTGCCCAGGTGCTCTGGCGCAATGGCCGGGCCGTGGTTGTGCACCTGCAACCAGCAGCAACCTGACTCATCGCGGCGACGCAGGCTGATCACGGTTCCGGGATCGGCATGACGCACGGCATTGGCCAGCAGATTGCCCAGCGCACGCTGCAACAGTTGCTGATCGGCAAACAGTTCGCCGTGCAATTGATTCTCCAGCCGTAGATCGCGGTCATCGGCCAAGGCTTCAAAGTAATCACACAGTTCACCGCCAACGCTGTGCAAGTCCAGCGCTTGCAGGTTAAGCGCGCGCTCGGCCTGCTCGGCGCGGGCAAGAAACATCAGGTTTTCCGCCATGCGCTTGAGCCGTTCGAATTCTTCCATGTTCGACGCCAGCACTTCCTGATATTCCTCGGTGCTGCGCGGATGATTCAGCGCCTGCCCGTTGCTCGCCAACAAGGTGTGCAACGGCGTCCGGATCTCGTGGGCGAGGTCGGCGGAGAACTGCGACAGGCGCTGCACGCTGTCGTCCAGCCGTGCCAGCATGCCGTTGAGCGCCTGCACCGGTTCGAGCAGCTCAGTCGGCGTACCGGCGGCGGGCAAGCGTTGATCGAGACTGCGCAGATCAATGCCACGCACGGCTGCGCTCAACTGCCGTAACGGTCGCAAGCCCCGGCGCAGCAACAGCAAGCCCAAGGCAAAAGCGAGCAACGCACCGAGGCCGACTGCCAGATACAAGCGCAAACGGTAACTGGCGAGCATCTGCTCGCGTTCGCTCAGTACCTTGCCGGCGATGACGGTCAGCGGCTCGCCGTTCGGCCCCTGCGCCGCACCGGATAGCAGCGCCAGCGCAGCACCGTCCGGCGCTTGCCACGTCAACACGTCACGACGCTGCGGCGCTTGCTCGCGGGGGATTGCGTTGAGTGTCGGCAAATCGCGTTGACGGGGATTGATGGCGATCACGCTGGAACCATCGGCGCGGCGCACCAGCAACAAACTGTCGAGATTGCCGAGCATGTTTTGATACAACCGTGGCCGCGCCTGCAGGGCGTCGAGGCTGTCGCTGTCGGCGAGCAAGGCGCGCACTTGTTCGAGTCGTCCGAGCAATGCGAGGTCGTCGCGCCAGGCGATTTCCGAGGCGAGCGAGCGGTAAAGAAACACGCCAATCGCGCTCAACACCAACGCGCAAACCATCGCGAACGCCAGCGCCAAGCGCCAGGCGATCGACCTAGAGCGCATCGTCGGGGGCTTCCAGTTGATAACCGACACCGCGCACGGTGTGAATCAGTTTCGGCATGTACGGGTCATCGACTTTCGCGCGCAAACGCCGCACCGCGACTTCGACCATGTTGGTGTCGCTGTCGAAATTCAGGTTCCACACCTGCGAGGCAATCAGCGTGCGCGACAGCACTTCGCCCTGGCGACTGGCGAGCAATTGCAGCAGGGCGAATTCCTTGTTGGTCAGGGCAATGCGCTGGCCACCACGGCTGACGCGGCGGCGCAGGACGTCGATTTCCAGATCGGCGATGGTGTACGACTCCGCTTCGCGCATCGGCCCACGCCGCAGCAAGGTGCGTACCCGCGCGAGCAGTTCGGCGAAGGCGAAGGGTTTGAGCAAGTAATCGTCAGCGCCCAGCTCGAGGCCGCGCACGCGGTCTTCAATGGCGTCCTTGGCGGTGAGAAACAACACCGGCGTGGCGCCGCGCTGGCGGATCAGTTGCAGCAATTGCCAACCGTTGAGGCCCGGCAGCATCACGTCGAGGATGATCAGGTCGTACTCCTGCTGCTCGATAAAATAGCGCCCATCGAGGCCATTGAGCGCCACGTCTACGGCAAAACCCGACTCGCCCAGGCCTTTGGCGAGGAAATTCGCGGTTTTGGCTTCATCTTCTACGACCAGCAAACGCATGGCACACCTCGATTGATCAGGCGTACAGGCTAGGCGCCTTCGGCGGCGTTGCCCATTACAAACTTGTAATCAGACTGACGAGGTTCTGACGAAGTCCGGCGATTAAGGTGACGACCTTCGCTTTTGGAGCCTGTCCATGACCGTCAAATACTTCGTTGCAAGCCTGATGATCGGCCTCAGTGGTGCCGCTGTCGCCAGCCCGGAACTGCCGCGTCACGCTGACCTCGACCTGAAAACCGCACGGCTGCTCGCTGACAGCGCATTGGCCAACTGCACCGGCACGGTGTCGGTGCTCGACCGGGGCGGCAATCTGTTGGTAACCCTTCGCGGCGACGGCATCGGTCCGCACAACACCGCCGCCAGCCAACGCAAGGCCTACACCGCGCTGTCGAGCAAAACCGCCACCCGTTTGTTTGCCGAGCGTGCTCGCAGCAACCCGGAAACCACCAACCTCAACACCCTCGACGAGTTGCTGTTACTCGGCGGCGGCATTCCGCTGTTCCTCGGCACGGAACTGGTCGGCGCCATGGGCGTGGCCGGTTCCGGCGGCGGTGAGCAAGACGAAAACTGTGCAATCAAGGCGGCCGAGAAAACCGGTCTGGCCACTACCCGTTCCCAATAAGGAGTTTCATCCATGACGACTTTGCGCATGACCCTCGCTGCGCTCGGCCTGAGCGCTTTTTCAAGTCTGACCCTCGCCGCCGGCAACCCGTTGAGCGTGCACGTGCTCAACCTGGAAAACGGCCTGCCGTCGCCGGGCATCGACGTGACACTGGAGAAACACGTCGGCCAGAACTGGCAGCCCCTGGCTCAAGGCACAACCAATGAACAAGGGCGGATTGCCGAACTGTTCCCGGCCAAACAGCCTTTCGAAGCAGGTGAATACCGGGTGGTGTTCAAGACCGGCGAGTACTTCAAGAAGGTCAAGCACGACACGTTCTTCCCGGAGATTCCGGTGATCTTCGAAGTGAAGCAGACCGATCAGCACTACCACATCCCGCTGCTGCTCAGCCCGTACGGCTTCTCGACCTATCGCGGTTCCTGATCGCCATAAAAATCCCCTGTAGGCTCACTCCTACAGGTTCTGTGCTTTGCCTGAGATGTCACGAAAGCCCGAAACCCTGTGGGAGCCTGGCTTGCCAGCGATGGCGGCCGTTCAGCAAACATCAATGTCGATTGATGCTCCGCTATCGCTGGCAAGCCAGCTCCCACAAGTTCGTGGTGTCTGGAATGGGTGTTTTTAGATCGTGGCGAGGCTGCGCAATCGCGCGGCGTCGAGGATTTCAATCTCGCCGTACCCGAGCCCGATAATCCCCTGCCCCTGCAGATCCTTGAGAATCTGGTTGGTGGTCTGCCGCGACAGCGACAGCATCGAGGCCAACTGCTCCTGCGGCAGTTGCAGCACGCGGCGTGGCGCGTCGAGTTCGCCGTAGCCTTCGGCGATCATCAGCAGTCGATGGGCCAGACGTGCCGGGGCCGGCAGCAGGCTCAGTTGTTCGAGGTTGATGAAGGCCAGACGCAGTTTATGACTCATCAGCAGCGCCAGATGTCGCCAGTACACCGGCTGCTCGTCGAGCAGTTTCAGTAACGTCGGCTGAGGAATATTGAGCAAGGTGCACGGCCCGACCGCGTAGGCGTCATGGGTGCGCGGCTGGCCATCGAACAGGCAGATTTCGCCGAACCAGTGCGGCGCCTCCACCAGACTCAACAACGCCTCTTTGCCCTGCTCACTCACCGCGCCTATACGCACGGCGCCATCGAGCACCGCGTACAAGCCACACGGCGCATCGCCACGCTGGAACAGGCGTTGCCCCGCCGTCAGCCGCCGCTCTCGCGCTGTCGCCAGCAGACTATCCTGAAAGGATGCCGGCAGATGACTGAACCACTGGCCATGCATCAGCCGCGAACGTATTTGCATAAACACTCCTGGACTGTCGCCTGCCTGACAGAGCGAACCCTGATCCCGAGGGATGATGCGATCAACCCTACCGGAGGAACAACAATGAAAAGCCTCGTCGACCATCTCAGTCAATACGCCGCCTACCACCGTGATCCGCGCAACATCGCCAGCCACTTTATCGGCATTCCGCTGATTGTGGTGGCCGTGGCAGTTTTGTTGTCGCGGCCGGAATGGTCGCTGGGCGTGTTGTGGCTATCTCCGGCCGTTGTCGTGGCGCTGGCCTCGGCGTGGTTTTACCTGCGGCTGGAAGTGAAGCTGGGGGTCTTGATGACGGTGCTGATGGGGCTATCGGTCTGGGCCGGGCATGCGTTGGCGCAGCAAAGCACCCTGGTCTGGCTAAGCAGTGGCCTGGCGATGTTTGTGATCGGCTGGGTGATCCAGTTTGTCGGGCATCACTATGAAGGACGCAAACCGGCGTTTGTCGATGATTTATCGGGGCTGATTGTCGGGCCGTTGTTTGTCGTCGCCGAGTTGGCGTTCATCCTCGGGATGCGCCATGAATTGAAAGAACAGATCGAAGCGCGGGCGGGGGTGGTGCGAGTCAATCCGAATCGCAAAGCGGCGGCTTAGGCCGCTTAAAAGATCGCAGCCTGCGGCAGCTCCTACATTGGAATGCGTTTCCCTGTAGGAGCTGCCGAAGGCTGCGATCTTTTGATCTTAGAGGTTGGCGACTTTCTGCCAGACCTTCGGCTTGAAGAACAGGGTTTCACCCTTGGCCAGGCCGATCAGGCTGTCATGGTCTTTCACCACTTCGGCCTCAATCAGATCCGTCTGCCCTTCGACTTTCAGCGTCACCCGCGTGGTCGCACCCAACGGCCGGATATCGCGCACTTCAGCGGCGTGGTGATCTTCCAGCTCATGTTTGGACAGCGACACTTCATGCGGGCGGAACAGCACGTGGTTGTCGTCGCTCAACAGCAAGCGGTTCGAATCACCAAGGAAGTGATAAACGAAATCGCTGGCCGGGTTTTCGTAAACGTCGCCCGGTGAGCCGATCTGCTCGATCACACCCTTGTTCATCACCACGATACGGTCGGCGACTTCCATCGCTTCTTCCTGGTCGTGGGTCACGAATACCGAGGTCAGGTTGATATCTTCGTGCAGGCGCGCCAGCCAGCGACGCAGCTCCTTGCGCACCTTGGCGTCGAGGGCGCCGAACGGCTCGTCCAGCAGCAGCACTTTCGGTTCCACCGCCAAGGCACGGGCCAATGCGATGCGCTGACGCTGACCACCGGACAACTGCTCCGGGTAGCGATCCGACAACCAGTCCAGTTGCACCATGTTCAGCAGTTCGTGAACCTTGGTCGCGATCTGGCTTTCGCTCGGGCGCTGGTTTTTCGGTTTCATGCGCAGGCCGAATGCGACGTTGTCGAACACGGTCATGTGGCGGAACAAGGCGTAATGCTGGAACACGAAACCGACATTGCGATCACGCACGTCGTGGCCGGAAACGTCTTCACCATGGAACACGATGTTGCCGTTATCCGGGGTTTCCAGGCCGGCGATGATCCGCAGCAGGGTGGTCTTGCCGCAGCCGGACGGGCCGAGCAACGCGACCAGCTCACCGCTGTGAATGTCCAGGCTGATGTTGTCCAGCGCCTTGAACGCGTTGAAATTCTTGCTGACGTTACGCACTTCGATCGACATGAATTATTCCTCCGCGGCGCTGGCGCGCAGGCGGTTGATACGGTTTTCGCTCCACTGCTTGAGCAGCAGGATGAAGAGCGCCAGGATCAGCAACAGGCTCGCCACGGCGAACGCGGCCACGTGGTTGTATTCGTTGTAGAGGATCTCGACGTGCAGCGGCAAGGTGTTGGTCACCCCGCGAATATGCCCGGAGACCACCGACACCGCACCGAACTCGCCCATGGCCCGTGCGGTACACAGCACCACGCCATAGATCAGGCCCCATTTGATGTTGGGCACGGTGACGTGCCAGAACATCTGCCAGCCGTTGGCACCGAGCAGGCGCGCGGCCTCCTCTTCCTGCGTGCCTTGTTCCTGCATCAGCGGGATCAGCTCACGGGCCACGAACGGCACGGTGACGAAGATCGTCGCCAGCACAATGCCCGGCAGGGCGAAGACGATCTGGATGTCGTGATCCTGCAGCCACGGCCCGAACAGGCCTTGTGCGCCGAACATCAACACGTAGACCAGACCGGCGATTACCGGCGACACCGAAAACGGCAGGTCGATCAGCGTCACCAGCATGCTCTTGCCACGGAACGAGTATTTACTCACGCACCACGCGGCGCTGACACCGAACACCAGGTTCAGCGGCACCGAAATCAACACGGCGAACACGGTGAGTTTCAGTGCCGACAGTGCGTCCGGTTCAAAGATCGCGGTGAAAAATGCGCCGAGGCCATTCTTCAAACCCTGCGATACCACGATGAACAATGGCAGCAGCAGAAACAGGAAAAAGATCAGCCAGCCAAGACCGATCAGGATTCTGCGCGAAGTGGCACTGCCACGGCGCGCAGCGTTGGCCGAAGAGGCGGCCGCAATAGACGATTGGGACATTGTTCGCGCCTCCTTATGGGGTTTCGATGCGCCGCTGCAGCAAGTTGATCAGCAGCAACAGGACGAAGGAAACCACCAGCATCAACACGCCGATGGCGGTGGCGCCGGTGTAATCGTATTGGTCGAGTTTGACCATGATCAGCAGCGGCAGGATCTCGGTTTTCATCGGCATGTTGCCGGCGATGAAAATCACCGAGCCGTACTCGCCGACGCCACGGGCAAAGGCCAGGGCAAACCCGGTCAGCCAGGCGGGCAGCAAGGCCGGAACCAGAATGTGGCGAAACACCTGCCATGGCTTCGCACCGAGGCACGCGGCGGCTTCTTCGACTTCACGGGGAATATCGGCCAGCACCGGCTGCACCGTGCGTACTACGAACGGCAGGGTGACGAAGGTCAGCGCCAGGGTGATGCCCAACGGCGTGTAGGCGATTTTGAAACCGAGGTCGGCGGCGAACTGGCCGACCAGACCGGCCGGCGCGTACAGCGCGGTCAGCGCAATACCGGCCACCGCAGTCGGCAGGGCGAACGGCAGATCGATCATCGCGTCGATCACCTTGCGCCCGGGGAAGGTGTAGCGCACCAGCACCCACGCCAGCAGCGTGCCGATGATGCCGTTGATGATCGCCGCACACAGCGCAGTGCCGAAGCTCAGCTTCAAAGCGGCCAGCACACGCGGCGCGGAGATGATCGTCCAGAACTGATCCCAGGTGAGTTGGGCGGCGTGGACGAACATCGCCGCCAGCGGGATAAGCACAATCAGGCTGAGGTACACCAAGGTGTAGCCCAGCGTCAGCCCGAAGCCGGGTATGACGGGGGAGATACGACGCGACATAAAAGTCCCTGGTTAAAAACGCATCAATGTGGGAGCGAGCCTGCTCGCGAAGAGGGAGTATCAGTCAACATCCTTGTCGCCTGAAATACCGCCTTCGCGAGCAGGCTCGCTCCCACATGTCATGTGCCCAAACATCAGGCTGGTTAAGGGTGAGATTACTGCGCCTGATAAATCTGGTCGAACACGCCACCATCATTGAAGAATTTCGGCTGCGCGGTTTTCCAGCCGCCGAAGTCCTTGTCGATGGTCACCAGTTCCAGTTTCGGGAACTGCTGGGCGTACTTCGCGGCCACGTCCTTGTCACGCGGACGGTAGAAGTTCTTTGCGGCAATCTCCTGACCGGCCGGGCTGTACAGATGTTTCAGGTAGGCTTCGGCGATCTGCGCGTTGCCCTTCTTCTCGGCATTCTTGTCGACCACGGCCACCGGTGGCTCCGCGAGGATCGACAGCGAAGGCACGACGATGTCGAACTTGTCGGCGCCGCCATCTTCTTTCAACGCCAGGAACGCTTCGTTTTCCCAGGCCAGCAGCACGTCGCCCTGACCGTTGTTGACGAAGGTGATGGTCGAACCGCGAGCGCCGGTGTCCAGCACGGGCACGTGTTTGAACAGGGTCTGTACGTATTCTTTGGCTTTGGCTTCGTCACCGCCGTTGGCTTTCAGACCGTAGGCCCAAGCGGCGAGGAAGTTCCAGCGGGCGCCGCCGGAGGTTTTCGGGTTCGGGGTGATCACCGAGACGTCGTTCTTGACCAGATCGCCCCAGTCCTTGATGCCTTTCGGGTTGCCCTTGCGCACCAGGAACACGATGGTCGAGGTGTACGGGGTGCTGGCGTCCGGCAGACGTTTCTGCCAATCGGCGGGCAGGGTTTTGCCGAGTTTGGCGATTTCGTCGATGTCGCCGGCCAGCGCCAGGGTCACAACGTCGGCGCGCAGACCGTCGATCACTGCGCGGCCCTGCTTGCCCGAACCACCATGGGATTGCTGGATTTTCACGGTGTCGCCGGCGTGATCTTTCTGCCAGAACTTGATGAATTCAGCGTTGTAGTCCTGATACAGCTCGCGCGTCGGGTCATACGAGACGTTGAGCAGTTCGTAATCCTTGGCAACGGCGGAACCGGCAAACACAGCACTGGCCAGTGCGGCCAAAGCGTAACGGCGAATCGACGACATGGTGAAAGCTCCTGGAATTCTGGATGGTGGCTTTTTCTTATGTATTTCGGGAATCGTGTTGTCGGTTCAAAGATCGCAGCCTTCGACAGCTCCTATGCACAGCCCCCTGTAGGAGCTGCCGCAGGCTGCGATCTTTTAGCCCGGTTGTTTGCCCGGTTGCTGCAAACGGAATTTCTCTTTGCGTTCGATCTGTACGACTTGCGCGTTGTGCACAGTGATCTCCACCGCGCCGAACCGCAGATCGCGCAGAGCGCTCTGGATTTCACGCAAGATGGTGCTTTCGTCCTGACCGTCAACGCTGCGAAGGGATGCGCTCATGGTGCTGCTCCTTGAATGGGATATGCCTGGCAGTGGGCGGCACTGCGTTCGGCGTGGGAGCAATATAAGAGAGGCACATATATTCTTAAAAAGACTATTTAAGAATGTTTATATAACCAGAAAACATTATGTGGCACGGCAAGGGTTTGCGCGTTGGTGGAGCAAAAGATCGCAGCCTTCGGCAGCTCCTACAGGGATCGGTGTAGGAGCTGCCGGAGGCTGCGATCTTTTGATCTTTTAACCAATCACCGGTGTTCTTGCCCAATCAATCTCCTGCGCTTGAACCGGCCGCCCAAACCAATACCCCTGCCCCAGACCACATTCCTGCCCCAGCAAAAACGCCGCCTGCTCAACCTGCTCGATACCCTCGGCGTGCACCTGCATGCCCATGCTCCGCGCAAGCGCGATGATCACCCGGACAATCGCCACGTCATCCTCGTCCCACGGCAACCCGGCGACGAAACCCTGATCGATCTTCAGCTTCTGCACCGGCAGCCGCTTGAGCCGCAGCAATGAGGAATAGCCCGTGCCGAAATCATCGATGGCCAGGCGAATACCCAACTCGCGCAAACGGTGCATCTGCTCCAGCGCCACTTCCGGATCATCCATGACCGCACTTTCAGTGACTTCCAGCTCCAGATACGCCGGATCCAGTCCGGTTTCATGTAGCACCTGCGCCACCTGCTGGTACAACTCGCGCCGGGCAAACAGGCGCGACGACACGTTCACCGCGACAAATGACAGCACCACCCCGGCCTGCTGCCATTGGCACATCTGCCGGCACGCCTGCTGCATCACCCACGCGTCGATATCGGCGATCAACCCGGTGCGTTCGGCAATCGGGATGAATTCCGCCGGCGACACCAGGCCACGCTGCGGGTGCTGCCAGCGAACCAGCGCTTCAACGCCAATCAGGCGACTGGTTTTCAAGTCATGCACCGGTTGGTAGTACACCCGCAGTTCCTGCTGCTCCAGCGCGCGGCGCAGCTCGAATGCAATCTCCACACGTTGCTGGGCGTGGGCGGTGAGTTCTTCGGTGTACAAGGCGTAGCCGTTACGCCCGCTACTCTTGGCCTTGAACAGCGCCGCATCGGCATTGCGCAACAGTTGCTCTGCGCTCAAGGCGTCACTGGGGAACAGGCTGATGCCGAGGCTGGCGTTGATGAACAGCTGATGGCCATCGATGTAGAACGGCTCCTTCAGCGCATCGAGAATCCGTTGCGCAAGCGCCGCTGCCTGCACCGGCTGTGGACAACTTTCCGCGAGCACCGCGAACTCGTCGCCCCCCAGGCGCGCCAGGGTAATGCCGGGGCCAAACAGCGCTTGCAGGCGCGCCGCCACCGCCTTCAGCAAGCGATCGCCGACGTTATGGCCGAGGCTGTCGTTGATCATTTTGAAATGATCGAGATCGAGCATCAGCAACGCACAGCCGCGCTTGTGGATCTGCGCCGAGGCCAGTGCCTGTTCGGCACGGTCGCTGAACAGCAGGCGATTGGGCAGATCGGTCAGCGGATCGTGGTGCGCAAGGTGTTTGAGCTCGTGTTCGGAATCCTTGATTGCGCTGATGTCGGAAAACACCGCGACGTAATGGCTGAGCCGGCGCTGATCATCATGAATGACCCGGATGGTTTGCCACTGTGGATAAATCTCGCCGCTTTTGCGCCGGTTCCAGATCTCGCCGCTCCATTCGCCCTGCGATTCCAGAGTGGCGAACATCGCTTGATAGAACCCCGGCGGATGATGGCCGGACTTGAACAGACTCGGCTGCTGCCCGAGGACTTCTTCGCGCTGATAACCGGTGATCTCGATGAACGCGCGATTGACGTGCACGATCAGCCCTTGGTGGTTGGTGACCAACACCCCTTCGCGAGTGCAATCGAACACGGCTGCCGCTTGACGCAGGCGTTCGCGATCAGCGTGGCGCTCGCGCAAACGTGCACCAATCCCGAGGAACTCACACAAGCGTGCTCGCGCGAGGAAGATCAGCCCGGCGCTGAGCACCGCAAACACGTAACCATTGATCAGTTGCCATCGGGCAAGATCGACGGAGTTATCGAAGAAATTGTTTAATAAATGATCAGTACCCTGCAGCCAGACAGCGGCAAGCATGAGATAGAGCAGCGCTGCACGCAAGGCATCGCGGTAAGTGGCACGCATTCGGCTATCCATGTCCCCACAAAAAGGTTGGAATTATAGGTCAAGAAACATCCAGCGACTCTTATCTGAAAGGGCGACTGGTTTTATCTGTGTGCTTGGTGATAATGCAACGGCTGTTTTTATCTTTATCGAGGGCCCTATAGCCTATGTGGTACGAAGGTTTTCTTGGCTTGTCGGCCTGGTCTCTGGTCGCAGTCACCCTGCTGATGACCCACGTGACAATTGTTGCCGTCACGGTCTATCTGCACCGCTACTCGGCCCATCGCTCGCTGGAGCTGAATGCCGGCCTGAAGCACTTTTTCCGTTTCTGGCTGTGGCTGACCACGGCGCAGAACACCCGCGAGTGGACCGCCATCCACCGTAAACATCACGCCAAGTGCGAAACCGAAGACGACCCGCATAGCCCGGTCATCAAAGGTCTTTCCACCGTGCTGCGTACCGGCGCCGAGCTGTATCGCGCCGAAGCGCAGAACCCGGAAACCCTGCGCATCTACGGCAAGAACTGCCCCGAAGACTGGATCGAACGCAACGTCTACAGCCGCTACCCGCTGCTGGGCGTGGCGATCATGGGCGTTATCGACCTGCTGCTGTTCGGCACCATCGGCATCACCATCTGGGCCATCCAGATGATGTGGATCCCGGTGTGGGCTGCTGGCGTGATCAATGGCCTGGGCCATGCGGTCGGCTATCGCAACTTCGAATGCCGCGACGCGGCGACCAATCTGGTGCCATGGGGCATCCTGATCGGCGGCGAAGAACTGCACAACAACCATCACACCTACCCTAATTCGGCCAAGCTTTCGGTGAAAAAGTGGGAGTTCGACCTCGGTTGGGCGTGGATCAAAGTCTTCTGTTTCCTGCGTCTGGCCAAGGTTCAGCGTGTGGCGCCGATCGCCCACCGTGTCGAAGGCAAGGGCAATCTGGACATGGACACCGCCATGGCCATCCTCAACAACCGCTTCCAGATCATGGCCCAGTACCGCAAATTGGTGATCGGCCCGCTGGTCAAGCAAGAGCTGGCCAAGGTCGATCATTCGGTGCGTCACCAGTTCCACCGCGCCAAACGTCTGCTGTCGCGGGAAACCAGCCTGCTGGAAGATCGTCATCACTTGCGCATCCAGACCATGCTCGAGCACAGCCACGCACTGAAGGTAATTTACGAAAAACGCCTGGCCCTGCAGCAGATCTGGGTCAAGACCAGCGCAAATGGCCACGACATGCTCGCGGCCATCAAAGAGTGGATTCACGAGGCAGAAGCCAGTGGCATCCAGTCCCTGCGCGAATTTGCTGACCAGTTGAAAACCTACTCGCTGCGTCCTGCAGCGGTCTGATGTGGCGAGGGAGCCTGCTCCCGTGCGGCTGCGCAGCAGTCGCAAAACCTGACGACGCGTTTTAACAGCTAAAACGCGTCGCCACTCACCGCCCGGCGGAACCCCGCCATCGGTGGGAACTTCGCCAAAAATCGCCTATCTCAAAGACACTTCGCCATCCCGGCGGGCTGTATTGGGGCCGTTGTCGAATTGCGGCACGTCCTTTGAGATCTGTGCCGATGGTCAACAACAATCAAAAAGACTCATCCTTCCCGCAGTGGCCCGAGGCCGCGCAAACCCTCATGGCGTTGATGCACGCCCAGGGCGAAGTCGCCCGTCTGAGCGAACGTGAGCAGCTGTTCAGTTCCTTGCTGGTCAGCGTCAATGCCGTGCTCTGGGCCTTCAACTGGGAAACCCGGCAAGTGCTGTACGTCAGCCCCGCCTATGAACGGATTTTCGGCCGCTCCGCCGGCCTGCTGCTCGCTGACTATAACCAGTGGCGCGACAGCATCTACCCCGACGACCTCGACTACGCCGAACGCAGCCTCGCCGAAGTGCTGCACAAAGGCGCGGTTGAAGATCGCGAATACCGGATCATCGCCGCCGACGGCCAGGTACGCTGGCTCAGCGACAAATGCTTCATCAACCGTCAGGACGAACCCGGGCAACCGGTGATCATCGTCGGCATCGCCGAAGACATTACTGACAAGAAGCAGATGGAAACCGAGCTGCACCGTCTGGCGACCACCGACGTGCTGACGCAAAGCAGCAATCGTCGGCACTTCTTCGAGTGCGCCAACCGCGCGTTCGAAGAAGCGCGGGTGCAGGGCGCGCAAATGGCCTTTCTGCTGCTGGATATCGATGATTTCAAAATGATCAACGACACCTACGGCCACCCGGAAGGCGATAACGTGCTGCAGCGGATTGCCGAGTGCGGACGCGGCTCGTTACGCCGGGGCGATCTGTTCGGGCGGATTGGCGGCGAAGAGTTTGCGGCGGTGTTTCCCGGTTGTGCCCCGGACATGGCCATGCAAGTGGCTGAACGGCTGCAGCAGGAGATTCAGCGATTGAGCTTCAGCCATGATGGCCAGACATTCGGCATCACCGTCAGTCAGGGCTTGACCTGTCTTACCGAAGCAGACGAGAGCCTCGACAGCCTGTTCGCCCGCGCGGATGGGGCGATGTATGAGGCAAAACGGCAGGGCAAGAATCGGATTATCTCTGCCTGATCCCTGTCCTCCCGCCTCAACACAAACCCACTGTGGGAGCGAGCCTGCTCGCGAAGGCGTCGTATCAGGCAATGATGTGCTGAATGACAATCCGTCTTCGCGAGCAGGCTCGCTCCCACATTTGGAATGCCGGTGAATCCGGGTTATTTACGCATCCGCATCAATTCTGGCAGCCCGATCTTGAGCAACCGCGCCGTGCGGCTCTTCGCCAGTTCCTCAATGCCCTCATGCTCGGTCAGACGCGCCATCTGCGCCGCCATGTTCATCACCAGCGCCTCACGGGAATACACCCCGCCACCGAGCTGATAGACCGACGCGATCAACTCGCGCAGCTCCAGCGGCAATCGCCAGCGGGTGCGCAAGGCCGAACCATAAGCGGCGCCAAACTCCGCCAGCGCCTCGCCCACCTCCTCCCACTCATCCAGCTCTCCGCCGGCCTGTTTCCACTCCTGCAGACAACGCAACAGCGCCAGATCACCCAGACGATGCAGCATGCCCGCGCAGTAACAGCGTTCCTGATCCAGATCGAGCAGGCGCGCCAGGGTGCGCGCGTATTCAGCGGTATGCAGCGACAGGCCCCAGTAACGCTCAGCGTAATCCGCCAGACATGGATCGCTGAGCCTGGCGCTGCGCTTGAGTGCCAGACCCAGAATCAGGTTCATGCTCTGCCCGGTGCCCAGCCGATGCAGGGCTTGCGCCAGTGTTTGCACCGGCTCGCCATGGTGCTGCGCCGCGCTGTTGGCCGCAGCAATCAGCACCGCCGTGATTTGTGGGTCGGTGCGAATCTCTTCTTCCAGCAGCTTCAGATCCAGCCCGTTGGGGTTGAGGCTGCGTTTAACCGCCACCTGCACATCGGTCATCAGTGGCGCACCATCGGCCTGCTCGCGACGGCGCTCGAGAAACACCGACAAGGTCATACCCGGCGCCAATGTCGGCACCTCACAGGACACCTCTTCACCGGCATTGAGCAGCAAACCCTGCAAACGCTCGGTCAGGCTCTCCATGTTCAGTGGTTTGGTCAGATAGGCCGTAGGCGCCAACGGAATCGCTTCGCGCACGCTGGCGCTGTCGTTGCGGCTGCTCATCAGAATGAACGGCAACGGCGGGTTGCGTTTGCGCTGCCGCACGCTGCGCAGCACGCTCAAACCGTCGATGCCGGGCAACTCCCAATCAACGATAGCGAGGTCATACGGCACCTCACTGAGCATCGACATGGCTTGCTGGCCATCGGCACACAGATCCAGCCGTGCGTCGCAACGCACGTTCAGCAACACTTGTTTGATCAGATCGCGAGACCACGGATCGGCCTCGGCAATCAACACTCGCGGTACAGCGGGTAATTCAACGGCAGTCATGCGCGCGCTCCCTTGCAATGCCTGAACCTTAGCCAATGCTGGCCATTCGATACAGTGCGAATGCGCAGATGAGTTTCAAAGGGCGTAAAAAAACCCGCCGCAGCGGGTTTTTTGTCGATCAGATCACAGGCAGATCAGAGCTCGGAGAAGCACTCTTCGATGATCGCCAGACCTTTGTCCAACTGCTCGTCCGGCGAAGTCAGCGGTACCAGTACGCGCAGAACGTTGCCGTAGGTGCCGCAGGACAGTAGGATCAGGCCCTTGTCGCGCGCCTTGGCCACAACAGACGCCACTGCAGCCGCGTTTGGCTTGTGGCTGTCGCCGTTTTCGAACAGCTCGACCGCGATCATCGCGCCCAGGGCACGGACTTCGCCGATGACCGGGTATTTGGCCTGAATGGCTTTCAGGCCAGTGACCAGACGCTCGCCGACAGCCTTGCAGCGATCCAGCAGTTGTTCTTCTTCGAACACTTCCATCACGGCCAGGGCCGCGGCGCAAGCGATCGGGCTACCGGCGTAGGTACCGCCCAGGCCGCCTGGGGCGATGGCGTCCATATATTCAGCCTTGCCGCAGACACCGGCCAGCGGGAAGCCGCCAGCGATGGATTTGGCGAAGGTGGTCAGGTCGGCAGCAACGCCCATCTGCTCCATGGCGAAGAACGTACCGGTACGGCCAGCGCCAGTTTGTACTTCGTCAGCGATCAGCAGGATGCCGTGCTGGTCGCACAAAGCACGCAGACGCTTCATGAATTCCTTCGGCGCAACGTAGAAACCACCTTCACCCTGCACAGGCTCGATGATGATCGCGGCGATGTCTTTCGGCTCGGCGTCGTTCTTGAAGATGCGCTCGATGGAAGCGATCGAATCGTCGATGCTCACGCCGTGCAGTTCGTTCGGGTACAGCGCGCGAAAGATGCCGCCTGGCATCAGGCCCATGCCAGCCGAGTACGGCACGACTTTACCGGTCAGGCCCAAAGTCATCATGGTGCGACCGTGGTAAGCGCCAGTGAAGGCGATCACACCAGCGCGGCCAGTGGCGGCACGGGCGATTTTCACGGCGTTTTCCACGGCTTCGGAACCGGTGGTCACCAGCAGGGTTTTCTTGGCGAAATCACCCGGAACCTTGGCGTTGATCTTTTCGCACAGCTCAACGTACGGCTCGTAAGCCAGCACCTGGAAGCAGGTGTGGGTCAGCTTGTTCAGCTGTTCGGTCACGGCGGCGATGATTTTCGGGTGCACGTGGCCGGTGTTCAGCACCGCGATGCCGCCAGCGAAGTCGATGAACTCACGACCTTCAACGTCAGTCACGGTAGCGTTCTTCGCCGATTCAGCGAAGATCGGGTGAATCTGGCCAACACCACGTGGAACTGCTGCGGTACGACGGGCCATCAGTTCTGCGTTAGTCTTGCTCATTACAGTCCTCATTCGCCGCTCATCGGGCGGCGTGGTTCAAGGATTAAGCGGGAGAAATCGACGGTGGCAGCATGCGATGATCGACTGCCACGGCGTTCCTGGCCGCAGAGAAAATTCCGGTTTGAAACGACGCAAAGGGACAGCGCTCTCGTGCCCTTTGCGTTTACAGCGATCTCTTACAGGGCTTAGATGCCCAGGCAGAGGTATTTGATTTCCAGGTAATCTTCGATGCCGTACTTGGAGCCTTCACGGCCCAGGCCCGAGGCCTTGATGCCGCCGAATGGCGCGACTTCGTTGGAGATCAGCCCGGTGTTGACGCCGACCATGCCGTATTCCAGCGCTTCAGCAACACGGAACACACGACCGAGGTCGCGAGCGTAGAAGTAGGAGGCCAGACCGAACTCGGTGTCGTTGGACATGGCGATCACTTCGGCTTCGTCTTTGAAACGGAACAACGGCGCCAGCGGACCGAAGGTTTCTTCCTTGGCCACAGCAGCGTTTTTCGGCACGTTAGTGAGGATGGTCGGCTCGAAGAAGTTGCCTTCCATTGGCTTGCCGCCAGCCAGCACGGTGGCGCCTTTGGCTACGGCGTCAGCGATGTGCTCTTGCACCTTGGCCACGGCTTTTTCGTCGATCAGCGGGCCAGTGGTGGTGCCGTCTTCCAGACCGTTGCCGATCTTCAGTTTGGCCACGGCCACTTTCAGCTTCTCGGCGAACGCGTCGTAGACCGAATCCTGAATGTACAGACGGTTGGCGCAGACGCAGGTCTGCCCGTTGTTGCGGTACTTGGAAATGATCGCGCCTTCGACGGCCTTATCCAGGTCCGCGTCGTCAAACACGATGAACGGCGCGTTGCCGCCCAGTTCCAGCGAAACTTTCTTGATGTCCTTGGCGCATTCCGACATCAGCTGACGACCGATTTCGGTCGAACCGGTGAAGGACAGCTTGCGCACGATCGGGTTGCTGGTCAGCTCGCTGCCGATGTCGCCAGCGCTGCCGGAGACCACGCTGAACACGCCCGCAGGAATACCCGCGCGCTGAGCCAGTTCGGCCAAGGCGAAAGCGGAGAATGGCGTTTGCGAAGCAGGCTTGAGCACCATGGTGCAACCGGCAGCCAGCGCAGGGCCGGCCTTACGGGTGATCATCGCGGCCGGGAAGTTCCACGGGGTAATTGCCGCGGTCACGCCGATTGGCTGCTTGATCACGATCAGGCGCTTGTCTGGCTGGTGGCCCGGAATCACATCACCGTAGATGCGCTTGGCTTCCTCGGCGAACCACTCGATGAACGAAGCGGCGTAAACGATTTCGCCTTTGGCTTCGGCCAGCGGCTTGCCCTGCTCGAGGGTCATCAGACGCGCGAGGTCGTCCTGGTTCTCGATCATCAGTTCGAACCAGCGACGCAGCTTGCCGGCACGCTCTTTGGCGGTCAGTGCACGCCAGGCCGGCAGCGCTTTGTCAGCGGCTTCGATGGCACGGCGGGTTTCGGCGGCGCCCATTTTTGGCACGGTACCGAGGATTTCGCCGGTGGCCGGGTTGTTGACCTTGATCGTCTGACCGTTGTCCGCATCGACCCAAGCGCCATCAATGAAGGCTTGCTGGCGGAACAACAGGGTGTCTTTAAGCTGCATGTCGGCTTTCCTTAACAGCACCGCGGCCTGCGCGGAGCAAAATTATGATTGTAGAAAGGCGCCTCGCAAGGCTGCCGTCAGGGAAATCAGAGACCGGGCGTGGCGCATCAACCGTGCACGATTCGAAACACCGGCGCTTCAACGCCCGGTCAACGAGCGTTTGAAATCTCAAACGGATCGTAGGATCAAAGGGGTTAAAGGACAATAGGTCGTTCGAAAAAAAGAACAAAAACGGCGTGTTTGTGGAATTTTTCAGATCAACGCGCCTAAAGCCTCAGCCGCAGCAAAACCATAGAACAGTCCCGCAAAAGCGCCAAGCGAGGGTTTTGCAGGACGTTACCGCTTTATGGAATACCGCGATTTGCGCGGACACGCGTACTGACAATACCTGCTCAAACCCAGCATGGACGCCCCGAGCCGACCTAGGTATGATGTCGCCCGCTGCACCAGTAGCTCAGCTGGATAGAGTACTGCCCTCCGAAGGCAGGGGTCGTGGGTTCGAATCCCGCCTGGTGCACCATTGATTTAAACGAGAAAGCCCCGGACTGTGATGGTTCGGGGCTTTTTTGTGGGCGTTGGTTTTTTCTGGCAAATGATTCGCAAGGCTTGGACAGATGGGGCAGTTGTCAACTTAGAGTTGACAACTGCCCCATCTGTCCAAGGACTAAACGTTATCGAAGATATTTTCAGCATTTGCCGCCCATGACTAAAGTATCTACCTTACTCTGCGATTCTTGCGATGCGCGACGAGATGTCGCTCGGGAAAACTAGCAATCGCATACGAAAATCAAAAACCAAGGAGGTGATATGACCAAGATGTGGATGATCCGTGGCGAGTCTGGTCGCCTGTACGATGATTTCCGAGAGCGCGGCGTGGTCGCAATCGGATGGTCGCAGCTCGCACCGCTTGCCAAGCCAGGGATGTCGCGCAAGGAAGTCACTCGCCTCTATCAAGACATTGAGCCCAACATCAAACCCGGCACAGCCATATCAGGTGCATCGCAGGTTTGGCGCTTTATCAATGAAATTCAGCCCGGCGATTGGGTCGTTACGTACTCTCCCGCCAACCGCACCTATCTCGTCGGCAAGATCATCGGTGATTTCAAACATAACCCTGATTTGGCCGACCTCGGCATGTCACTGACACGCCCAGTGCAGTGGATCGATCAAGAAGTCGACCGAGATAGCCTCACCTCTTCGAGCAAAAACAGTCTCGGCTCAACACTTACGGTGTTCGTCGTTCCGGACTTTGCGCTCCAAGAATTGAAAGCGATGGCCGCTGGAAACAAGCCTCCTGCGCTACCGCCAGTTGAAGAAGAATATCCGGACAGCGATCCTCTGGCAGGAATGGAAAGTCTGGCGCTCGAACGTATCAAGGATTTGATCAGCGCCTTACCTTGGGACGATATGCAGCACCTTGTTGCCGGGATTTTGCGAGCGATGGGTTACAAGACACAGGTTTCCCCGGCCGGCCCTGATCGCGGGAAGGACATCATCGCATCACCGGATGGCTTCGGATTCGAGAATCCACGAATCATCGTGGAGGTTAAGCACCGCAAAGAGCAGATGGGCAGTCAGCAAATCCGTAGCTTCCTTGGTGGACGGCACAAGGATGATCGGGGGCTTTATGTCAGTACCGGCGGTTTCAGCAAGGACGCTTACTACGAAGCCGAGCGTGCCAATGTACCGCTGACGCTTTGGACGCTGGACAACCTGGTGCGCGCGTTGATTGAGCATTATGGGCAGACGGATTCGGAAACCAAGCGGTTGATACCGCTAAAGATGACGTACCTGCCTGTTGCTGTCTGACACGCTGATGTTCTAACTCTCGAACGATACCCGACCAGAGTTTCAAAACTGGGCAACCATCAAGTAAAACTTGACGGTTCGAGCCTTGTACTTGAGTCGGGTCAGATAGCTTCTTGGGTAGTTTCTGAGGCAGTTCTTGGGTAGTTTCTTGGGTAGCCCCAAGAAAATTGACCGTTGTTCCTCTAGCATCACTGTCCGACCACCCTCAACGCTCGGTAATTAGAGGGTGGTGGAGCTACGCGATGAATGTCACTCCGTCGTCCAGTCAAACTCGTCGTAATCATCGTCGACTTCTTCCTCCTCAACTTCCTCAAAAACATCGTCTTCCTCAACGACATCTTCTTCCGGCTGGTTAAGCAGAAATTCCTTACGCGCTTCAGTAATCGCGCGCCGCATCTCTTCGCCCTTGTCCGGGCAGTTGAGCAGTTGGGCGATGCGGTCAATTTTTGCTGCCACGTTGTCCTCCAGCGTATTGGCAATGCCCCGATAGTGCGCGTTTTTGCGGGGCAATGCCAAATGGCTGGGGCATCAGTCGGTCATTTTTTCTGCAACTGTAGGAGTCGGGCGTCGAGATCGGCGTTCGGGTAGCGTTTGTGCAGGTTGTTGAACAGGCTGTCGGCGGCCTGCGATTGGCCGGATTCGCGCAGACGCAGGACTTCGCGCAGTTGCGCGTCGAGGCCATTGGCCGGGGCGGCGCTGCGTTTACTCAGTTTGGCTTCGTCGGCGCTGATGGCTTCGCTTTGCTGCGGTGCGGCCATTTCCGCCATTGGCGCGGGTGCGGCCATGCCGCCGGCGGGTGCTGGCAATGCTTCGGGGGCTTGTTTACGCATCAGCGGTGCGGCAAGTTTGGCAGCCGGGGCGAAGTCGTATTGCCCTTGCGGCTCGGGCGCGCGTTGTACCAGCGATAACATCAGGGCGACACCAACGAGGCTGGCGAACGCCACTTGCCAGCGTGGTTTGCGGCAGGCGTCGAGCCAGCGTTGCCACAGACCTGGCTGTGGTGACGGGGTTTCGCGGCGGGCCGCCTCAAGAATGAATGCATCAAGGTGTGCAGGTGGCTCGGCATGCTGCTCACGGTAATGCTTGAGCAGTTGTTCTTCGGGATTCTGGCGGGCGTCAGTCATGTCAGTACCTCCTCGGCCAGCAGCCGACGCAGTTTTTGCTGGGCGTAGCGCAAGCGGCTTTTGACGGTTTCCAGCGGTGTTTCAGTGAGGCTGGCGATTTGTGCCAGGTCGAGGTCGCCGTGGGCGCGCAGCAGGAACACTTCGCGTTGGTCGGCGGGCAGGGTTTGCAGGGCGCTTTCCAGGCGTTGGCTGTCACGGCTGAGGCTAAGCAGTTGTTCGGGATCGTTCGTCTCATCGCTGACCGCGTGATTTTGCTCGTCGTAGCTGTCGTGCAGCGGTTGGCGGGCGCCGTGTTTGCGCCAGTGGTCGATCAGGCGATTGCGGGCAATCTGAAACAGCCATGTACGAAATGTCGCCCGCCCTTGTGGCTGACTGGTGCTGCGGATCAGGCTGAGCCAGGTTTCCTGAAACACTTCGTCGGCCAGTTCCGGTTTGCCGCTCAACCCCAGTAAAAATCGGTACAAGCCTTGGCGATGGCGGGCGTACAAGATCTCGAACGCCGCGCCGTCGCCCTCGCGGTAACGCGCGAGCAGCGATTCATCGCTGCTGGCGGTTGAGCTGTCTGCCGAGGCAAACAGCTGACTGATAAAGCCTTTCAGACGACTCACTTATTCAATCCGTCGTTCAGTGGCCAGCGCGTTCGAAGCGCTCGCGGTACGCAGACTTTGTGCCAGCTCGACCAATTGCACGAACTCGTTGCGCAAACCGAAGCGGTCATCGCCGCGAGCGCCACGGGCCAGCGCTTCGGTGTCTTTCAGGCTGAAGTCGCCGGTGTAGCGAGCGTCCTTGAGTTGCTGGGAAAACGCGGCGACGGCGGCGGCAAAACGCAGATCCTCGCTGGCGGTTGCAACCTGATTGGCGATGGGCCGTTCGATCAGCAGACTTTTCCCACCTTCGGGACGCTGATAACGCACACGCAGCATCGCCAATTCTCCGCTCTTTGCCGAAACAGCGGCGTCGGAATTGCCGTAACGCAGCGGTTCCAGCCAGCCTTTCTCGCCCGCCGGGACAATTTCGTACAACGCGGTCACCGTATGTCCTGCGCCGATTTCGCCGGCATCGACTTTGTCATTGCTGAAATCCTCACGCTTCAACGCACGGTTTTCGTAGCCGAGCAGGCGATATTCGCTGACCTGCGCCGGGTTGAACTCCACCTGCAGTTTGACGTTCTGCGCCACAACGGCGAGGGTCGAACTCAACTGATCCACCAACACTTTGCGCGCCTCGCGCAGGTTGTCGATGTAGGCATAGTTGCCATTGCCGGCGTCGGCCAATTGTTCCATCAGGTGTTCATTGTAGTTATCCACACCGAAACCCAGGGTTGTCAGCGAAATCCCGGTTTTGCGTTTATCCACAGCCATTTGCTTGAGGCTGTCGAAGTCACTGATGCCGACATTGAAGTCACCGTCGGTGGCCAACAGGATGCGATTGATGCCTTTGGGGATGAAAGCCTGCTGCGCCATTTGATAGGCCAACTCGATGCCCGAAGCGCCAGCGGTCGAACCACCGGCGGTCAATTGCTCGATGGCAGTACGAATTTTCGCTTTGTCGCGTCCGGAAGTCGGCTCCAGCACCACTCTCGATTCACCGGCATACACCACCAGCGACACGCGATCCTGATCGCGCAACTGATCAACCAGCAGTTTCAGCGTGCTTTTGACCATCGGCAGGCCTTCGCGGCGATCCATCGAGCCGGACACGTCGACCAGAAACACCAGATTGGCCGGGGCCAGTTCCGCCACGGCGCGGTCGGAGGCCTTGATGCCGATGCGCAGTAAACGCGTATGCGGGTTCCACGGTGAAGCGGCCAGTTCGGTGGTCACGCCAAACGGCGAGCCATCGCTGGGCAACGCGTAATCGTAGGGGAAGTAATTGACCATTTCCTCCAGTCGCACGGCACCTTCCGGTGGCAGCCGACCTTGGTTGAGCAAGCGGCGGACATTGGCGTAGGCGCCCGTGTCGACATCAGCGCTGAAGGTTGAAACCGGAGTTTCGGCGACATTGTGGATCGGGTTGTCGGCCAGTTTTTGATACTGCTCGCGCGACTCGTCACGGTAGCCCTGTGGATAACTGTCTGCGCTGGGCATCGCGGCGAAACGGGCGATGGGCGCCGGCCGGACCATGCGCTTGGCCATCGCCCCACCCGCTATTGCGGCTTCCTGCTGAACCAGCACTTCAGGCTGTGCCGCCGGTGGCACAACCGCAGAATCGGGTGTGGAAGACGCACCGCAACCGGCGAGCGCCAGCAGCACACCAACCGCAACAGGACGCAAAAGAGAAAGAGACATGGGGGCTGACCTCGGGATGAAGTTGATCATTCATCCCGTGAGACGGGCAGCCCTTTCAGTTCGGGTTAAACGCCGCGAAAAAATTTTCAGCGATGATAACGGCGCACCGCACTGCTGTTGCGCAGCACATGGCCTTTGATTTTTTCCATCAGCTCGGCGCGGGTCAGACCGGCCGGCAAGGCGTCTGGCGCCAGATCCAGCGCGTAAATCTGGATGATGTAGTGGTGCGCACTGTCGCCCACTGGCGGGCACGGCCCCATGTAATGGGTGTTGCCTTTGCTGTTGGTGCCGCCAACGCCTTCGAATGCGGATTTGGCACCGACGCCTGCCGCAATCTGGTGCGTGGTGGACTTGATGCCGTAGTGAATCCAGTGATCGACGCCCAGGCCTTTCTGGCCGTCAGGGTCGTGCATGACGATCGCGTAGCTCTGGGTGCCGGCAGGCCCGGCGTTCCAGCTCAGCGCCGGCGACTGGTTCTTGCCGCCGCAACCGGGCGCATCGCTGGCCGCGGCCGAGGTGAACAGGCGGTTATCGGAAACCCCCGGAATGCTCAGGGTGAAACGCTCTTGGGCCTGCGCCGGGAGCTGCACGCAAAGGGTGACGGCGAGGGCCGCCAGCCAGGGGTTGAGAGAGGTCAATCGGGTCATTCCGGGAGCACCTTGTGCAGTGGGGCCGTCGTCGGCCTGCAAACTATAGCTGTACCGTTCGTGCCGTGGCAGTAGCAAATGGCTGAACCTCGCACTACGGCGCAAACTCACAAGAGAAATGCCCGCGAGGAAGCCGCTCATGCCCCTGCACCGTGTCGCCCGTATCGCCGATGTCCCTGAAGACCGTGGCCTGCAAGTTGAAATCGGCGACTGCAAGCTTGTGCTGTTGCGTATCAACGGCCAGCTACGCGCGTTTCAGGGCGAATGTCCACATGCCGGCGCGCCGTTGGCCGAGGGTGCGTTGTGTCACGGACGCCTGATCTGCCCTTGGCACAAAGCTGCGTTTCGCGCCGAGGATGGCGCGTTGTGTGAGCCCCCTGCGCTCGACAGTCTCAAGCGCTATCCGCTGGAACTGCGTGGCGACGAGGTTTGGGTCGATGAACAGCCATTGCCCGATCCGCATACGCCTCCAGCGGATGATTCGCGTACGTTCGTGATTGTCGGTGCCGGAGCTGCAGGTACGGCGTGCGCGGCGGCGTTACGGGAAAAGGGTTTCGGTGGCCGGATTGTGATGATCGATCGCGAGGAGGCTGCCGGCTACGACCGCACGGTACTGAGCAAATTTGTTCTCGCCGGGGAAATGCCGGCGGCAGAAACCCCGGCGTTGCGCGACGAAGTTTTCTATAAACAGCAACGCATCGAACGCCTGCACAGCGAAATCACCGCACTGGACGCCCAGGCCAAAACCCTGCAGCTCAACGACGGCCAGAGCCTGAACTACGACACCGCCGTACTGGCCACGGGTGGCGAGCCCAACCCGCTGGATTTGCCTGGGGCTGAGCTGCCCAACGTGTTCGTCCTGCGCTCAAAAGCCCAGGCCGAACAGATCATGAACACTGCCAGACCGGACCAGCGCGCCGTCATCATCGGCGACAGCTTCATCGCCCTCGAATGCGCATCGGCCCTGCGCCAATATGGCCTCGACGTCACGGTACTGGCTCGCCACGCGATTCCCTTCGCTGCGCAATTCGGTGAAGCCGTGGGCCAGGCGATCCGCGCACTGCACGAACAGAACGGGGTGAAATTCATCACCGAACACTCAGCCACGGAGATCATCGGCGATGGCAAGGTCGAGGCCGTGCTGCTGGACAATGGCCTGCGTCTTTCGGCAGATCTGGTGCTGGCCGGGGTCGGCGTGCACCCGGCCACCGAGGCATTCGCGGCACTGCCGAAAGAAAAAGATCGGTCATTGCGCGTTGATGGCGGCCTGCGCGTCACCGAAGGCCTATGGGCCATCGGTGACATCGCCACGTTTCCGCTGAACGGCCAGCCGCAACGCATCGAACACTGGCGCCTGGCCCAGCAACACGCACGCATCGCCGCTGCCAATATGCTCGGTGGCGAAGAGCGTTACCTCGACGTACCGTTTTTCTGGACCTGGCATTTCGGCAAGAATTACGACTACCTCGGCCACGCCGAACACTGGGATGAGGTCGAGTTTCTCGGCGAGCCTGAACATCCGCCATTTATTGGTCTGTTCGGTAGAAACGGTGTGCTGGTCGCTGCAGTCGCTTGCGAGAAGGAACGGGCGATGGCGCTGCTGGCCGAGCGAATGAAGCAACCGCTGGCAATGGAAGAGGCCTGGACATTGATCCGCGACTGAAACAAACCCGTGTAGGAGCTGCCGAAGGCTGCGATCTTTTGACTTTAAAGATCAACAGATCGCAGCCTTCGGCAGCTCCTACACAGGGTTCACCATTCAGGTAATACGATTCACCGGTTCGCGATTATCGTCATCTTCAGCATGCAGAAAGATCACCCGCGGGTGCTCCAGCGGTGCCAGCGGCGGTGGCAATTCCTGCGGTTGAACCGGCCAGAAATGCGTCACCACATGGCTGATGTCGCCCTCCTGATCGTTGTGAATGGTCATCACCCCAGGCGTGCGCAGTTTCTGGAAGCGATCGTCGCAAAGCTTGAAGCTCTTGCTCAGCCCCGCATCGTCGATCACCGGCGATGGTAGACGGCGCTGGGCGAAGCTGCGGCTTTTGCGCTGCTGATAACGCGCCCAACCAATCAGAATCACTGCATTGACCAAGGCCACCCACAGATAGATCTGCAAGGTGCCCAGCGCTTCGAACGCTGAATTGTCGATGCGCGGCCCACCCGCGTGAGTTTCGATCAACGGCCACAGTCCGCGTATCAGCAAAAACAGCAGCCCCACCCACGCCACCACGGTGAGAATCACATCGACCACGACCAGAAACGGCCGCTGGCGGGTCCGGATGATTTTCATTTGATGACCTCCTCTTCGTCGTCGCCGATCGGTTTGATGCCGCGGTCAGGGCTGACCCAACGCGCACGTTTCTGATGTTGGCCGAACAAGACTTTCGGGAAGCTGACCAGCGTGGTCAGCAAACTGACAAACCAGAATGCGATCGGGTACCAGACCACCCAGAACATGGTCTTGCCCAACCCCGGCTCGTAGCGCCGGTCGATGATGATGCTGACGGCGAACTGCACCAGGCAGACAAACGCCAGTAGCAACCCGGTGAATGCCGGCGGCGTCAAATGATCCACCGCGATGGCTTCGGGCATGACCACGAACTTGCCGACACCCCAGAAGATCACCGACAACAGGAAGGTGAATGCCCAACCGGTCGACAGGCAGTATTCGAACAGCAGCGGCCACAGATACCGGTGACGGTACTGCCAGATGCCACGGATGTTCTTGAACAGCACTTCGGCGCCGCCCTGAGCCCAGCGCAGACGCTGCTTCCACAGTCCGCCGAGGGTTTCCGGCATGAGGATCCAGCACAGCGCGCGCGGCTCGTAGAAAATGCTCCAGTGGTCGAGTTGCAGCTTCCAGCTGATGTCGATGTCTTCGGTGATCATGTCCGGGCTCCAGTAACCGACGCGGTTCAGCGCGGTACGGCGGAACGCGACGATTACGCCGGACACGGTGAAAATCCGCCCGAACACCCGTTGTGTGCGTTTGATCAGGCCGATGATCGAGGAGAACTCACCGACCTGCACCCGCCCGACCAGCGTCGAGCGCGTACGTATCCGCGGGTTACCGGTGACTGCGCCAAGGCGTGCGTTATCCAGCATCGGCGCGACCAGATACGCAGCCGTGTTCGGTGCCAGCAGCGCGTCACCGTCGATGCACACCAGATACTCACTGCGCGCAGCAATCGCGCCCATGCGCAGAGCGACAGCCTTGCCCTGGTTTTCCGCCAGATGCAGCACGCGCAGACGCGGATCTTCCTTGGCCAGCGCATCGAGCACTTGCGCGGTGTTGTCCTTGGAGCCGTCGTTGATCGCGATGACTTCGATGTTCGGGTAATGCTGGGCCAGCGCCGCGTGGATCGTATCGGCGGCGTTGTCACCTTCGTTGTAGCAAGGGATCAGGATCGAGATCAGCGGCTCGCCTTCCAGTGGCGGTGGCAGGGTGTCGTCCTTCCACGGCCAGTGGCGCTCCCAGTGCAGCCAGAAGTACAGGCCACCGGCAATCCACAACCCGGACATGAACAACGGGTAGAAGAACACGAAGTCCATCAGGAACTGCCCGGTGACCAGGAAGATCAGCCCCAGCGGCACGCCGAGGACGAGCGCCAGAACAAGCAGGGCTAACAGTCTATCCAGCATGTTATGGATTCCATTTGTTGGAGAGGGCAGGCCTTACGGTTTTCAGGTCCGGCAGGTTGTCGAGGAAGTTGTCCGGGTAGTAGCCGAAACTGGTCGCGCCCTGACGCTTGAGACGGCCCATCCAGTCCGCCAGATGCGCACCGTCGATGTCGGCCTGATCCTTTTTCGTCCAGTCGCGGGCCTGCAATTCGAACACCGTGCGGTTCAGGGCTCCGGGACGCTTGCTGACGGTTTGCACCAGGGTTTCCAGCCACGGGCCGGACTCGGCCTGGGTCTGTTTTTCCATCAGCGGCATAGCCATTGGTGCGGTCCAGTCGTAGGTCTGCAGGAAATCGTCGAGGTTCTGTGCGTACCAGGCTTCACTGTCGGGATTGAGCATCGGCTCGGCGAAAATGTTGCGCGCGGTCAGCACCTGCGGGCCACGGATGGCGCGAACTTTGGCAGTCAGCTCGTTGGTGAAGTCGATCAGGTAGCGGCTCTTGAACCGCGTCCATCGCTGCAGGGCCGCCGGATCATCGCGCAACGCCGCGATCGAACCCGGCAAGCCGCTGGCCGCATAAGCTTTGAGCGCCGCAGGACTGGCATCTTCAAAGTCCGACAGAATCGCATCGTCGTGATAAAGGATGCCGTTGACCGAGGTCAGGCGCGCCAAGTCTTCGTAGATTTCACCGATGATCCGTCGCACTTCAGGATCGAACGGCGACAAGCGTTGGTACTGATCCGGATCCACCGAGGTGATGCCGGTTTTCGGGTCCCAACGGGTCACGCGCGGCAGTTTCGAGTCGAGACCAAAACTCAGCACCGGCATCCACGCAAAGACCTTCACGTTAGCGCGGGTACGTAGCTGCCAGGCGACGCGGTTAAAAATATCCGCACGTACCGGCAAGTGACGGTTCGGGAAGTACAGCGAGTGCACCAGACCGTCGCCCTTGGGATCAGCGAAGGCTTGCAGGAACACCGTGTTGGCGCCCATGTCGGCCATGCGCTGCACCAGTTTGCCGAGGTTGATGTCCTGTTGCGCCGGGTCCGGGTCGTAGACGTTGTCCAGATCGACATGCACCACGCGCATGGCGAAATCCGACTGCACGCCGACGACGCTGTTGGCGAAATGCTGACCATCAGGGTCAGAGGCGACGAGGAAACGCGGGCTGCTCATCAGGTTGTCGAGAGCGTCGAGGCCGTCATCCAGGGTCAGGGCCATTTCATAGCCCTGCTCGCCGACCACGGTCAGCGATGTGCCGTCCGCCGCGCCATACGGCCAGACCCAGACGCGGGGTTTCTTGCCGGTGACCTTGCGGATTTTTTCCGAGATGTTGTTCACGTCGGTGCGGATCCGTGCCTGGAATTCGGCCTCGGATTCATAACGCTTAGTCAGCGGATCGTAGCGCCGGGTCGCGGCAGCAGGCTGCAGGTTGCCCTGCGGGTTGGCCAGAATGCCTTTGTGGTTGGCGTCGGTGTGCGCGGCGATTTCCACCAGACCGGATTGCGAGATCTCGCGCACCTGATCCCAGGTCAGGAAATCGGAACGTGCGCGCGGAGCGCCGGCGAAATCCACCGGTTGATTGAGCGGCGTGTCGATCCAGACGCCGACCGGCGCCAGCAACGCGTGCCAGTTATAGGCGCGCAGTACCGGCAGCACGCGGGTGTAGAAACTCGCATAACCATCGTCGAAACTGAGCAGGATCGCTTTCGCCGGCAGCTCCGGGCCGCCCTTGCGCGCGGCCATGATCTGGTCGACCGTCACCGGTTTGTAGCCGTTTTCGCGCAACCAGGCGAGCTGCTCGATCATGCGCTCGGTGCGCACCGCCACCACGGCCTGATCGGGATCGCGGTCTTCAACATCGTGATAGGCGATGCCGAGCACGTGATTTTTCGGCCAGGGTTTTTCACTGGCCGCCAGCGGACGCTCGGACGGCGGCGCGAAGGCCGGAGCTTGCTGGGCACAGGCGCTGACCAGCAGCACTCCCAGCAGAAGGATGCAACGCGAAATCAAAGGCATCTTCAAACTCTTCTAGAAGCGGAAAGTGAGGTCGACGAGCAGACGCAGATCGGTCTCCCGATCACCGTCGTAAGGCCGGTTGATCACACTGAACAAACCGCCCACTTCGAATACGTCGTTCCAGGCATAACGCTGACCGTAACCGAGCAGGGCCATGCCACCTGTGCCGTGATCACGCTGGCTGTACGTCCCCGCACCGGCCTGGAACTGCTGGCTCCAGGAGGTTTCGTAGCGGTGGTAGAGCACGTGATTGACGTTGACCAGCGGCATCACGCTGAAGTCGGATTTGGGGTTGAAGTACGGCACGTCATCGGACTTGGAGTTGTGGCTGGTGCCGACTTCCAGACCGGCATCGACCTGCACGTTCGGCGCGCTGTAGACGCCCTCGCGACCGGTGAGCAAGGCCTCGACGCGGTTGTTGCCGTCACTGAAGTGCGATGGGCTCACCGACAGACGCCACTCGCGGCTTTCGTTGGCGCGCCAGCGGATAAAACCGCTGCCACCATTGGCCTTGATGTCACTGTTGAGCGCGCGCAACGGCGTCTCGGCCGACAAGTATTCGAGGCTGCCGCCGTATTGCCAGTGGTCGTTGATGTCACGGGCGATCGCCAGCCGCGCGCCTTGTTTGTCGCCGAAACCATAGGAGTGGTTGGAGACTTCGGCTTCGAGGGTCATGTCGCGGGTGCGCCGCTCCAGACCGACACGCTGGAAGCGGTGGTGACCGGTGCCTTCGGCGAAGTCGCCGGTGGCATAGCCGGCCCCGGCGAACACGCGCCAGTCCTCATCGATGGGCGGGCTGTACAGGGTGGTCTGGATGCCAAAATCGCGGCTGCCACTGACGGCGCCGGTATCGCCACTGCCGCCACCGTTGGCCTTGCCGCCGTAGGCTTCGACGCGCAGTTCGGACATGTCATGCACTTCGCGTTCACGGGCCAGACGCTGAACCTGGCGGTTATCCGGATAACGGGCGACGACGTCGTCGGTCAGCGCATCCATTTGCCGCCATTCCTGCAGTTCCATGGCTGTGTGGGCCTGGCCAATTTCCAGGCCCATGTCACGCGGCACCATGCTCTCGGTTTCCTTGAGCTGCATTTCTGCGCGGCGCGGCCATTGTCGGGCCAGGTACAGATCAGCCTGAGCCAGACGCAAACCAATGTTGCCGGGGGCCTGATCGACCAGAGTCTGCAAGCGTTCCTCGCCGTGCGGCAGGTCGGAACCGTAGGTGCCGGCCTGCGCCGCGAGTTGCTGGGCGTCCATCCATTCATCGTTGGGGTTGCCGATTGGCAATCCTTTCAGTTCGACACGCGGACGCTGGGACCTGGCGGCGTCTTCAGCGACTTTGCGCGCTTCATCGGCGCGGTCGCTTTCCAGCAACGCGTAGTACAGCGCGGTGCTGTCTTCGAGGCGATCACCGACATCGGCGTCCGGCGCCGCCAGCACTTGGCGATACAGGTCGGTGGCGATTTCCGGCTGGCGTTGATCCAGATACGACGCCGCCACCCAGCGCAGGGCGTAAGTCGGAATCTTCACGCCTTCGGCTTGCAGCTTCTGGTATTCGGTGATGACGTCAGCAGTGCGCGCCCGGGCCTTGAGTGCGCCCATGCGGTCGATGCGCCAGCGAATGACGTCGTCGTGAGCGGTGGCATCCGGCGTCCAGGTGGCGAGCAGTTTGTCGTAATCGGCCAGCGCGCGGTCGGCAATGACGTAGCGTTCTTTTTCGCTGCGGGTGGCGAGTTCGGCGAGACGCACACGCTCGGCGGCGAGATCGCCCTCGAGGCGACGCAACGTGACCGGATCGATCAACCCCGGACGTTGATTGGCCAGACGCAGCGCCGGTTCCGGCAGACGCGCCTTTTGCAGGGCGACCACGTATTCGCGAGCGACTTCCGGTTTAGTGCCGGCGCGCTTGAAGGCCTGATCGTATTCGAACAGGGCATCGTAAGGTTTGTTGTTGCGGGTCAGGGCGTAGCCCAGAGCCAGGCGCCGGGCAGGATCATCTGGCTTGGCCGCGACCAGCGCTTTGGCGCGGGTCACCGCTTCGTCGGGTTTGCCGGCATCCGCCTGGGTCAAGGCCAGGCCCAGTTGCAAGTCGGCGTTATCCGGCTCCAGCGCCAAGGCCTTGTTGTAGACCTGCGTGGCTTGATCCCAGCGTTTGAGGTTGCGATAGGCGCGGGCGGTGGCGGTCAGCGCCTGAACCGGCAGGGCGCGGTCGCGGCCCTGGGTTTCATAAACCTGCACCACTTCGGCATCGAGGCCGGCCCAACTGGCGATTTGCAGATGATCGCTGATCTGCCCGGTGGTCGACTGGCCCGGTGGCACCTGACGCAAGACCGTCAGCGCCGGCGTGTACTGCCCGGCACGGGCGTCGCGCACCATTTGATCGTAGGGGGTGTCGGCAAACGCCAGTGCCGGCCAGAGCAATTGGCTGCACAGCGCGACTCGGAACAAAGGGCGTAAACCACGATGTAATACAGGAACATCAATACGCGGCATTCGTCAGCATCCTTACATGGCCAGCCGGGTCGCAATGCCCTCCTTGCCCATTCGTAACGGTGGCCGCCAATGCACATGCAACGGCCAAGCTTAGTCAGGCAGTCTTGCACGCAAGCGTAGACCAATCTCCGGAACACAATAATTGTTCAGAATCGTGCTCCGGAAACGCTGAAAACCCGAACGCCAGACAGCAAAACGCCCGGCGTCTGTGCGATACAGAGGCCGGGCGTTGCTATTAAGAGCGCAGGATTACTGCACTTGCGTGACGCCTGCGAACTTGCTCATCAGGAAGCCGACGAACTGCTCAACGGTCATCTTCTGGCCGTTGAATTCGACCTGATTGGCGGCGTAATGCAGCTTGGTCACCACGTTGGTGCCATCGACAACGGCCAACTGCGAACCGACCGCCATCCCGGCGAACATGTCGGCCGCTTCCTTGGACTGATCGACAATGGCTTTGGCATCGGTCTGACCGTCGAGTTGCGCCTGCACACTGAGCAGATCGACCAGCATAGGCTTGGACACCTTAATGTTCAGGTCAAGCAGCGCGATCAGTTGCTTGCCCAGTTGATCCGGTGGCAGATCCATCGATTGCGGTTTGGTCAGGTCAATGACCAGATTGGCCTTGCTCTCACCGTTGGCGGTATTGAACGAGAGATTTTCCAGCGCGATCTGCGGGCCGGCAGCCAGCAGTTTCTGCAGATCGGCTTTGACTTGCGCGTTTTCAGCTTCGGTGAGGTTCAACTCCGGCGCTGGCAAGCCCTGAGCTGCAGCCTCGGCGGCAGCCTTTTCATACGGCTGCAATTTGGTCTGGTAGATCTGCATCAGCGACATCGTCGACGGGATGTCGAGGTTTTTCAGGCTCATGGCCATGTTTGCCGAGCCGATTTTCTTGTCGTTGAGGCTGATTTCGCCAATCTTGTAGTCCGCACGACCAGAGGCATTGCTGCCGGTTTCTTCGGTGAGGTTCTTCATTTCGAAGTTCTTCACGCCGAGTACCGATTGCTTGATGCCGAAGGTGGTCTTGCTGTTGCTCAGTTCCAGCGTGTTTTCGCCGGTGTAGTAGCCGTAGCTGCTCTTGGCGAGGTTGCTGGCCAGGGTCAGACCGTTGAGCTCGACCTGCACCGGCGCCTGGTCTTCAGCCACGGTCACCAGTTTCAGGTTGTCCATGTAGCCGTCTGCCTTGACCTTCTGCGCTTTGGCGTTGGCGGAGATGTTCATGGTCAGGCCGGAAAATTTCAGGCTCGACTGTTCATCCAGCGCGGTTTCGAACGGCAGCAGGTCGAGGGTGCTGGTGGTCGATTCGTCGTAGCCGATGCTGGTCACACCTTTGAGCGGCGCGGCGCCCTTGGTCGCGGCGAACCATTTCTCGGTGGCCGGATTCTTTTCCAGCTCATAGTTGCTGGTGGCCATGACCGGCAGCCACTTCAGTGAAACCAGACGCGAGAACGGCAGCGGGCCATGTTCGATGTGGTCTACGAACAGCAGCTCGACCGGCGCATCACCGAACATCTCGCCTTCACCTTTGAGGCGGTAGTGCGCGGTGCTGGTGAAGGTGTGGCGTTCCAGCGACACCAGTTCCAGCGACGCGGTGCCGTTGGAGCCGGCCATGGCGGTTTGCAGCTCTTGGTTGGCATTGCTGACGGCGTTGTTCAACACGCCTTCGATCTTGGTCCCGGTGTACCAGGCCCCGCCTGCGCTGATCGCGCCGATGGCAACAACAATTCCGAGAAGCACGCCTGCTGATTTATTCATGAATGACCTGATCGATTTCCGTGGCTGTGAGTGTGGTCGTCTTCCCTGAACCCGTGACCGGGTCGCGGCTCGACTGCGCTGAATTCAGCGGTGGAGATTAGCACCGGGCGCGCGAGCTGGCCCAATGTTTAAAGGTTAAAGAGTGTCTATGGACACTCGGGAAAGCAAAAAGATCGCAGCCTGCGGCAGCTCCTACAGAGAAACGCGTTCCAATGTAGGAGCTGCCGCAGGCTGCGATCTTTTGCTGTTCAGGAATACTGAACCTCAATCTCATCCAGCTGATGATCAAAGCTTTTGAGCCGCGCGGTCCAGGTGTAAACCAGAACCTCAAAATCCCGATCGATCACCGCCCCACCCGGCCCGTCGGCGCGCGGGTCGCAAAAGTCCAGTTGATAGCGCTCGCGGGCCATGGCCGTGGCGACATCCGACAATTCGCGGGCGTTGTTCAACCAATGCCAGCCCTCGCCTTCAATCTGCTTGTCGAGTTCCAGGCACTGCTTTTTCAGCGCTTCGAGGCTTTTTTCCAGCGGCGTGCCGGTGAGTTCGCCCATGACTTCGGCGAAGGTCCGTCCCGGCTGCCAGTAACTGCCCCAGAAATATCGGTCGAACACGGTTTCGACCCGGCGCAGGGCAACTTTGGTGTCCCAGATCAGCACCAGGGTCTTGCCCTGTTCGAGGTGTTTTTTCTTGACCCGCTGCACCTGAACCGACGCCCACGCCACGACGACGATTGCCATGACCGCGATCAACGCGACGGCGCTATCGAGGAAAACCATGGCCTTGTCGATCTGATGAGCCAGCATGATGCCGTAGAAATAGGTGGCCGAGAGCAGCACCAGCGCTGTGAGGGCGCACCAGAAGCCGAGAGCGTAAGGGTTTTTCATTATTGGTTTCCCCTAGACCAGCGCTAGCAATGTGCGCTGAAAGGGCGCCTTGCTCGGGGCACCCTTCCAACACTTCAAAGCATAGCAACGGCCTCAGGGTTTGCTGGCGGTTGTGGCGTGCGTTCGTCCGCTTTCCCAACCGCCGCCCAAGGCGAGGAACAAATCGATCTGGCTCATGGCAACCTGAGTGTTGGCGGCGGCCAGTTGCGCGGTGACATCGGTGTAGGTGCGAGTCGCCTGCAGGTCGGCGAGGAACGACTCGCGACCGGCCTGGAAGAAGCGGTGGGTCTGGTCGGCCGCCAGTTTCGCCGACTGCTCGGCATCGGCCAGCGCATCGCGGCGTTGCAGGAGTGCGCTGTACTGGGCCAGACCGGTCTGGGTTTCGCGAATGGCGTTGAGCACCACGCCGTCGAAGTGCGCCAAAGCGCCTTGGGTCGTGGCTTCAGCCTCGCGGATGCGTGCGCGGGCGCCGTTGGTCGGTACTTTCCAGCTCAGCGACGGGCCGAAGCCCCAGCGGTTGGTCGACGGATCACCGAGGTCATCGATGAGACCAACAGTGCCGATGGTCGCGCCGATACTGATGTCCGGATACAACTCGCCAGTGGCGACGCCGATCCCGGCGGTCGCAGCGGCCAGACGACGTTCGGCCTGACGAATGTCCGGGCGACGTTTGAGCAGCGCAGCGCCATCGCCGACCGGCACCAATTGGGCGATTTTCGGCAATTCGGCGCAGGTGGCGGTACCGGCCGGCAATTGATCGACCGGTTTCGCCAGCAGCATCGACAGACGGAACAGCCCGGCCTGACGCGCCGCTTCATAACGCGGCAGGTCGGCGCGCAGGGATTTGAATTGAGTTTGCGAGCGGGTGACCTGGGTTTCGTCGCCACGCCCGGCGTCACGCAGGCGCTGGATCAGCGTGGTGCTTTGCGATTGCAGATCGAGGGAATGCTCGGCGATTTCGCGTTCTTCGTTGGCCGCGCAGACCTGGGTGTAGGCACGGACGACGTCCGCCACCAAAGTGATCCGCGCTGTGTCTGCCGCGGCTTGGGTCGCATCGGCATTGGCCTTGGCGCCTTCGATGCCACGCTGCAAGGTGCCCCACAGATCGAACTGATAAGAAGCGCTGATGCCGATGTCGCCGACGTTATCGACCGGGACTTTTTCCGGCAGCAAGAAGGCCTGACCAGACTCTTGCAAACGCTGCGCGCCCATCTTCACACCAGCGCTCCAGCCGCCCGCTGCTTCGGCCTCATCGACCTGAGCTCGAGCCCGTTGCAGGTTCGCCGCCGCGACGCGCAAATCGGTGTTGGAGGCCATGGCCTGCTGCACCAGTTGATCCAGCCGCGCATCCTTATAAAGACGCCACCAGTCCGCCGGTACGGGCGCCGACACCACCGGTTTGCCGGCCACTGCCAGTTCGCCCTGAAAATCCTTGCGCTGCACTGCAGCATCCTCAGGCACATGATAATCCGGCCCGACCATCTGACAGGCCGAGAGCATCACGCCCAACCCGGCGATCATCAGCGCCCGGTTCATTGCGCGGGCTCCTGCTTGCGGTCGTCGGCTTTCTGGTCGTCGATGATCGAAACGGTGGCGGTACGCCCGGCGATCATGCGGAAGTCTGCCGGCACATCATCAAAGGCAATCCGCACCGGAATCCGCTGCGCCAGCCGCACCCAGCTGAACGCCGGGTTGACGTTGGGCAACAGGTTGCTGCCGCTGGTCCGGTCGCGGTCTTCGATACCGGCAACAATGCTTTCGACATGCCCGCGCAGTTTGGCGCGGTCACCGATCACCCGGATATCCACCGACTGGCCGACGTGAATGCCGTCGAGTTTGGTTTCTTCGAAATAGCCATCGATGTGGAATGAATTGCTGTCGACCACCGACAACACCGGACGCCCGGCGGTGACGAATTCCTGCGGACGCGGCGCACGATCATTGACGTAACCGTCCACCGGGCTGCGGATCACCGAGCGGTCGAGGTTGAGCTGCGCGCTGTCCACCGCGACCACCGCTTCGGCCAGCGCCGACTGGGCCCGGGCGACCTTCGACAGGCTTTCTTCCAGTTGCTCGGCCGGCACCAGATTGCCGAGGCCACGATTACGTTTGGCTTCACGCTGGGCCTGGGCGAGGGTTTCTTCGCGATCGGCGACTGCGGCTTTGGCCTGACGCAGCGCCAGTTTGAAACGGTCCTGGTCGATGCTGAACAGCACCTGGCCGCGCTTGATCAACTGGTTGTCTTTCACTTCAACCTGCTGGATCAACCCGGATACGTCCGGGGCGATCTGGATGATGTCGGCGCGAATGTGGCCGTCGCGGGTCCATGGCGCGAACATGTAATACATGACCATGCGCCAGACGAGGACAACGGCAAAAGTCACGATCAGCAGGGTCAGTACCACGCGACCGATGGTCAAAAACGGTTTTTTCATGTCATCAGGTATCGACTGAGTGAGTCCACGCCGTACAGCAGTACCGCGTAGAGAGCCACGTTGAACAATGCCCGGTGCCAGACCAGACGGTAAAAGTGCACGCGCTGAAGTACGCCATGCACTAACAGAAACAGCACATAAGTGATGCCCATCAACACCAGCAGGGTCGGCAGGAAAATGCCGCTGATGTCCAGATCACCGATCATAGGGGCGCTCCTTCGGGCAGCGGTTCTTCGGGCTCGGCACTGGAGACGAATTCGACGCCGGGCAACAACGCCAGACGTAAACCGCTCAAGGCGTGCAACAGGTTCAGACGGGTTTCATCATCGCCCTGGCCATTGAGTGCACGGCGCGCGCGGTCCATGGTCATCAGCAACGCTGGCGGTGCCGGCAAGCGTTCGCCGGCCTTTAGGCAGGCGCGGAAATACGCGCCGACTTCACTGACCACTTGCTGCAACAAAGCGTTCGGTGCGCCCGTCACCCTTGGGGTGTAGGCGAGCAAGTCGAGCAGGTTCAGGCCAACGCGCACTTCGCGCATGGCGATGCCGGTGTCTTGGCCGGTGAGGGCCAGACGCGGCAGGTGCTGCATCAACCGATCGAGCAACTGCACGCCTAATTGCCGGTGCTCGGCGAGGTTGGCCGGCTCGGTCATGTGGACAATGTCTTTCCAGCTGAAACGGGTCAGGCGCTTGGCCGCCAACTCCGCACCGAACGGACGCGCCACCAGCGTCCAGATAAACGCGAACAACAGACCTATCGGCCCCGCCAGGTTCGAGTTCACGAAGGCGAAAAAGTCCGCGTCGTAAGCGCCCTGAATGCTGATGAACGATGAGGTGTTAACCAGCGTCAGTAGCATGCCGAGGTAGAAGCGCGGCTGCACGGTCAACGTGCCAACGCAAATAAACGGGATGGAAAACGCCAGCACCAGCATCGGGAAATCGTGCAGGTTGGGCAGAATCAGAAACAGATAAAGACTGGCGAACAGCACCGACATGCCGGTCCAGAAAAAGAACCGGTAGATCTGCGGTGCCGGGTCGTCCATCGACGCAAAGAAGCTACACGCCACCGCCGCCAGAATCACCGCGCTGCCGCCGTCGGGCCAGCCCAGCAGAATCCACAGCACTGAGGCGACGATGATCGCCAGAATCGTCGAGACCACCGAATACAGCATCAGCCCGCGATCGATAAACGGTGTCAGGCGACCGAGGCGCCAGTGGCGATACACCGCGCGCCAGCTGCCTTGGCGCTCGCAGAGAATGGCGTCCTGCAGACTGCGGCAGTCCTGCCACAGATCGATGAATTCGCCGAGGCGGTAGATCGAGTTGGAGAACAGCAGTTGCTTGCGATCTTCCAGCGCCTCGGCGCTCGGTTGCAGGGCTTCGAGCTGGTCTTTCAGTGCTTGCCAGCGCTGGAGATCGGCATCCTGATGGCCGAGCCATTCCCGGGTCGCGGCGAGCAGCGGTGAGAATTTTTCCACCAGTTCGGGCGTGCGTCGCTCAAGGGCATAGAGCGAATCTTCCAGCGCATCGATCACCGGCAACAGGTGAATCATCCGCCCACGCAGTTCCTTGGTGTTGCGCACGGTTTGCGGCCGCGCACCTTCGTGGGGCAGTTGGCCAATCATCAGCTCAAGGCTGTTGAAATTGGCAACCATGGCCATGCGCAGCGCGGTGACTTCTTCGGGCTGCACGTCGCGACTGAGAAATTTCAGGCTGTACGTCGTGGCGTCGGCGAACCACTTGCCCACGGCGTCGTTGAACACCGGCGCCAGCCGTCGCGGCCAGAACATCGCACCGACCACGGCAGCAACGGCGATGCCGAGGAAAATCTCTTCCGTGCGCGCTTCCGCCACGTCCCACACCGCCAGCGGGTTATCCACCGTCGGCAAGGCAATCAGCGGCAAGGTGTAACCGGCGAGCATCAACGCATAACTGTTGGCCGTGCGCAGGTGCAGGGACATGAACAGCAAAATCCCCGTCCACAAGGCGATCACCACCACCAACACATACGGACTCTGCACGAACATCGGCACAAACAGTACCGCTGCCGCCGCACCAAGAAACGTACCGATTGCCCGGTACAACGCCTTGGAACTGGTCGGCCCGAGAAACGGGCTGGAGACGATATACACCGTGGCCATCGCCCAATACGGGCGCGGCATTTGCATGAGCAGAGCGATGTACAGCGCGGTCATCGACGCTGCAAACGTGCGGATCCCGTAGAACCAGTCACGGGCGGGCGGAATGCCGGAGAAAAAACCGTTCAAGAATTAATCACCACAGGCGAATGAGCCGCTTCAAAAGCCCTGAGTACCCGAAGCGTAGCTTCCAGATCGCTTTGCTCGATGCCTTCGAGCACCTCATGACGCAAGCGCACCAGTTCGATCTCGACCGCTTGCACGAGTTCGCGACCGGTGTCGGTGAGGCTCAGACATTTGGCGCGGCGATCCTGGGCATCTTCGGTGCGGCAGACGTAGCCGGAATGGCACAACTGATCGAGCAGACGCACCAGCGACGGACTCTCCATCCCGGCGGCCTGCGCCACTTGCACCTGGCGCACACCCTCACCCAAACGCCCGATCATCAAGAGCGGCACGGCGCAGGCTTCGGAGATTCCATAGTTGACCAGCGTGGTCTGGCAGATCTTCCGCCAATGCCTGGCGGCCACCACCATGGCACTGCTGATGTTCATCTGGAGAGCGTCGAGATCGTTCGGCACGAGACAATGCACACTGTTAGTTTGCTAACTATCAATATCGCATTGGAGGGGAATTTCAGTCAAGTTTTGAAACAAATTGCTCCACTGGTCGCTCGCACGAACTGAAGCTTTCTAATTCATGTGATGACGATGTATATACCTCGTCAGTACCGAGAACCTTGAAGGAATCTGCAGATGTCAAAACAAGCCGTTTTTACAATGAAGCTTGAACCAGAGCTGCGTGAGCAGTTCATGGCGGAGGCAGAGGCCTCCCATCGTCCTGCTTCGCAGATCATGCGAGAAATGATGCGTCAGTTTGTTCGCACACAACAGGAAGCCCGAGAGTACGAAGCCTTCCTGCAACGAAAAGTCGACCTTGCAAGAGAATCGATGGCAGCCGGTGAAGGTGTGTCCAACGAGGAAGTTGAAGCACAATTCGCCGCCAGGCGCAGCCAGGTAGAAAATCAAGGATGAAGATTATCTGGAGTAAAAATGCCGTACAGGATCGCGAAAAAATCTGGGACTACCTTCACGCAAAAAATCCAGGCGCAGCGCTCGACATGGATCGCCGCTTCACCGAAGCGGCTTCGCGCCTATCCCAGAACCCCAAGATTGGCCCGGTCGGCATCATTGCTGGCACTCGCGAATTAATTCCCCATCCCAGCTACCGTCTTGTCTACCAGTCAGATCAGGATGTGATCTGGATTATGGCGCTGGTTCATACAGCACGGGCCTGGCCTTTTCCAAAGTAGCGATTACCCCGCTCTCCCCTTTCGCAACAACACATCCAACTGATCCACCACCTCCGCCCAATCGGCGTCATCCAGAATTTCGTCCCGTAAAAACTGCGACTGGCTCTTCGACCAGAAAAACGCATCAGCCAAATGCAATTCGGGTTTTAGCGGGGAATGGGTAGCAATGAATTGCTCGATGCTGGTCGGGTCGTTGTCCAGGCCGAGTTGTTTGAACAGGGAGGGCAGGCTGTGATTTGGGTTTTCCATTGAGCTATTCCTTCAAAATCCTGGTGTGTGGAAGATTATTCGCGAGCAGGCTCACTCCCACAGGGGAATGCGATCAACCTGTGTGAGCGAGCCTGCTCGCGAAGGCGTCAGTGCCGGCGCCACAGAGCCTAATCACTCAACTCCCGCACCTCGGCATGCGGCACCATTTTCAGAAACTCCGGCATGCTCATGTGCAGCAGATAATTGTGGTTGCCCGCCTCCAGATAAATATCCTTCTGCCGCGTCAGCAACGGGTCGATGACCATGTCCAGGCCGTAGGAGCCACCCAGCGGCGGTACCGCGCCGCGTTCGCAGTCATCGAAGATGTGCGCCAGATTGCTTTCGCGGGTCAGTTGCCATTCGCCGCGGGCGCGTACCTTGCTCAGGTCCAGATGACGGCTGGCCGGCAGCACGGCCATCAAGTAGTGCCCGTGGTGATCGTCGAGGATGATCGATTTGGCCACGCGCTCGGCGGGCACCCCGGCGACCCGTGCGGTTTCCAGGCTGCTGGACGAATGTCGGTGGGCGACGATGTCGTATTCGCAGTGCGCCCGGTTCAGGCTGCTCTGCACCTTTTTAGCCATACGCATGATGCACCTCGGTGTTGCGCTGAACGGTGGTTGCCGTGTCTTTGAGTCTAGTTCGGCGAGGGGGTGGCGCAGGAAATTCCGCTCACTGGACACATCCGCACATTGATCAACATTCAGCCAGTGCCACCCTCAACTAGACTGTAAGAACCAGACATGACGCTCGCGGAGGGTCACGTGAACAGTCGATGTTGTGCGTTTGCCTTGCTCCTGCTGGTCAGCGGCTCAGCCCTCGCCGCCGATAGTTCGTTGCCGCCGATGAGTCCGGCCGGGTTGTGGTTGATTACGTTGGGCATCGTTCTTCTGATCGCCGAAGCCGCGCTGCCCAACTACGGAGTGATCGGGCTGGGCGGGATCATCATGTTCGTCATCGGCGCGCTGATTCTCAGCAACGCCGAACTGCCCGTGCCGCTGATGATCGGCCTCGGCCTGATCAGCGCCCTGCTGTTGATCGCGCTGCTGATCCGCGCCCTGAAAACTCGTCCGCGCCACGCCGTCAGTGGCGACGCCGGCCTGCTCGGCAGTGTGACCGCGATCACCACGGTGCAACCGGGCGATGCGCGTAATGGTTGGGTGCAACTGCAAGGTGAGCGCTGGCAAGTGCTCAGCGCCACGCCGCTGCACACCGGGCAACCGGTACGCGTGGTGGCGCGCAAGGGATTGTTGCTGCAAGTGGCCGCGACTGACGCGGCGCCACTCGGAGAGTGATCATGGGTCTGCAAATCGGTTTTGTTGCGCTGCTGTTACTGGTCATTGCCTTGGCCGGCTCGACGTTTCGTATCCTGCGTGAATACGAGCGCGGCGTGGTGTTCCAGCTCGGCCGCTTTTGGCAGGTAAAAGGCCCAGGCCTGATCCTGCTGATCCCGGTGGTCCAGCAAATGGTCCGGGTCGACCTGCGCACCGTGGTGCTCGACGTGCCGCCGCAGGACGTGATCACCCGCGACAACGTCTCGGTGAAGGTCAACGCCGTACTGTATTTTCGCGTGCTCGATCCGCAGAAGGCGATCATTCAGGTTGAAGATTATTTGTCAGCCACAAGCCAATTGGCGCAAACCACCCTGCGTGCAGTACTCGGCAAACATGAACTGGATGAGCTGCTGGCCGAACGCGAACAGTTGAACATCGACATCCAGCAGGTACTCGACGCGCAGACCGATGCCTGGGGGATCAAGGTCGCCAACGTCGAGATCAAGCATGTCGATCTCAACGAATCGATGGTCCGCGCCATCGCCAAACAGGCCGAAGCCGAACGCGAACGTCGGGCCAAGGTGATTCACGCCGAAGGCGAACTGCAAGCCTCGGAAAAACTCATGCAGGCAGCAGAAATGCTCGGTCGCCAGCCCGGGGCAATGCAGTTGCGCTATATGCAGACCTTGAGTTCGATTGCCGGGGACAAGAGTTCGACGATTGTCTTTCCGCTGCCGATCGAATTGCTCAAAGGCATGGCGGATTTGTCCGGCAAGTCATGAAGCAAACCCTGTGGCGCACAGACGAAGCTTTTCCAACGCCTCGTAGGGCGCTCGAGTGTAATTCTGTACGTGCATTCGCAACATTGCTGAAGCTTCGCGGCGTTTGTCGTCGCCATCGGCAATGAACGCTTGCGAGGGCTGTTTCGCATGCTGCGCGGTCGCGGCAAAGACCTGTTTGCACTGTTCATCGTTCAGGCGGAAAAACCTGGCCAACCGCCCCACCATCGCCTCGGGCAACTCGCTGTAACTGACCGGTAAACCACCCGAGTCACGGCAATGCATCACCCCCGCCGCCAACAATCGCCCCAAGCGTCGGGCGATGAATTCTTCGCGCCCTTCGAACGGCAAACCATCCTCCAATACGCAATCACCGAGCATCCCCGGCACCATGTGCATCCCCGGCCGGCGCAGATGAGAAACGGCAATTTCCAAAGGATCGCGATAGAGAAACAGCCACGGCGTATCTGCGAAACAGTCCTGCAGCAGCGGCCATTCACCGATGTTCCAGGCGTCGAGTTTGATCACCAGGCGCTGTTCCACACCGCGTCGGCGCTGACCATAGGCCGAGAGCAACCCGACGATGGCGGCCCGGCGTTCGGCGGCGGGTAAATCACTGCGTAACAAGGCGTCCAGCGGCGGTGGCTCGGACACGACGATGTGGTCGTCGAGTCGGGCGAGCATCTGGCTGATCAGCGTCGAACCGCAACGCGAGGCGTGCAGCACAAATGCACTCGGTGCAAGCCCAGGGCTCTGCGTTTGCCATTCACTCAGCGCTGCCAAAGACGTCTGGCGCCGAAACGCCTGATTGAACGGCAGCCGTAATGCATCCTCGACCGCATCGCGAAAGAACGGCTGATGCAGCGCCGTGTCACCGAACCAGCACCAATCCACCTGCCACTGCCCGTCAACCGGCCAGACACGAATCGGCAACCAGCCGTCGAAATTCAACCGCTCCATTGTTCGTTCCATTGTCGACGGCCGTCGCGCATCGCCGCACGCAATTCCTCGTAAGAGAACGACAAACCACGCTCAGCGCCCAATTCCAGCGCTCGACTGATGAAGACGTCTGGATCGTGCAGCGTACGCAAGGCCAGAGACAGCGAAACATCTTCAGCCACCAGCCGCTGAAAGCGCTGCAAAGGTGTGTCGGCCAAACCAGGCTCAGGGGTACTGTGCAATCCGTCGCTGATCATCTGTTCAAGCCAGGCACCGGGCCGGCAATCGAGCACCAGATGAACCCGCGCCGAGGTATCGCGGTTATCCACGCGATGTGGGCGAGCGAGATCAAGAAACCAGCACTCCCCGGCCTGCATGGGCATGCGCTGCCCATCGAGCCAGAAATCGACGCTCGGCGGACTGAGCAATGGAATGTGCAAACGCCGATCGGCCTGCGGGCCATCAAGGTCGTAATCGCGATGCTGGTGAATTCGTCCGCCCGGCCCCAAGCGCAGCAATCGCGCGCTGACGATGTCCAGTGAGAGACTTTGCAGCCCTTGTTGCCAGCGCTCATCACGCAGCCAAGGGCCGCGCTGCACCGGTTCACCGCGTCCGGGGGACAGTTCGGTCAGCGCATCGACCGCCGAAATGAGCGCCACCCCGCTCCAGTCACCGGAAAAATAACCGACATTGAAATGGCTGCGCCAGGCGTCGTCGGCAATCGCTGCCAGCGCCTGCAACAGCAAGGGCAAATCCACGGTCACCGGCAATCGCGAATACGCCGGGCGGCTCATGTCCTGGGCAACACCGAACACTCGCCGAGCCAGGTCAGCAGCCGATCGAGGCAGGCATCGACCGACTGCGCGCCAGTGTCGAGCACCAATGACGGTTGCGCCGGTGGCTCGTAGGGCGCGGAAATGCCGGTAAACCCGGGCAGGTCGCCGCGTCGGGCGCGGGCGTAATGGCCTTTCGGATCACGTTGCTCGCACACCGCCAGCGAAGCGCTGCACCAGACTTCGCGATAATCGTCCCCCAAGCGTTGCGCAAACACCTCACGCAGCTCGGCCAACGGCGCAATCATCGCCAGAATCACGATCTGGCCGTTGTCCACCAGCAGCGCCGCGAGTTCGCTGGCGCGGCGAATGTTTTCCTGGCGATCGGCATCGCTGAAGCCCAGATCCCGGTTGAACCCGGTACGCAAAGTGTCGCCATCGAGCACCACGGTTTGCAGGCCATCCCCGAACAAGGTGGCCTGCAGCGCTTGCGCCAATGTCGACTTGCCTGCCGCCGGCAAACCGGTCAGCAGGATCGCCGCACCCCGATGACCATTGCGGGCCTCGCGTTGCGTGCGGCTGACGCTGGCAACGGGCGCCAGCACATCACTGCGCAGGGGCATGCGCCACCACCGGCACCGAAATATCCCCCGACGCCCACGCCGACTCGCGGTTGGCCAGCGCGGTGGCGATCGACTGCACTTCGGTCGACTGCACCTGATCCGGCAGCGGATCGAGGCCGGCACTGGCGAAGATCTGACCGTAGGCATTGCGCAGATCGGCGTACGACAAATCACGGCGCAAGTCGGCTTGCAGATTGTTCAACTCGCCCTGAATCAACTCCAGCTCACCAATCCCGGCAGCCTGATGACGGTTGCGTAACTGGCCAACGATTTGCCCGTCGATGTCCGACAACTGTTGGTTGGTCTTGAACTGGCGCATGGCTTCTTGATAGTTGGCATTCGCCACATACAGTTGCGCGAGCACCGCTATCGACATTGCTTGTCGCCGCGCAGTGGCCACTTCTTCGCCGGCCTTGGCGACGTTGATCGCCGCCGGAGCAGAGATCACGTTGAACAGGTTCCAGGTGACTTTGACGCCGTAGTCGGCCCAGCCCTGTTCGACGAGAAAGGAGTTGCTGTCGTAGTGCCCGCCAGCGGAAAACTCCAGGCCCGGCAGCAAGCGCAGCATGGCCTTGCGGGTTTCAGCGGCGCTGATGCGCGTCTGGTAATCCTGCTCGCGCAGTTCCGGGCGGCTGGTCAAGGCCTCCTGTTCCAGTTTGGCCAGATCGACCTTGAGTTCAGGAATCTGATAACCATCATCGGTGGCCAAGGTCAGATTGGTGCCCAGTGGCAAGTTGATCAACGTCGCCAGTTCGGTTTTCGCCAGCGACAAGGCACGGCGTTGTTCTTCCAGTTGCCGGGTGGCTTCGATCAGCGAACGCTGGTAACCGAGCGATTGCACCGGGTCGCCAATGCGTTGATCGCTGAGGGTCTGGCTGTTGTCCCGAGCGGTCTGGACCCGCGCCATCAGGCTGTCGATCTGTTTGAGCAGGCGCTCGGCAGCCATCGCTCGCCAATAGGCCGAACGCACATCCTGAACGATGGTGTTGATCACTTTGCGGCGCCGTTCCTGGACGATCAGGCGCTGATCGCCCTGCTGCTTGGCGCTGATGTAGCTGACGCCGAAGTCGAGGACGTTCCAGACCATGGTCAGGTCGGCGACCTCGCGGTCGCGATCCTGCGAGGTCGACGGTTCCAGCGACTGGGTGCCGGTGCGTACGCTCTGGCTGCTGGAGGCGTTGACGTTGTTGCGCCCGACGTAGCCGGCGTCCAGCGCCATGCGCGGCAGCATGTCGAAACTGGCGAGGTCGAGCTGCCGCTTGGCCAGCGCCTCCTCCATGATCTTCAAGCGGCCTTCGAGGTTATATTTCACCGCGCGGGCCATGGCCTGATGCAGGGTCAACGGACCGCGCAGCGGTTCCTGATCCTTGTACATGCCTTGCAGGTCGCTTTTGGCACGCTGTTCACTGACGCTGCGCTCAATCGGTTCACTGGTCACTGCACATCCGCTGATCGCCAGCGCCAGCAGGCTGGCGCCGAACAACTTCTGACTTCTCTTCATCCCTGGATCGCCCCTAGGTCCCGCACAGTGTTGAGTAATGGTTGGTTCAGGCCGATATTTCGCTGATGCCGACCTGTTGCAGTGCTGCCGCCAGGTTGTCGACCCGGTGCTGTTCGTTGTCTTTGAGTTGTTGCAGTTGCTGGCCCAGCGTCGGCGCGCCAAACACGCCGCGCAGGCCTTGAGAAACATCGCCAGCCTTGAGTGACTGACTGCCGAACGCGTTCAACGAATCGCGGTCGGCGGCGCTGTCCTGATTGAACAGGCTCGACAGCGTGCTGGTCCCGAATACGCCACCGTCACCGCCGCCAAAACCGAGGAAGCCGTGGCCGGATCCATCAGCGCCGCTGTCGCTACTGCTGAACACCTGCGCGATGAAGCTCGGGCTGAGGGCGCCGTGGTTCATGAAAATATCGCCCAGCGGACGGATGCCATTGCCGATCACCCGTTGCTCGAACAGTGGTGCAAAGGTCAGCGGTGAACCGAGATCGCCGGTGGGCGCTGTGAAAATGATCGGTTGCAGCGGGACGTTCGGCGGCGGTGGCGGCACCACCGGATCGCTGCTGCGAATCAGCGGATCGGGAATCACCACACTGGTGGACGGCGTTGGCGGAACGACCGGCGGTACGGTGTTGATCGCGTAATTGTTCGAGTTGCTGACGCCGCTGCCGCTGTTGCCTGACTGATCACTGACGCCTGCGCTGTTGACGCTGATGGCATTGCTGGCGCTGTTGACGTTGGCATTCGGCGTCAGGGTCGCGGTCCAGGTTTTGCCGCCATCGCTGCTGCTCAGGTTGGACAAGGTGCCATTGCCGACATTGATGTCCGCCAGATCAAAACCACTGACCGCCTCATTGAAGGTGATGATCACCTGTGAGGTCTGGCCGAGACCGAGATTCGGATTGGCAATCACCACTGTCGCCGTGGGCCGTTCGCTGTCGAGTGCGTAGTTGTTCGACACCGCCACCGTGCTGCCGACGTTACCGGCCAGATCCGTGACGTTGCTGGTGTCCAGCGCGATGAAGTTGCTCGGATCGCTGACGTTGGCCGTCGGCGTGAACGTCGCGGTCCAGGTTTTTCCGCCATCGCTGCTGCTCAGGTTGCTCAGATCCCCGTTGGTCACGCTCAGGTCGGACAAATCGAAATTGCTCACCGCCTCGCTGAAAGTGAAGGTCACCGTGGTGGTCTGGCCGATGCCCAGATGCGGGTTGGCGACCACGATGTCCACCGTTGGCCGGGTCGCGTCGAGCGCGTAGTTGTTGGAAATGGCGATGCTCGCGCCAGGGTTGCCGGCCAGATCCTGCACGCCGGCAGTGTCGACGATGATCAGGTTGGTCGCATCGTTGACGTTGGCGGTTGGTGTCAGCGTGGCGGTCCAGGTGATGCCGCCGTCGCTGCTGATCAGGTTCGCCAAGGTGCCATTGGCGACGCTGATGTCCGACAGATCGAAACCGCTCACGGCTTCGCTGAAGGTGATGGTCACCGTGGTGGTTTCGCCAATGCCCAGGCGATTGTCGGCGACCACGATAGTGGCGGTCGGCAACGCGGTGTCGATGGCAAAGTTGTTGGAGTCGGTGGTGCCGACGCCACTGTTGCCAGAGGCGTTGGTGACCCCGCTGTTGTCGAGGGTGATCAGGTTGGTGGTATCGCTAATGTTCACGGTCGGCGTGAACGTCGCCGTCCAGGTGACGCCGCCGTCGCTGGAGGCCACGTTGCTCAGGGTGCCGTTGGCGATGGTCAGGTCAGCGTTGCTGAAACCGCTGACCGCCTCGCTGAAGGTGATCGTCACGATCGAGGTTTCCCCGGCCTTGAGCGAGCTGTCCGCAACGACGATGGTCGCGGTCGGCACTTCGGTTTGCACCGCGTAGTTGGCCGAGTTGGTGGTGCCAGTGCCAGCATTGCCGGCCAGATCGCTGATGCCGGTGTTGTTCAGAACAATCAGGTTGGTGGTATCGCTGATGCCGATGGTCGGCGTGAACGTCGCCGTCCAGGTGATGCCGCCGTCGCTGGACGAGACGTTGCTCAACGTGCCATTGGCGACGCTCAGGTCGGAATTGTCGAAACCGGTGACGGCTTCGCTGAAGGTGATGGTCACGGTCGCTGTTTCACCAGGACGCAGATCGTTGTCACTCATGACAATCGTGGCGGTCGGACGCTGACTGTCGACCGCGTAGTTGTTCGAATCGGTGGTACCGCTGCCAGTGTTGCCGGCCCCGTCGACCACTCCAGTGTTGTCCAGGGTGATCAGGTTGCTGGTGTCGGTGACGCCGGCCGATGGGGTAAACGTCGCGGTGTAGGTGATGTTGTCCGAGGTGCTCAGCGCGGAAAGTGTGCCGTTCTCGACGGTCAGGTCTGCCAGGGTGAAACCGGTCACCGCCTCGCTGAAGGTAATAGTGACCGTGGTGGTCTGGCCAACGCCCAGCGCCGTGTCGGCCACCACAACGGTCGCGGTCGGGCGCTGGGTGTCGATGGCGTAATTGTTCGAATCAGTGGTGCCCACCCCCACGTTGCCGGCCCCATTCTGCACCCCGGTATTGTCCAGGGTGATCAGGTTGGTCGCGTCGGTAATGTTGGTGGTCGGCGTGAAGGTTGCCGTCCAGGTGATGCCTCCATCACTGCTGCTCACGGCGCTCAGCGTGCCGCTGGCGATGGTCAGGTCGGCGTTACTGAAACCGGTCACGGCTTCGGAGAAGGTGATGGTCACCGTGGTGGTTTCGCCGATGCTCAGGCTGTTGTCGGCAACCACGATAGTGGCGGTCGGTACCATTGTGTCGATCACGAAATTGCCGGAGTTGGTGACGCCGGTGCCGGCGTTACCGGCCAGGTCAGCGATGCCGGTGTTGTTCAGGCTGATAAGGTTGCTGGTGTCGTTGATCCCGAGAGTGGGCGTGTATGTCGCCGTCCAGGTGATGCCGCCGTCGCTGCTGCTCACGGCGGTCAACGTGCCGTTGGGTATGTTCAGATCGGCGTTGGTGAAGCCCGTCACCGCCTCGGAGAAGGTAAAGGTCACCAACGAGGTTTCACCGGCGCTGAGGCTCGTGTCGGCGACCACGATGGTCGCTGTCGGACGTTGGGTGTCGATGCTGTAATTGTTCGAATCCGTAGTGCCGCTGCCAGCGTTGCCGGCCAGGTCAGCGATGCCGGTGTTGTCCAGCGTCACCAGATTGGTGGTGTCGCTGACGCTGGCGCCCGGAGTGAACGTTGCGGTCCAGGTAATACCTCCGTCGCTGCTGCTTACTGCGCTCAAGGTCCCGTTGGCGATGGTCAGGTCGGCGTTGGTGAAACCGCTGACCGCTTCACTGAAGGTGATGGTCACCAGCGATGTGTCGCCGATTTTCAAGGCCGTGTCCGTGAACACGATGGTGGCCGTTGGGCGCTGGTTGTCGATGGCGTAGTTATTGGAGTCGGTGGTGCCGCTGCCCTGGTTGCCGTTGACGTCACTGACCCCGCTGTTGTCCAGGGTGATCAGGTTGGTGGCATCGGTAATGTTGGCGGCCGGCGTGAAGGTTGCTGTCCAGGTGATGCCACCATCACTGCTGCTCACGGCGCTCAGCGTCCCGTTGGCGATGGTCAGGTCGGCATTAGTGAAGCCGGTCACGGCTTCGGAGAAGGTGATGGTCACCAACGACGTTTCGCCGATTCTCAAGGCGTTGTCGGCGACCACAATAGTCGCCGTCGGGCGCTGCGTGTCGATGGCGTAATTGTTCGAGTCGGTGGTGCCGCTGCCGACATTGCCGGACAAATCGGAGAGGCCGGTATTGGCCAGGGTGATCAGGTTGGTAGTATCGCTGACGTTGTTGGTTGGCGTGAGGGTGGCCGTCCAGGTGATCCCGCCGTCACTGCTGCTCAAACCGCTCACGCTGCCATTGGCCACGGACAGGTCGGCGGTGGTGAAACCGGTCACGGCCTCGCTGAACGTGATGGTCACCAGCGAGGTTTCCCCTGCCTTGAGCGCGGTGTCCGCGACGACAAGGGTGGCCGTCGGGCGCACGGTGTCGATGGCGTAGTTATTGGAATCGGTTGTACCGCTGCCGGCGTTACCGGCCAGGTCAGCGATCCCGGTGTTATCCAGCGTCACCACGTTAGTGGTGTCGGTGACACCGCCACTGGGCGTAAACGTCGCCGTCCAGGTAATGCCTCCATCGCTGCTGCTCACGGCGGACAACGTGCCGTTGGCGATGGTCAGGTCGGCGTTGGTGAATCCGCTGACCGCTTCACTGAAGGTAATGGTCACCAGCGACGTTTCACCGATTTTCAGGGCCGTGTCAGCGACAACGATAGTGGCCGTCGGGCGCTGGGTATCGATCACATAATTGCTGGAATTGGTGGTACCGACACCCACGGTACCGTCAGAGACCGCCGCCACACCGGTGTTGTCCAGAGTGATGACGTTGGTGGTGTCGGTAATCCCGTTGGTCGGCGTAAAAGTCGCGGTCCAGGTGATCCCGCCATCGCTGCTGCTCACGGCCGTCAACGTTCCGTTGGCGATGGTCAGGTCGGCATTGGTGAAGCCAGTGACCGCCTTGTTGAAGGTGATGGTTACCAGCGAGGTTTCGCCAATTTTCAGCGCACTGTCCGCCAGGACGATGGTCGCGGTCGGTGGTTCGACGTAATTGGTATTGAGCGTGCCGCCGACACTGTAAACCGCAGCAGTGGCACTCGGCGAGCTACCCGTCGCGCCGCCGTTTGACGGGCCTCCGACACCACTGGCCGCAGCGTTTCCGGTGATCGCCGCGAAGTTGGCAGCGGTGATCAGTACCGTGCCGCCGTTGTTCCAGATAGCCCCGACACCACGGCCACCGTCACCGCCGTTGGCAATGTTGCCGCCGCTGCCACCACCGCCGCCGCCACCGCCCGCCGCGAGGTTATTGCTGATGACCGATGTGCCGATGACTTTCAAGGTGCCGGTCGAGGCGTTGTAGATACCGCCGGCCGCATTGCCACCGACGCCGCCAACCGAGTTCCAGCCCGAACCACCGCCGCCACCACCAATGGACAACGTGCCATTGGTCGCTGAGCCGCCGTTGCCGCCTTGACTGTAACCGGCGGCGCCATTGCCGCCGAGGCCGCCAGTGCTGGTACCGCCGCGCCCGCCCATATCGTTCGAGGTGTAGCCGCCGCCATAACCACCGGTATTCGCTGTGCCGACCCCACCGGCATAGGTTGAGTTGCCCGGGCCTGTCGAACCACCATGGCCACCGTTACCGCCGCCGATCCCGCCACCACCGCCGCCGCCGCCGCCGGAATAACCTCCGGCCACCCCACCGCCGCCGCCACCACCGGAAGCGGCGTTGGCAGTGACCGTGACGTTATTGAGCGTAAGAATGCCGGCGTTGAAAATCCCGCCGCCCATGGCGCCTGCCGCCGCCGCGCCACCATTACCGCCATTGCCGGCCACCAATCCCTTGGTGATCACCAGCCCGTCCAGCGTCACGGTGGCGCCGGAAGTGATTTCCACCACGCGGGTCTTGTATTGCCCGTCGAGGGTCACGTCGGCCACGCCGTCGTTGTTCAGATCGCCATCGACGGTGATGTTCTTGTTGATCAATAACTCGGAGTTGAGTTGCACGGTCATACCGGCGTTGAACGTGACGATGTCGCCGTTTTGCGCAGACGCCAGAGTCGTACGCAACGAGCCTACGCCCGAGTCGAGGTTGTTAGTCGCGGTCCAGGTGGCAAGGCCCCATTGATATTCACTCATCGCCTTGGTCGACAAGACATTGGCGCTCTCGATGGTGCCGGTGGCAATTTCCAGGTCCCAGTCGCCGCCGACACCGGTGCGGTTATTCGAAGCGGCTACATCACGGCCGGTCAACTGCGCCAGCGAGTCGACGAAACTCAAGCCGCGATCGCCCTCGGCGGTGTAGCAGCCGTAGATCAGGATGTCGCCGCCAGCGTTCATGTCCTTGCCGATTTCGCCGAGGATGGCGCTGCGTTGCGCGACGTTGTCCGCAGACAGATAACTGTTGCCCAACCACAGATCGCCAGCGTTGCCGTGGGCAATGATCTGCACTGAACTGACGCCATGATGTTGATCGAGGTAATCGGCGATCTGTTGCAAACCATCCTTGGTGGCGTCGAGTTTCACCACTTGGGTGCCAGGGGCGACGCCCTGGACCAGGCTGTCGGCATCTTTCACACGCGAATCGACGAACACCACGCTCTGGCCCGTCACCGCCACGGGGCTGGCGGCCGGCGTGGCATCGGCCTGACCATGGGTGTCCTTGCTGGCGACCGGGTGATCGGCGGTCGGCGCCTTGGCGGCATCTGCCGCAGGGTGGCTGTCAGCCTGTGCAGCCGTATCGGCCACGGTGGCAGCCACTGCGCCGTCGAACAGCATGCGCGGTTCCAGAGACATGATCATCGGCGATGCCAGCGAACGCTGACCCTCGGTTGTCCGTGACTTGACCTTCGCACTGCCAAAAAGAGACCACCACATGTTGCTCACCCGAACTCGAACGAATGTACGTGACGCATCAATAAAAAATGCCGCGATCAGTTGATCGCAGCGTCGGACTTCATACGAATGACATTGGCGGCGCTGGCTGAGCCATCGAGCCAAAAGGACAAATCGGCGTATTGCTTGAACAGGTCGGGCGGCAGAATGCTGCGGCGCGACTGCAAGGCCACCTTGGGTTTGACCTTGTGCAGCCCGGCCAGGCCAAGGCCCTGGTCGAACGCTGGCGCGTCATAGGCCAGATGCTCGAAATCGTGTTCGAACCACGGTTCGCCGATGAACTCGTAGACCAGCCGCAGCACACGCTCCGGCGCCTGAGTCAGGAGGTCGTAATCGATGATCAGCAGCGAGTCGGCGTGCTCGCCGTAATAGGCTTCCTTGAGTGCCGCCCAGGCAAAACCCACCAGCCGGTTGCGCTGAGCCAGGGTTTCGCAACGGCTGTACACCGTGTTGCGCTCGACGGCATCGCTAAACAGTTTGGTGTTTTCGAAAGGATTGGCGCGGTACAGGCGCTCGAGACTGTCCATGACCCAAGCAACGTTGCGCACGCAGGCGATGACTTTGGCTTGCGGAAACAGGTCGTTGAGCGCCGGCAGCCGCGAGCTCCACTGCCGATTGGTGTCGAACACCACCGGTTTGTCGGCCTTGTCGGCATAGTAGGAGTCGAACAGACCGCGCAACAGGCGACGGCGCATGTCGGTGTCGATCACCGCGCCGTATTCACTGCCGGCGCTGCATTGCTCCAGGACGCTGGAGAAGAGCGATCCGACCGGGCTGCTCATGCCCGCGTGAAAGCGCGGATTCTGCAAAAGAATCGCAGAAAGCAGGGTGGAGCCTGAGCGCGGCAAGCCGGAGATAAAGTGGAACTGCTGCAATCCCTTCACCCTGATCAAAAGTCCTTTTGTTCGACAGAGCGTAGTCCAACAGTAACCTTGCGACTAGTAGTGTTTTGATATCAGATCAGAGCAAAAAGAACTAACCGGTACATTTTTTATCGCGAATTTAAAGCAGAATCGATTTAGCGCTGAGCCTCCGGATTCACGGCATTCGCGGGCACCACATACAGGCGCGCAAATGCGCCGCCGCCCCGCACATCGCTGCGCTGCTGCCAGCCCTCGGGTATCGAGGCAAAGTCATCGGCGTCGTAAGTGGCGCCGATCAGCCACACCCGACCGTTACCCCGGGCCAGATCAGGAAGATGGTCGACGTAGACATTCTCGGCCACCAGCGAGCCAAAACCGTACTCGTTGGGTCGGGTCGAACGGCCATCCGCGGCCGGTGGCGTGTAGAGACGCACCAACGCGCCGGTACGATCGTAGTAGACGTAACTCAAGTACCAGAGCATGTCGCTGGTAACGATGCGATCACCGGGCTGGAAATGCTGATTGACGTAATTCACCACGCGATCGAACTGATCATTGCTGTCGACGGTAGCGTTGTTGTTCAGCCCGACCATTTCCACCCCGAGCAACGACACCAGCACCGCCACAGCCAGGATCCGCACACGACCGTACAAGCGGTCGATGGCCAGCGCTGCCAGCAGCGGCAAGCCCAGGGCATAGGCGGTCAGATAGCGCTCGATGAACAGCGGCGTGATAAACGACACCGCAAACACCAGCAACAGCGGTAAGCCGGTGTACAACGCCAGCAGGACGCTGCCGCGCGACACACTGCGATCCCGCAGCACCGCCACCGCTGCGAGCACCAACAACGTCATCGGCATTGCACCGAACACCAGCCACGGCAGATGTTCGCCGTCATCCTGGATCAACCATGTCCAGGTCATCGATGGCAACGAGGTCAGCGTCACCGGGTCTTCCCAGCCGACATCGCCACCGACCTTGAGTTGTTCCATGTGCTGCATCAGACCCAGCAAATTGGGCAGCCATGGCAAGTACAGCACCGCGATGAGCAGATTCGCCAGCCACCAGGCCGGACGCTGGATATGCCGCAGGCGATAGCCGCGCTGAAACCGGATCACCCCCAGATAAATCCAGTGACACAGCGCCGCCAGCACCGCGAAGTAATGGGTGTAGAACGCCGCCGTCATCAACAGCGCATAAACCACCAGATAGCGGTGACGCTGCGGGCGGCGGATCCAGTAGACCAGCGCCAGCGTCGCGGCGATCAACAGCAGGCCGAGCAGCGAATACATGCGCACTTCCTGGCTGTAGCGCACTGCCGTCGGCAACAACGCCAGCAGCAGCCCGGCGAGGATCGCAGCGCGGCGCGTGGCCAGGCGATCCACCAGCCAGACGCCCATCCCGACCGCCGCGATGCCGGCCAGCGCGCTGAGGCTGCGGATGGCAAAAATCCCGTCGCCGAACAGTTCGATCCAGCCATGCAGCAGCATGAAGTACAGCGGCGGATGCACATCGAACGCCGCGTGATGCCAGATCTCGCCCAACGAGTAGCGCGCCAGCCGCAGGCTGGAACCTTCATCGCCCCAGATCGCCGCCGCCGTCAGGTCGTAAAAGCGCGCAGCAGCGGCCAGCAGCAGGATCGGCAGTAGCCAGTGCTCCCGGGCCCAACGGATCAAGGGCAAGCGGGCAAACCACGAACCCGGCGTCGCATGCGGATCCTGTGTGTCACCCACCGGCGTAACTCTGTTGACCGCCATTGCGTCCTCTTGCCGTGCCACATCACCGCGCCTGTATGAGCCAGAACTGCCACTCACTCTAGGTCAGGCGCAGGAGAACCGTCGATGCCGATTTGCGACTTCACGACACCCGGCAACCTTGCCAATCCGCGTCTACGCTCTGGCGTGGCGTGACCTGGCCACGGAGTGCCAAGGCAATAGCTTCAGCCGAACCCACTAGCGGCCCGCCGACAACCAATCAGAAGGATAAGGACTTTATGGACGTTTACATGGGCACTGTTCTGACGTTTGCCTTCAACTACGCGCCCAGCGGCTGGGCCTTGTGCAACGGTCAGATCATCGGAATCAACCAGAACCAGGCGCTGTTTGCATTGCTGGGCACCACCTACGGCGGCAACGGCACCGTCAACTTCGGCCTGCCCAACCTGCAGAGCCGCATGCCGATCTGCCAGGGCAATGGCGGGGGCCTGACGCCGAGAGTCATGGGAGAAATCTCCGGCGCCGAACAAGTCACCGCCACCCTCAACAACCTGCCGAACCACACCCACGCCCTTGCCGGCCTCACCGCCACCACCACCGTGCAACTGGCCAACCCGGCCAGCAATCCGGTCGGCACACCCACCGCGACCAATGCCTATATCGGCGCATCGGGGACCGGGCCGGGTCTGGCGAATATCTTTTCCGATGCCCAAGGCACCTCAGCCATTCCCCTCAAAGGCGCTGCGACCACCATCAGCGGCACGATTTCGCCAACCGGCAACGGCTTGCCGCTGCCCATCATGAACCCGTACCTGGTGCTCAACTTCAGCATCGCGCTGAATGGCATTTTCCCTTCGCGTAACTGATCGACTACCGGGGGATCACCTTCCCCCGGTTCCCCACCTTGCCGGAGCGAAACCATGCTGCAATCGGTTCAAAGCCAACATTTCCAGGCACTTCTCGGGCGGATCGGCACCCTGCACCTGCCCGATGGCAGTGCGTTGCAAATCCATATCGGCGAACTCACAGAGAAACCGCTGGCGCAAATGCGTTACAGCGAGCGCATGCCATTCAGCGTCGAATTGAGCAGCCTGGAAGCAACTGAATTCATCGATGGTTTATGTGCACTGGAGTTGCCTGAACTGGGGCGAGTGGACGGCATCTTCGTGTCGCGGGTACCACCGATGGGGCGGCCGCCAGAGCTAGCTTACTTCCACATCACCTTCAACTGACCCGCGCCTTCGGCAGTGACTACACGGAGATTACCGGGGATACCAGACCAGTCGCTCCGCCGCCGGGTTGCGCTCTTCAACGGCAAAACCCAGCGCCAGATAATGCCGGCGCGCATGGGGGTTGCTGGTCCAGACCACCGTCGCCACCGGGCAGCGAATCTGTTGCGCGGCTTTCTGCACGCCTTGCAGCACAGCGCGGCCATAACCCTGGCCGCGCGCCTGCGGAATGAATGCCAGGTACAACACGCGAATTTCGTTAGCGCCGAAATCAGTACTCAACGCGCCAATCGCCGTGCCGAGTTTTTCCACCACGTAGTGCATGGCATTGGGGTAGTTGTCGCCCATGCCCTGCTCCTGCACCTGAAACTGCTGCGCGACCAGTTGCTGCACCTGTTCCGGCTCGCCGTCGATCCATTGCAGGTCCGGCCGCGCCGTCTGATACAGGCTGTGCAAAAACGGCCCGTCGGTTGCCCGCGAAGGCCGCACCACCAATCCGTCTGCCGCCACTGCTGCGTTGTCCACCATCGAGCTCTCCGTTAGAAACCGCTTTCCCTGACCCCCAGCGCCGCGATTCGCCGCCAGGCTACGCCGAGCAACGATTCACCGCTGCCCTGCAACACCACCACACCGCGCAACGGTTGCAACGGTGTCGGCGCTGTTTCGAGCACGCTGAGCCGCGCGCCGTATTGCGCCTGCACCGGTTCCGCCCGCTGCTGTTGATCGCGGCGCACGGCGATCGGCCCGTGATGATCAGAGGTCAGCGCCTCCTGATCGACGTAGGCCACGCCATTGGTGTCGATTTCATTCAATTGCACGGCGAGTGCCGGATGCATGGGGTCATCGGCGATAAAGCGGCCACTGGCGCCGGGCCTGACCCGCCACAGCTCGGCTTCCGCCAGATAGCCGCGCAGTCGCGCGCCGTCTTCGACGATCCGGGCCAGTGCATCCCTGGTCGACAACCAGCGCCCGACCGTCATGTTCGGCAGCAGATCACGCACGCTGCCGGCCTGCGGTGCGCGCAGCAGCAGGCGCTCGCGTTGCGCCGTCAGCCCGCGGTATTCGGCGACTGCTTCGGCCAGCCGTTGCTCGACAATGCCGGCATCGGCAGCGGTTTCGCTGCGACTGGCCTGACGGCGCATCAATAGCTGCTGAATCTGGATTTCCCGGCGCACGATCGCCAGTCGCGATTCGAGATCCGGCGATTCCAGTTCAATCAGCACATCGCCCTGAGCGACTTTCTGCCCGTCCGTCACGTTCACGGCTTTGACCCGCGCCGCCGTCGGCGCGTGCAGGGCACTGGCGCGCCCGGCCTCGAGCATCGTCGGCAATTCCACCGAACTGCGCCACGGCACGATCAGCACCAGCAACAGCCCGAGCAGCGCCAACCCACTGAGCAGCACGCGCGGGCCGTGCGCCTGTTCGCGGCGACTCCACCACTGGCGCCACTCACGCATGATCGGCAGAAAGATGAACCAGACCAGTTCCACCAGCATCAGGAAGATCCCCAACACCTTGAAGAACAGGTGATAGACCGCCAGCGCGATCCCGAAAAACAATGCCGCACGCCACAACCATGAGCCATACCCCCAGATCAGCAAACGCCGTTGCATCTTCGGCGACCACGGCTCCGGCGCCGGGGCGCCATAACCGAACAAAAATTCACGCAGGCGCCAACGGCACAGGGCAAATGCGCGCCCCTGCAAGTTGTCGACTTCCCAGAAATCACTGATCAGAAAATAACCATCAAAACGCATGAACGGATTGAGGTTGACCACCAGCGTGGTGATCCACGTGGCGCTGGCGAGCATGAACGCCGCCGTGCGCCCCGGTCCATCTGGCAGCAACGACCATGCGAGGAGCGCAATACACGCCAACAGCAATTCCGCGAGCACACCACCGGCACCGATCAGCAATCGCGCACGGCGATCATTGACCCGCCAGGCGTCGCTGACATCGGTGTAGAACATCGGCAGCAAGACCATGAACGCCACGCCCATGCTCTGCACTCGACACCCGGCGCGCTTGGCCATGAACGCATGGCCGAATTCGTGACAGAGCTTGGCAAAGAACAACGCCACGCCAAACGCCAATGCGCCGCCGAGGCTGAACAGGTGTGGAAACGTCCCGATAAAACGCTGCCAGTCGCGCGAGACCAAAAAAATGCCCAGTGCCAAGGTCGCCGGCAATCCATAGCGCAAAAGCCGTGGGCCAAAGCGTTCTAGCCACGGCCACGCGCGATTGAGAAACGCGTCCGGGCGCCACAGCGGAATACGGAAAAACAGATATTGATGCAGGAGGATTTGCCACAGGCTTTGCTTCTGCGCCAAGGCCTTGAGGCGGTAGCTGGCGCGCTGTTGATCGTCGAGCGCACTGATCAAATCGTGTCCACGCAGGAACTCCAGCAACTGCTCAAGCTCCGTGCCGGCCAACGGTAAACCCGGCTCGCGATTGGCCGCGCGCAAGACTTGCTCGGCGTCGCCCAACGACCAATGGCGCAACAAGCGCATCGCCGCCGCGCCCAGTTTGAAGTAACGCCCGCGCACCGGATCGGCGAGGGTCCAGCGCGGCGAACCGTCCAAGGCCGGCGCCGCGGGCGACAGTTGCAGGTCGGCACGCAGGCTCGGCAGATTCATCTACAGACCCACACTCTGGCGCAAACCGGCCAGTGGCCGGCGCAACAAGTACAGCGCCAGCGGCGCGCGGTCGCCGAAGATTTTCGCCGTGCCGCGCAGGCCGATGCGTGGCGGCGCCTCGGTAAAATTGGCGTCGAGCCGATAGGCCAGTTGACCGCCCGCCGTCGGCTGCGCCTCGTACGCTGAGCGTTCCAGTGTGGCGAGATGGCGCTTCAGCGGATCGCTGTCGAGAAACAACGCCACTTCGGCACCCGGCTCCAACGAAATCGCATCGCCTACTGCCAATTCGATGCGCAGTTCAGCCTGGCTCGGATCGGCGATGTCCATGAGGCGTTCGCCGGTCTGCACCGGTTTGCCGGTCAAGCGTTCGGCGTCGGCAAACACCGCGATGCCATCGCGCTCGGCACGCACTTCGCTGCGCTTGAGCAACTCGCGGGCGTAGTCACGCTCGGCGCGTTTCTGCTCAGCGCGTGCGGCGAGCAAGTCGACTTTTGCGCTCGACTCGGCATCGGCAAACGAGCGCTGGGAATTGGATTTCAGTTCAGCTTCGGCCACACCCAGCGCACGCTCGGCCACGTCGGCCTGCGCCTTGAGCGTGGTGCTTTCGAAACGCACCAGCACATCGCCGGTTTTCACCGTTTGATTGGGTTTGACCAGAAACTCGGCGATCACTCCGTCCAGCGGCGCCGCCACCACGCGACCACCCAGCGGTACCACTTCGGCCGGGGCCAGCACCGATTGACGCACCGGAAGCAACAGCCCGAGCAACAGCACCGCGAGCAACGCCACCTGACGCTTGCGGGTCCAGCGCAGCCGCCACGGCTTGCGCGGTTGCAGCGCCAGCCAGGCGTGGCTGTAGGTGTCACCGAGTTGCGACAGCAACACTTGCTCGGAAGGATTCCACGGCACATCGCGCGCCAGCCACAAGCCGCCGAACACCTGCGCGTCGCGATCAACCAGCGGTAACCAGAACACCTGCGCAGCGGACAGACTGCGCCAGTCGGCCTGGATCGATTCGCTGAGCAGTTCCGGCGCGATCACCCGCGCTTGCTTCAGCACATCCTGCTTGAACAACTGCGCCACGGCTTGCTCGACGAACGCCACGAACGGCGCATTCGGCTCGACCGCACTGACGCCGGTCACGGCTTGTACCTTGCCGGCGATCAATAACGCGGCATGACGAAAGCCAAACAACGACTGGCCGTCATTGACCAGGCTATAGGCCAGTTGCGCGGCATCGCGGGCAGCGCGAGTCTGCCGCTCAAGGTCGAGAAAGCGCGCGAACACCTGTTCAGCGGCGCCGCTCACCGGCGCGTTCACTTAAGCTCCGGGAAACGCGCGGTGCCGCTCATGCCGGCGAGCAAACCTTTGGCTTCGGGAAGTGTTGCGACCAGCAACAGGGTCTGACTGCCCTCATCGATTCGTGCGCCGAGACGTTTGACCGTGGCGTCGATCGGCTGGCCGGTTTCATCAGGAACGAAGCTGAAGGTCTGGCCGGGCTTGAGTCTGGCCATCCAGCGCGACGGCACCAGCAAATGAATTTCGAGGGTGCGGTTATCGACGACATCGAGCAGCGGTGCACCGGCCGGCACGCTTTCATAGCGCTGCACCTTGCGCTCGACCACTTGTCCGTCGAACGGCGCGACGACGCTGCAGCGCTTGACCTGCACTTGATACACCTGGGATTGCGCCTGGGTTTCGCTGACCTTGGCCTCGGCCCGCGCCACTTCGAAACGCCCGACGGAATTGAGTGCAGCCAACTGTTTGTTGTGCGCCAGCTCTTCACCAGCACCACGGCTGGCCGCTTGTGCGGCATTGAGCTGTGCCTGATAAGCGGAGCAATCGAACTTCGCCAGCGTATCGCCCTTCTTGAACGACTCGCCCTCGCTGAACGGCAACTCGACAATCCGCCCGGAAAGCTCACTGGCCAGCGTCGCCTGATCACGCGCTCGCAATACACCCCGCGCCTCGCTGCTCGCGGTAGCCGCCGCCGTCGCCGTCGCTGGATTATCCAGCAGCGGATCATCTGGCCCGGGCGTTTGCGCCTGAACTGCACACGTAACTAAGGTCAATCCGATAACCCAACCGCGAAAACGCTGCATAACCGCTACTCCCTGACGGATGTGCGGAGTCTACGACAGCGGGGGTTAGCGTCAAGCGAAAGGCCATCACTCTTCGGAAATGTAATGTTTCAAAAGAGAAAGCCGCTCTATGAGCGTTTAAAAGATGTAGGCAAATTCCGGCGTCCTACAAGAGTTGGGGATACTGCTGATTGCTCACTGCGAAAACGGCGATAGACAGGCTACCTATGCAAATAGGCGCGGAGCGAATTTACCTCTCTCTGCAACAACCTCTAATACAGACGACCTTAAATGGCTTGACGCCGGTTGGTATTGGTAACCAAAACTGGCAAGCCGGTGCTGGAGATAAACCAGCGCAGTGAGCCCGCAATTATTTGGTGGTTGACCTGCATGACGCGCTCAATCTAGGATTGCCTTACTCAACCCCGTACGTAGCGATTCAGTTCGCTGGCAGTTGGGGTGAAGAAACCGGCTTAGGCCGGTTTTTTCGTTTCTGAGGAATAATTTGTGCGTACTGCTTTCTTTGTTGATGGCTACAACTTGTTCTATGGGCTGCTCGCGGGCACCCCCTATAAATGGCTCAATCTCGAAGGTTTGCTGATTCATGTCGCACACATCGAAAATCCGCAGAACGCCGTTGTCTCGATTGACTATTTCACCTCATCAATAAAACCAGAACTAGCGACGCTGGGCCGAATTTCAAAAGAGGCCCAAGACACTTACATAAGGGCACTGCGCACGACCAATGTCAGAGTGCATTTTGGTCGGCATCATCTTGAGCAGGCTAAAGCGCCTCGATTCATCGACAAAAACACCAAGGCCTCACGTCAGGACAAGGTCGACATCTGGAAGCTTGAAGAAAAGGAAACCGACGTTCATATCGCGATCAGCATGTATCGCACTGCCTGCCAGCAGGCACTGTTCGCAACGCAAGATCGCGTCGAACAACTCGTACTGGTTTCGAGTGACACTGATATCACCCCCGCATTGAGAGCAATACGCGCGGACTTTCCTCACCTGACCATCGGCGTCATTCTTCCTCACAGGGCAGGTTTGAATCGGCCCACCCCGGGCTCTCTGAAAGATCACTCTCACTGGCTGCGCCGCGTGATCACAGAGGAAGAATTGCTCATTAATCAGTTTCCAGGCCGAGTAGCCACGCACAAAAAACCAGCGTTCAAACCGGATTATTGGTAGGTACTTCTGCCGGATACACCGACTCCCACCCCCCACCCAGCGCCTTGTACAAGCCGACCATCGCCAACGAAACACCGGTCGAACTCTCCACCCACTGCTCCTGCGTCGCCAGCAGCGCGCTTTGCACGGTGAGGACGTTGACGAAATCGACCACGCCTTCGACGTATTGCTGTTGCGCGGTGCGCAGGGCGATCTGGTTCTGGCGGACGGCTTCGGCGAGGCTATCACGGCGGCGTTGACTGGCGTTGTAGGCGGTCAGTTGATCATCGATTTCGTGCCAGGCACGCAGTACGGTTTGCTGGTAGGCGACGGCCGCTTCCTGCTGCTGGGCTTCACGCAATTGCAGCATGCCGCGCAAGCGTCCGCCGTCGAACAGCGGCAGGCTGAATTGCGGGCCAATGCCGAAGGCACGTGAGCCCCAAGAGCCGAAATCGCTCAGTTGCATGGCTTGCGAACCAAGGTTGCCGGACAGGGTGATGCGCGGATAGAAATCGCCCTTGGCCACGCCGATATTGGCGATGGCCGCATGCAGGCGCGCTTCGGCCTGGCGGATGTCCGGGCGGCGTTCGGCCAGTTGCGACGGCAGTCCGATGGCGACTTGCAAGGGCGACTGCGGAACGGCGGCGTCTGTGGATAACTCTTTTGCGAGGGCCTGTGGTGGTTCGCCCATCAGCAGGCTGATCGCGTTGATCAGTTGCGATTGGCGTTGTTCCAGCGCAGGCAGGCGCGACTCGATCGCGGCGACTTGCGCAGCGGCTTCGGCGACGTCGAGGTCAGTCGCCACGCCGTCGGCCAGGCGCAGTTGCGAGAGCTTCAAGCTGTGCCGTGCGACGTCGAGGTTCTGCTCGGTGACGGCGCGGGTGTTCTGCACACCACGCAGTTGAATGTAGTTTTGTGCCGTGTCAGCAAGCACCGCCAGCAGCACCCCGCGACGGTCGTTTTCGGCGACTTCGAGGTTGGCGTCGGCAGCTTCGGTTTCGCGGCGCACGCGGCCCCAGAAATCCAGTTCCCACGAGACGGAGAAACCGGCGTCCCACAGATTGAAGGCAGAATCACCGTTGTGCCCGGACGGATCGTTCAGACCTTCGCCGCTGTTGCGTTTGCGCGCGTAACTGCCGGTGGCGGCAGTGTTCGGATAACGCTCAGCGGTGATCACCTGGCGCGCGGCGCGGCTTTGTTGCAGGCGGCTGCTGGCCAGTTGCAGGTCGAGGTTACTGCGCACGGCGCGCTGGGTCAGCGCTGACAGTTGCGAGTCGTGGAAGACCTCCCACCAGCGTTCGTTGAGGGGTTCGCTGACGGCTTGGCTGGGGGCGGATTTGGCGGGTTTGGCCCAGTCGGCGATTTGCGTGGCTTGAGGCTTTTGGAAGTCTGGGCCTACTGTGCAGGCGGTGAGGCTCACTGCGAGCAAGGCACTCAAGGTGAGTGGCTGCCACAGCCCCCATCGCTGGCAGGCCAGCTCCCACAGGGATTGTGCAGATTGACCGAATGGTTTTGTTCTAAAGGTGGACCCTGTGGGAGCTGGCTTGCCAGCGATGAGGCCAGTCGATTCAATACGACTCATCGCTGAGTCACCTCACGCACCGACGTCGCCGAGCTTTTGGTATCAATGCTCGCCTCCACCGACATACCCACCCGCAACCGTTCGGCCAAAGGCTGGCCCGGCTCCAGCATGATTTTCACCGGAATCCGCTGAACCACCTTGGTGAAGTTGCCTGTGGCGTTATCTGGTTTCACCGCAGCAAAGGTCACACCGGTCGCCGGGGCGATACTTTCAACGCGACCACTCAAGGCTTCGCCACCAAGGCTGTCGACACGCACCTGCACCTCCTGCCCCGGCTGCACATCGGTGAGTTGCGTCTCTTGAAAATTCGCCACCACATACGCCTGCTGCAACGGCACCACCGCCAGCAGCTTGCTGCCCGGCGTGACATAGGCGCCGACGCGCACGGCGCGTTCGCCGATCATGCCGTCCTGCGGCGCGGTGATCCGCGTGTAGGAGAGTTCGAAACTGGCGATTTCCAGTGCCGCTTGCGCGTGTTTCAAACTGCCCTCGGCGGCATCTCGCTGGGCCGTAAGGATATCGACTTGTTTGCGCTCGGCAGCCAGTTTCGCCGTGGCGGTGTCGAGATGAGCCGTGGCCTGTTCGATGCGCGTGCGCGCCTGTTGCGCGTTTTGCACCGTGCCGGCGCCAACGCCCGCCAAGTGGTTGTAGCGATTCAATTCCTGTTGAGCGAAGGCCATTTCAGCCTTGGCCGCCACCACCGAAGCCTGAGCCTGAGCGATCACCGACGTCTGGCGTTCCAGCGTCGCCTTGGCATTTTGCAGTTGCGCCCGCGCCACCAGGGTTTGCGCGTCCGCCGCCTCGGCTGAGGCGCGTAAATCGCGGTCATCGATCAACGCCAGCAACTGCCCGGCTTTTACCTGTTGATTATCTTCCACCAACACTTCCTTGATGAAACCGGCCACACGCGGCACCACCAGGGTGTAGTCGGCAGAGACAAACGCATCGTTGGTGTTTTGCTGAGTACGTTTGCCAAACACACCGGGCATCGCCAGGTACATCAGCACGCCAACAGCCAGCGCGGCCGCCACGGCCACCGCGAGTTTCTGCTTTGCTTGAGTCGTCATAAAAACCTTCTGTTTCAGTACAGCCATCAGGTCGGCGCGCGCGGCGGATAGATCCGCGTCGGCAGCCAGAAAATCAGCAGGATCAACGCCAGTGCGACGCCGGCCATGCACACATAGAGATCGGAGGAAGTCAGCACCACAGCTTGCTCATGCAGGCGATGGGCAAGACCCGGATCGCTGCGATCGGCCAGCGGCGCATTGCCGAGACTGTCGACGAGCATGGTCGAGTGGAAATGCAGGCGCGCCGTGGTCAGCGCCTCGATCACCCCGGTGGCGACCACGGCCGACAGCCCTTTCACGGTGTTGAACCACGCCGACGCGAAAGGGCCGTCCAGCGGCGTGATGCTGCCGGTGGAGAGCATCAACAGCGGCAGGACCGCCATCGGCTGGCCGAAAATCTGCAGCCATTGCAGGACGTAGAAGTCGTCGCGAATCCACTGCGAAGTCAGATGCGATCCACCCAGGCACGACAGCGCCAACATGCTCAAGCCGATGCCGAGTACCCAACGACAATCGACCCAGCGCAGGTTGCACAGCGCCGCCACCAGCGGCAGCGCAATCAACTGCGGCAGCGCGGCGATGAGCATGATCGGAGCGGTCTGCACCGGGCGATAACCCTGCACCTGCGCCAGGTAACTCGACGGAATCAGCACCACCGCCAACAGCACCACCAACACACCGGCCAGGGTCATCAGGGCGAATGACAGGTTGCGGATGCCGAGCATCTGCAATTTGAAAAACGGAATCGGCTGCGACCATTCGTTGATCAGAAACGCCACCAGCAACAACGCGCCGGCGCCGAGCAAGCCGCAGATCAGGCTCGACTCAAACCAGTCCAGGCGATTGCCCTGCAACAGGCCGATCACCAACATGCAGATCGCCGGAAAGCCCAGCAGCAGGCCTTTCCAGTTGAACGATTTGAGGCGTTCCAGGCGCAGCGGATCCTGCGGAATGCCATACCCCACAGCGGCCATGGCGATCAGACAGGGCACGATGATCTGCCAGAACGTCCATTGCCAGCCGAAATACTCCGTCCACAAACCCGCCAGTGGTGTGCCGAGACCAGGGCCGAACGTCGCCGTCAGTGCGTAGCCGGCCAGACCGTAAAGTTTGATGTTCGCCGGCAAAAAACGCAGGGCAACGGTCATCAACATCGGCGGCAACGCACCGCCGGCCAGACCTTGCACCGTGCGCATCAGCAGCAGGCTTTCGTAGTTCGGTGCAAACGGACACAGCACGCCAAGTAACGTGAACAGGCTGATCGCGCAGAGGGTGAAGCGGCGCAGCGAAAACGTCACCGAGCACCACGGCGCGAAAGCCATGGCCGCGACCGAGGTCGCGGTGTAACTGCTGACCAGCCAGGTGCCTTCGTCGTAACCGATGTGCAGCCCGCCACGGATGTCGGCCAGGGCTACCTTGGTCACCATCTCGTTGAGGCCCGACACCAGCACCGCCAGCAGCACGCCGACCAGGCCGATGATGATCCGCGCCCCGAACACCGGTGGCGTGGCCGCCGCCGGGCTGGCCGCAGCGATGGGTGCCGCCGCCGTCAGGGATGTCATGAATACACGCTCCGGAGGGAAAAATACCGGAGCATCTTAGTAGGGCTTGGCAATGACGAAAATTGACTTATTGGCAGCTTATAAATGCGCCAGACGCAATTATTCGAAGCAAAAGATCGCAGCCTTCGGCAGCTCCTACAGAGATATACATTCCAATGCAGGAGCTGCCGAAGGCTGCGATCTTTTGATCTTCAAGGCTGGGCAGCCAGCCACGTTTCATCACAACAAGCCTTGAGGGTTTCGCGCAGCCACCGATGCGCCGGATCCTTGTCGAAACGCGGGTGCCAGGCCTGGGTCAGCATCAGCGTCGGCAACGGGATTGGCAGGTCGAACGAGCGCAGTTTCAGCCCGAGCCGGCGTACGCTCAGCAGTGCTTCCTTGGGCACAGGCAGAATCAGGTCAGAATCCGGCAGCGCAAACATCGCCGCATGGAAACTCGGCGCAATCACCGCCACGCGCCGCTCCAGACCCAGCGCATTCAGCGCCGTATCGATGGGGCCGCGAGCGATGCCACGGCGCGACATGCTGATATGGGAAAATCCGGCGTAGCGCTCGGCGGTAATCTCACCGTCGAGCAGTGGATGATCTTCGCGCACCAAGCCTACGAAATGCGTTGAGAACAGATTCTGTACTTTGACTTCAGGGGTAACGGGCCGGGTGTTGCTGACGCTCAGGTCGATCCGGCCCTCGCGCAGCGCTTCATCATCGCCGTCACCCTCCGGGACGAAGCGCAGCTCGCAGTGCGGTGCCAACTGATCAAGGGTGTCGAACAGCTTGCCGCCGTACACACCGACGAAGAAGTCATTGGCGCGAATGCTGAAGCGTCGACGTAATGTGCCCAACTCCACGGTGTCAGCAGAGCGGAACAGCAGCGCTGCCTGTTCGACCACGTCGCGCACCTGCTCGCGTAGCTCCAGGGCTTTGGGCGTTGGCACCAGACCCCGCCCGGCACGCACGAGGACTGGATCGCCGATGGCTTCGCGGATTCGCGTCAACGTGCGGCTCATGGCCGCCGGGCTGAGGTTCATCCGCCGCGCCGCGCCAACCACACTGCCCTCGTCGAGCAAGGCGTCGAGTGCGACCAGAAGGTTCATGTCCGGGAGTTGCATCTTGAGCACTCATGGCTGATCAGGATTGATCTGGGCGCAATGCTAGCAAACATCCCTGAAGTATGGAGGCGCCCGACAGGACGCCATCGCTGGCAAGCCAGCTCCCACAGTGATTGAGGAAACTCACAAATCTACGGCCACCGCAAAAACCTGTGGGAGCTGGCTTGCCAGCGATAGGGCCAGCAGCCATACCAGAAATTACCGCTGCATACCCCAACGCTTAACCGTCACGCGCTCAAGGGTATCGAACACCAGATTCTCCACCAGCAACCCAATCAGAATCACCACCGCCAACCCGGCAAACACCTTGTCGGTGTAAAGCTCATTGCGGTTCTGGAAGATGTACCAGCCCAACCCACCCTTGCCACTGGTCGCACCAAACACCAGTTCCGCGGCGATCAATGTGCGCCAGGCAAATGCCCAGCCGATCTTCAGCCCGGCCAGAATCGACGGCAGCGCCGCCGGGATCAGGATGAACAGGACCAGCCGCAGCCCCTTCAATCCATAGTTGCGCCCGGCCATGCGCAAGGTTTCCGAAACACCGAGAAACCCGGCATAAGTATTCAGCGCCAACGCCCACAATACCGAATGCACCAGCACAAAAATCAGGCTGTTCTGCCCCAAACCAAACCACAACAGCGCCAACGGCAACAGGGCAATCGCTGGCAGTGGATTGAACATCGAGGTCATCGTGCTCAGCAGATCACGGCCCAATTGCGTGGACACCGCCAGAGTGGTCAGAGCGAATGCCAAAACGATGCCGATCAGATAACCCTTGATCAGCACCACCAGCGATATCCACACCTTGGCCAGCAGTTCACCGCTGAGCAGGCCCTCGAACAACGCGTGGCTGGTCTGCAGGAAACTCGGCAGCATCAGGTCATTGTTCTGAATCCGCGCGACCACTTCCCACACGACGGCGAGCACAATCAGAATCAGGCTTTTACGCAGCCAGCCCTGTTGCCACAGTCGCGTGCCGAGGGATAACTCACGCTCGACCGGCACTTCGGTCAGCGGCGCCAGGACAATTTCGAATTCTTCACGCACAGATGATGATTGGCTCATCGGGTAGTCCTCCTGGCCGCTCAATAGGCGATGCGAATGTCGTTGAAGTCGTGCTCACGCTCGGTTTCCGGCGACTGGCCTTCATCGAACAACAAACGATGAATGCGCCGCGCCGATTCCTGAAACGCCACACCACCGAGGCTGTTTAGATCGTATTGATGGCTGTGCACTTCGGCGCGCACCCGGCCCGGATGTGGCGACAGCAGCAGAATGCGATTACCGACCACCAGCGCCTCTTCAATCGAATGAGTCACGAACAACAGGGTGAAGCGCACCTCTTCCCAGAGCAGCAGCAATTCTTCCTGCATTTTGCGCCGGGTCAGCGCATCGAGCGCGGCGAACGGTTCGTCCATCAAGAGGATTTTCGGCTGCATCGCCAGCGCCCGGGCAATCGCCACACGCGCTTTCATGCCGCCGGACAAGGTGTGCGGGTAAGCATCGGCGAATGCCGCCAGACCGACCTTTTCCAGATAGTGCAGCGCGCGTTCTTCAGCTTCTTTTTTCTTCAGGGTGCGCGAGGCCAGCAGTGGAAACATCACGTTCTGTTTGACGGTTTTCCACGGCGGCAGTTGATCGAATTCCTGAAACACTACGATGCGGTCCGGCCCCGGCGCGTCGACACGCTGGCCTTGCAGGCGGATCTCGCCTTCGCACGGTTGAATGAACCCGGCGACCGCTTTGAGCAACGTGGACTTGCCGCAACCGGACGGACCGAGCAGCACGTAGCGATCGGCCGGATCGATTTCAAAACTGACCTGGTGGGTGGCGCGCACCACACGTTGCGGCGTGCGGTACTCGAGACTGACGTGATCGACCGCCAGCAGCGCGTCGCTGTGGGCGATCGGGTTGCTGGCCGCGTGGCCTGGCAAGGGAGCGTTCATGATGTGATCAATCTCCGGCGAATCAGAAAGGCGCGTCGCCCTGAATGGTCGTGCGATACAGCTTGCGGCGCAGGTGCGCCGGGCAGCCGGCGGCGAGATGGATCAGCGAACGGTTGTCCCAGAACACCAGATCGTGGGGCTGCCACTGATGGCGGTAGATGTTCTGCGGCAGCACGCTGTGGGCGTACAGCTCGCTCAGCAGTTGCTGGCTCTCGTCCTCCGGCAGGCCGACGATGCGTGTGGTGAAACCTTCGCTGACGAACAGCGCCTTGCGTCCGTTCTCCGGGTGCGTACGCACCACCGGGTGCACCACTTCGGCAACTTGCGCCAGTTGCTCCGGGGTCAGGGTCGGACGCCAGTTGCCTTCGAATTTGGTTTCGCTGTAGCGGGCGGTATAGGAGTGCGCGGCCGAACGGCCTTCGACCGCTTTGCGCAACGCTGCGGGCAAGTTGTCCCAGGCTTTGTGCATGTCAGCGAACAGGGTGTCGCCGCCCTCGGACGGCAGCTCTTGGGCGTGGAGCATCGAGCCTAGGCTCGGCAGCTCTTTATAGGAGAGGTCGGAGTGCCAGAACTTGCCGGCATCGCCCAGACCGATGTTCTGGCCGTTTTCGATGATGTTGGAAACGATGAGGATTTCCGGGTGATTGGCCAGCAGGAACTGTTTGAGCACATGGATCTGCAACACGCCAAAACGGCGGCTGAAATCGATCTGTTGTTGCGGGGTGATCTGCTGGTCGCGGAACACCACGACGTGGTGATCCAGGTGCGCGCGATGAATACGCGCGAAATCTTGATCATTGACCGGGCGGCTCAGATCGAGACCGACGATCTCGGCGCCGACGGCACCGCTGAACGGGCGAATTTCGAAGGTTTGCGGCGCGGCAGTCGCGGCGCTCGGGGTGGCAGTAGCTGCGGACATCTTTCAATCTCCCACGCACGACGCGCTCACAGGCGCGCTCGTCGATCAGACACTCACGCTGGATTGCGTGTTGGTTCAGGTCGTGCGGCGCGCCGATTGGTCGGCAGGTACGCAGGGGGATGACTTTATAGCTATAAGAATTGGAAATTAAATACCGTTAATGAATAACGATATGGCGAATGGTGAGGAATGGACTGGATAGTGAGTGACGGTTTTTGTCACTTCCTGACAGGGATGTGGTGTTGGGACTGGCGCCATCGCTGGCAAGCCAGCTCCCACAGGTTTCTCGGCTGGAACACTAACATGTGTCCGACACAGAAACTTGTGGGAGCTGGCTTGCCAGCGATGAGGCCGGAGAGACCAACGAAGATCTAGCGCTCGTGCAACGCCTCGGCCCGCGCCCGGATGATCGGCTTGAGCAGATAACTCAGCACCGACTTCTTGCCGGTAATGATGTCCACCGACGCGACCATCCCCGGGATGATCAGCAGCGGCTTTTCATCCGTACCCAGATGACTGCGCTCGGTGCGTACCTTGATGATGTAGTAGGTGGTTTTCTTGTCTTCATCGGTAATGGTGTCGGCGCCGATCTGCTCAAGCTTGGCTTTGAGGCCGCCGTAGATGGTGTAGTCGTAGGCAGTGAACTTGACGATCGCTTCCTGCCCCGGATGCAGGAAGGCAATGTCTTGCGGGCGGATCTTCGCTTCGACCAGCAAGGTGTCATCCAGCGGTACGATTTCAACCATGTCGCTGCCCGGCTGGATCACGCCGCCGATGGTGTTGACCAACAACTTGTTGACGATACCGCGCACCGGCGATGTCACCAGCGTGCGGCTGACCCGGTCTTCCAGTGCCTTGCCGGTGGCTTGGGCCTTGTTCAGGTCGGTGCGGGCTTCGTTGAGTTGGGTCAGCGCTTCACTGCGGAATTTGCCGCGGGTTTCGTCAATCTTGCGCTGCACTTCCTTGATCGCCGATTCGGCACGCGGAATGGCCAGCGTGGTGGCGTCGAGCTGACCACGGGTTTCCACCTCGGCACGCTTGAGCCGCAGCACTTCCACCGGGGACACCGCGCCCTGCGCCACCAGCGGCTCGGACATGTTGATTTCCTGGCGTTGCAGGCCGAGTTGCTGGCGGTACTGCGCCTGCTTGGAGCTGAATTCGCGAAGCTCTTGCTGACGCTGGATCAACTGCTCCTGCAAACCCCCGATCTCGTCGTGCAGTTGCTGACGGCGGCTGATGTACAGCGACTCTTCGCTTTTTGCCTGGCCCGGCACGGCTTTGAGCACGTCCTCGGGAAAATTCAGCGGACGGTCGTCGACTTCAGCGCTAAGACGCTCGACGCGCAGCAGCATCGACAGGCGATCGGCCTCGGTTTCGCCGACGTTGGAAGCAAATCGCGTGTCGTCGAGGCGAATCAGCGGCGCGCCGGCCTCGACAATCTGGCCTTCCTTGACGAACAGTTCGGAAATGATCCCGCCTTCGAGGTTCTGGATTTTCTGGATCTTCGACGACGGAATCGCCTTGCCGTCGCCCTTGGTCACTTCGTCGATCACGGCGAAGTTGGCCCACAGCAGCAGGAAAATAAAGAAGCCGATGATCGCCCAGATGGTCAGGCGCACGACGCGCGGGGCGTCTTCGATCAGCGCTTTGTTGACCTCCGGCAGCGGCTGGCCCTGCAACGATGCCGAGCCTTTGAAGTAGCGACGGATCGAATCCTTGAAACCCGACTTAAGCAACACTGATCTGCCCCTTCTTCAACGCTTCCATCACGGCGGCTTTCGGGCCATCGGCGAGAATCTGCCCACGGTCGACCACCAGCAGGCGATCCACCAGCGACAGCAGCGACGCCCGGTGCGTCACCAGCACCACGGTCTTGTTTTCAATCACCGCCGCGAGGCGTTGCTTGAGGCGTTCTTCACCGGTGTTGTCCATCGCACTGGTTGGCTCGTCCATCAACAGGATCGGCGGATTGAGCAACAGCGCCCGGGCCAGTGCAACGTTCTGCCGCTGACCACCGGAAAGGTTCTGCCCGCGTTCGCCGACTTGCAGCTCATAACCTTGCGGGTGCAGACGGGCGAATTCGTGGACGCCGGCCAGTTCGGCCGCCTGCAGGACCAGTTCGTCTTCGACATAACGCGCGCCGGAGACAAGGTTGTCACGCAGGGTGCCGGCCAGCAGTTGAATGTCTTGCGGCACGTAGCCGATGTTGTAGCGCAGTTCGCTGACGTCGATCTGGCGGATATCCACACCGTCGACCAGCAACGAACCGTCGTCCGGCTGATACAGGCCGACCAGCAGTTTCGCCAGCGAGCTCTTGCCCGAGCCGCTGCGGCCGATGATGCCGATCTTCTCGCCGGGACGGATCACCAGGTTGATGTTCTTCAGCGCCGGGTTCTGCTGTTCCGGGTAGGTGAAGCTGAGCTGGCGGCATTCGATTGCACCTTGCAGGACCTTGCGGCTCAGCGGGCGCTCTTCGAAATTGCGCTCTTGCGGCAGTTCCATCATCTGGTCGACCGAGGTCATGGTCACTCGTGCCTGCTGGTAACGCGTCAACAGACCGGACAGCGAGGCCAACGGGCTGAGGGCGCGGCCGCTGAGCATGTAGCAGGCAATCAGACCGCCCATGCTCAGGTTGCCGGCGATGATCTGGTAGACGCCGAAGACGATCATGATCACCCCGGCCAGTTGCTGGATCAGCAGGGTGATGTTCATCGCCAGACCGGAGAGCATTTTCACTCGCAGCTCGAGGCGGCTGAGGGTGCCGATGGTCTGTTCCCACTGATACTGGCGTTCGCTTTCGGCATTGTTGACCTTCACCGCGTCGAGGCCGGCGAGGGTTTCGATCAGGCTCGACTGGCGCTCGGCACCGAGGGCCATGGTGCGCTCCATGGTCGCCACCAGCGGTTTCTGCAACGCGTAGCCGATCAGCAAGGCAATCGGGAAGGCCAACACCGGAATCCACACCAGATGCCCGCCGAGAATGGCGATGACGATGAAGATGAGGATGGTGAACGGCAGATCGATCAGGCTGGTCAGGGTCAGCGAGGCGAGGAAGTCGCGCAGGCTCTGAAACTCATGGATGTTCTGCGCAAAGCTGCCGACCCGCGCCGGGCGGTATTTCATGGCCATGCCGACGATGCGCTCGAACAGCGTCGCGGAGATGATCAGGTCGGTTTTCTTCCCGGCCAGATCCAGGCACAAACTGCGCAGGCTCTTGAGGACCAGGTCGAAGATATAGGCGCCGGTGATACCCAGCGCCAGCACCCACAGGGTCGCTTCGGCCTGGTTCGGCACCACGCGGTCGTAGACGTTCATCACGAACAGCGGCGCGGCCATGGCGATGATGTTGATCAGGAAACTCGCGGCGATCGCATCGGCGTACAGCCAGCGCGAACGCTTGAGGGTGTCGCGGAACCACGAACGCGCACGTGGAATCAGCGTGCCGTGATTGACGTCGAATTTGTGTTGCGGCTGGGCGAAGAAGACTTTGCCGGTGTAGTCGTCAGCGAGCAATTCGCGGCTGACGATGGACTCGCCGCCGTCGGTTTCGCTGAGCAGCACCCGCGCTTCGTTGTCCCCCTGCCAACCGAGCAGGACAGCGCTGCGACCATCCTTGAGCAGCAGCAACGCCGGCATGGCGATCGCCGGAATTTCTTCCAGTTTGCGCTGCAGCACGCGACCTTGCAGGCCGGCGCGAGCCGCCGCGCGGGGCAGCAGCTCGACACTCAGGCGTTGTTTGGGCAGCGGCAGGCCGGTGGTCAGCATCGCCGCGCTGGCGGGTTTCTGATGGAGCATGCAAAGGGCGAGCAGACCGTCCAGTAACGGATCGTCGTGCAACGCGCGTGGATCATGACTGAGTTGAACTCGACTGACTTCTGATTCCACGCTCGACACTCTTTGACAGTTGAAAAGGGATAACTCAATTCATCCCAGGCAGCTGGACCTTGGGCTTCACGTCGTTCTGCACAACGGATGCCAACGGTGCGACCACTCCCTGGCTTCTGAGCAACTCGCCCATGGTCGCCTTGATTCGGTACTGAGTAAATAACTGAATGTTTTTGATTTCCGCCAGGCGCCGCGAAGCGGTGAACAACTCGTTTTCGCTGTCGAGCAAATCGAGCAGAGTACGTTCGCCGAGGCTGAACTGACGCTGGTAAGCGGTGCGCACCGAGGTGCTGTGGTCGACGTATTGCTGAGCGATCGGCACCTGCGCGTTAGCATTGTTCAGGGCGTTCCAGGCCAGACCGAGTTCTTCGTTCAACTGACGCAGGGCGTTGTTGCGGATGTCCAGCGCCTGGTTCGACAGGTACGACTTGGATTCCAGATCAGCCTTGTTGCTGCCACCGGAATAGAGGTTGAAGCGCATGCGCAGCATGGCCTGCCATTCGTTGTTGTGGCCGTTCTGGCCGTCGAGATCGTTGTCGGCGGTGCGACCCAGTTCGGCGTCGAAACGTGGGTAGAAGGTCGACTTGGCGGTTTCGTACTGTTTTTCGGCAGCGGCGATGTCGGACTCGGCGGAGCGTAGGATCGGGCTGTTTTCCAGCATCTGCTGGCGCGCTTCATTGAGGTTGGCCGGCATCATCGCCATGAACGGCGCAGGACGCTCGAGTTGATCAGGCATTTGCCCGACCGCGCTGAGGAAGTTGGTTTCCGAGTCGGCCAGATTGGTCTGCTCGGTGATCAGGTTGTTGCGGGCCTGAGCCATCCGCGCTTCTGCCTGATCGAGGTCGGCACCGCTGCCGACGCCGCGCTGGGTGCGCAATTGGATCTGGTCATAAATGCGCTGGTGACTCTTGAGGTTTTCTTCGGCCAGACGCACGAATTCGCGGCGGGTCAGCACGTCGAGATACACCTGAGCGACGGTCAGCGCGGTGCGCTCGGAAGTGCCGAGCAGCGAGTACGCGCGGGAGTTAACGGTGGCTTGTTGACGCCCTACTTCACTGGAGGTCGCAAAACCGTCAAAAACCATTTGCGAGAGACGTAAACTTGACTCGCTGCGGTTCAGGGTCTCCCAGTGGTTACCGCCGCCATTGGCGCGGGTAGTGACGCTGTCGGTGCCTTCACGACCATAACCGCCGAGCAGATCGACCTTCGGCAGGTATCCACCTTTCGCCGCTCTTAATTGATAATCCGCAGCCAAACGACTGTTCACCCCTGCCTGGATTTCCGGATGAACATCCAGTGCCTGCTGCATGGCTTCTGGTAAGGATTGTGCTTGTACCAAAGAGGCGGCGAGAGCGAAGGGTACGGCGAAAAGCAGGGGCGAACGCATGATAGGAATATCCCAGAACTTCTTGTCTTGAATCACAGCAAAACTTGGCGCTGCGTCGGATGATGGCAACCAGATTGACCGTATGTCGGAAAGTTCAAAACAGGAACTGGATCACACGCTGAAGGACAGGTCGCCGCGGAAATATCAATGTGACATTAGTGGGGCGATTGTTTAGGATGGCACCCAGAAGGTCAATAGTTTGGCATAAAGTTAATAGCGAAAGAATCTAGCCAATTTATTGACGATTAGACGCGTCAAACTTGTTTCGCAAATTTTTAAAGTACGTCCAGACTGAATCGGCACCCATGCCCTCAGGTTCATGGAAGTCAACTGAACGTGACACCCCGGAGAGTCTTCAATGAGCAGTGTTGTTGCCGTCGTCAAAAGCATTGTCGGTCAGGTTTTCGCGGTGTCCCCAGAGGGCGTTCGTCGCGTACTCGTTGAAGGCGACCGACTGTTTGTCGGCGACCAGATCGACACCGGTCTTTCCGGCGCCGTGTCGCTTGAACTGGCCGATGGCCGCACCCTTGACCTGGGCCGTGAAACCCAATGGAGCGCCAGTGCGCCGGACTCAAGCACTGACTTGGCCGAAGCCACCGCGCAGGCTGCGCCGTCGGTAGCCGAACTGCAGCAAGCCATCGCCGCCGGTGTCGACCCGACCACCGCGCTGGATGCCACCGCTGCTGGCCCGAGCGCCGCCGGCACGGGCGGTGCGGCCGGGGGTGGTCACAGCTTCGTCATGCTCGACGCCACCGCTGGCCGCGTTGACCCGACCATTGGCTTCCCGACCGCAGGCATCAACGCTGCCGGCCAGGCCGCGCAAAACATCACCGCTGGCCAGACCACCGATACCACCACCAACGCCCTGCGTGACTCGACCCTGAGCCTCAGCGCCACGCCGTCCATCACCGAAGCCGGCGGCGTGCTGGTGTATACCGCGACCCTGACCCAGGCGCCGCTGACCGACCTGACCATCACCCTGTCGAACGGCGCGGTGATTGTGATTCCGGCAGGCGCAACCACTGGCACCGTCAATGTGCCGCTGGCGCCGAACGACACCGTTTATAACGACCCGACCCAAATCGACGTGACCGTCACCGGCACCACCGGCGGCAATGGCATCACCGTGACGCCGCCGACCACTCCGGCCACGACCCAGGTCACCGACACCATCGACACCACCACCGTCACCCTGACGGCCGGGCCGAGTGTCACCGAAGGCGGGCAGATTACCTACACCGCGACCCTGACCAACCCGGCCCAAACCCCGGTGACCGTCACCTTGTCGAACGGTTCGACCATCACCATCGGTGCCGGCCAGACCACCGGCACGGTCAACGTGCCGACCCCGGCCAACGACGTCTATAACAACGGCAGCACTGTCACCACGACGATTACCGGTGCCACTGGCGGCAACTTCGAAAACCTGGTGCCGAACCCGACGCCAGCGGTGACCACCATCACCGATTCGATCGACACCACCAACTTGACCCTGACCGCCACCGGCACAGTGGTCGAAGGCGGCCAGATCACCTACACCGCGACCCTGACCAACCCGGCGCAAACCCCGGTGACCGTCACCCTGTCGAACGGTTCGACCATCACCATTGAAGCCGGCCAGACCACTGGTACCGTCAACGTGCCGACCGCGCCGAACGACGTCTATAACAATGGCGGCACCGTCAGCACCACCATTACTGGCGCCAGTGGCGGCAACTTCGAAAACCTGGTGCCGAACACCACGCCAGCCACCACCACCGTTACCGATTCGATCGACACCACCAGCGTGAGCCTCACCGCCACCGGTACGGTCGTCGAAGGCGGCCAGATCACCTACACCGCGACGCTGACCAACGCCGCGCAAACCCCGGTGACCATCACCCTGTCGAACGGCTCGACCATCACCATTGACGCCGGCAAGACCACGGGCTCGGTCAACGTACCGACAGCGGCCAACGACGTTTACAACAATGGCAGCACCGTCAGCACCACCATCACCGGTACTTCCGGCGGCAATTTCGAAAACCTGGTGCCGGACACAACGCCAGCGACCACCACCATTACCGACTCGATCGACGACACCAACCTGTCGCTGACGGCTACCGGCACCGTGGCTGAAGGCGGTTCGATTGTTTACACCGCGACCTTGACCAACCCGGCCGGCACGCCAGTCACCGTGACCCTGAGCAACGGCTCGGTGATCACCATCGAAGCGGGTAAAACCACTGGCACCGTGACCGTTCCAGCGCCAGCCGACGACGTTTATAAAGACTCCGGCAAAGTCGAAGTCACCATCAAGGACGCCAACGGCGGCAACTTCGAAAACCTGGTGCCGAGCACCACGCCAGCCGTGACCGAAGTGACTGACACCATCGACACGTCGACCGTGAAACTGACGGCTGACACCTCGGTGGCAGAAGGTGGCACC